>CAYWMR010000579.1:0-2563 GCA_964458965.1 uncultured Occallatibacter sp. | reverse complement strand
GAGCTCTGATCGGCGCCGTTGGAAGCGATCATGGTGTTGATGCCGATCACTTCGCCCCGCGAGTTGAGCAGCGGCCCGCCCGAGTTGCCGGGATTGATGGCCGCGTCGGTCTGGATCGCGTTTTCAATGGGCGCGGCTTCCGATCCCCGCTCAGAAGGCATGGTGCGGATGGAGCTGATGATGCCGCGCGTCATGGTGCCGCTCAGACCGAAGGGGTTGCCGATGGCGTAGACTTTTTGCCCCACGGCCAGCCCGCTGGAATCCGCCAGGATCACCGGCTCCAGGTTCGGGGCGTCAATCTGCAGCAGCGCCAGGTCGTGAACCCTGTCAGTGCCCACCACCCGCGCTTCGTAGCTTTTCTTGTTGCTCAGCATCACCCTCACGCCGCGATTTGCGCCGGCGACCACGTGGAAATTGGTCAGCACGTGCCCGGATCGGTCGAGTACGAACCCGGAGCCCTGCCCCTCCTGCGGCACCGTGCCGTAAAAGAAGTTGAAAACCAGGGCCTTGGAAGTGATGTTGACCACCGACGGCAGTACTCGTTTGTAGACGGCAATATTGTTCTGCTCCTCGGCGTCGTAGGCGGGCGCGGCCTCAGCCTCGGTAAGCTCCAGCGCAGAGCCGCCGCCACGCACCGGGAAAAACGAGACCTTGCTGCCGCGAGCAGGCAGATGCGTGGTGAGGAACCAGAATCCACCCACCAGCACGATAACCAGAAGAAACGGGCGAAGATGCTTCATAGCTAGAATTCGAACAACCTTCCTCAAACAGATACGGGCCTGCCGCGCCAAAGTTCCAACCGGGGAAGCGGCGGTCTCTTCTTATTCTAAAGACAAGCTTTGCTGGAATTTGTTGCTCTCGGCCTTCAGCTTCCCCCAAAGCGCCTCAACTTGCGCCAGCAGAGCCGCCTCATCGCCGGAGTTGTCGAGCACAAAATCGGCGCGGCCAGCCTTCTCCGCGTCTGGAATCTGGTGCGCCAGCCGAACCCGCGCATCGGCTTCCGCAGCCTGGGGATCCGCGCCGCCCAGGCTTACCCGAGCCACGTACCGCGCAATTTTCAACTCGTCGGGCGCGGTAATCACCACCACGCGGTCAATGCGCCTGCGCCAGTCGGCCAGCACGCTTTCCTTTTCGCCGCGCGCGCGGGCATCGCGCTGCACTTCAAAAATCAATGCCGACTCCACCACCGCCACGGCCGCCGCATCCCGCGCAAAAACCGAGTCCATCCACAGCCGCTGTGCCTCGATCACCGCCGGATGCACAATGGCGTTCAGCTCATTCAGCCGTCCGCCCCGGAATGCAAGCTCGGCCAGCCGCGCGCGGTTCAGCCTGCCGTCCTCGCCCACAACAACAGGCCCGAACGCTTTCACAATCTCGGAATAAACAAGCTGCCCCGGCTCCATCAGCGCCCGGCCCAGTTCGTCGGCCTCAATCACCTGTGCGCCCAGCCCACGCAAAAAGCCCGCAACGGTGCTCTTGCCGCTCCCGAGACCGCCGGTGAGGCCTACTCTTAGCATCTTCTACAGCCCCCGCCGCATCTTCGCCGCCCGCACCGTGTTGGACGCCAACTTCTTCGGCTCGGAGACCGCATCTGTGCTAAAGCCGATCTGCCGGACGGGTTTCTCCGGCGGCATCGCGAGCATGTGGATCGCCTTGACGATCTCGACAATATTGTGATCGGTTGATTCCAGCCGTTGTTCTAACTCGGCAAGTTTGGCAGCGAGCGCCTTGTGGGTGGCGAGCGTCTCGCGCTGGCGCACGAAGGCGCGAACCACGTAGATGCTCATCTCCACCGCACGCGGGGAGTTGAGTACGCTGGCGGCCATGATGGCTCCGTGCTCGGTAAAGGCATAGGGCGCGTAGCGGCGGCCGCCGCGGCTGCTCTTTGAGATCACAGTTTGTGATCTCAAAGCCTCGTTCTCTTCCGCTGTGAGCTGAAAGAAAAAATCCGAAGGAAAGCGCTTTTTGTTCCGCTTGACCGCCTGAATGAGCGCCCGAACCTCCACGCCATACAGCGCTGCCAGGTCGGAGTCGAGAAGGACCTTCTGGCCGCGAACCAGAACGATCCGATTCTCAACGGAATTCCGCACTAGGACGCTCTCGCTGGTCATTCCGCCTCCTGGCTTGAGATCACAGCCCCCGCCGCATCTTCGCCGCCCTCACCGTGTTGGCCATCAGCATGGCAATGGTCAGTGGACCCACCCCGCCTGGCACCGGAGTATAAGCCCCGGCCACTTCAAAAGCCTTCGGATGCACATCCCCCACCACCACCGAACCGCGCTTCAAAAATGCCGCCTCCCGCTTTGCGTTCCCGGCAAAAAGCTGGTCGAACTCGGCTCGATCGGTAATGCGGTTCATCCCCACATCGATCACCGTCGCCCCCGGTTTCACCATATCCTCGGTAATAAAGCCCGCACGTCCAATAGCGGCCACCAGAATGTCCGCCTGCCGCGTAATCGCCCCCAGGTCGCGCGTCTTCGAGTGGCAAATCGTCACTGTTGCATTCTGGTGCAGCAGCAGCATGGCCGCGGGCTTGCCTACAATGTCGCTGCGGCCCACCACC
>CAYWMR010000578.1:0-2579 GCA_964458965.1 uncultured Occallatibacter sp. | reverse complement strand
GGCAAAACCGTTCAGGTCATCCCGCACGTGACCAACGAAATCAAGAATGCCATGCGCAAAGTCTCCGCCAACGGAGCCGACGTCACCATCGTTGAAATCGGCGGCACGGTGGGCGATATTGAGTCGCTGCCTTTTCTTGAAGCCATCCGCCAGATGCGCCAGGAACTGGGTCGAGAGAACACCGTGTTTGTCCACCTCACGCTGGTGCCCTGGATCGGCGCAGCCCAGGAGCTGAAAACCAAACCGACGCAGCATTCCGTCAAAGAATTGCTTTCCATCGGCATTCAGGCCGACGTCCTGCTCTGCCGCTCCGACCGCGCCCTGAGCCGCGAAATCAAGCAGAAAATTGCTGCGTTCTGCAACGTCGAAGAGCGAGCCGTGATCGGCGCCCGGACCGTTCCATCCATCTATGAAGTGCCGCTCTGCTTTGCTTTGGAAGGCGTGGACGCTCTCATCCTGAAATACCTTCACAAGGAAGCGCCGGAGGCCAACCTGACCCGGTGGAAAGACCTCGTCGACCGATGCTACCACCCCAAAGACGACGTCTCCATAGCCATCGTGGGTAAGTACGTTGAGTATGAAGACAGTTACAAGTCGCTTAAAGAAGCTCTCACCCACGGCGCTGTAGCTCAGAACCTGAAACTCCAAGTAACATGGATCGAAGCAGAGGGATTGGAGTCCAAGACTCCGGACGACCGGAGTTATGAGTCGCAGTTAGCCGGATTCGACGGCATTCTCGTCCCCGGCGGCTTTGGCAAGCGGGGCATCGAGGGGATGTTGAATGCCATTCGCTACGCCCGCGAACACCAGGTGCCCTACTTCGGAATCTGCCTCGGGATGCAGACTGCCTGCATCGAGTTTGCCCGCAACGTCTGCGGTCTAAAGGATGCCAACTCCAGCGAATTCGACCCCGCCAGCCAGCACCGCATCATTTACAAACTGCGTGAGTTGCTCGGCGTGGAAGAGATGGGCGGGACCATGCGGCTCGGGGCGTGGACCTGCATCCTGCAAGAGGAGTCGCTGGCCGCGAAGGCTTACGGCGGGGCTACGGAAATCAGCGAGCGCCATCGCCATCGCTACGAGTTCAACCGCGAATACGAAGCCCTGCTAACTGGCGGCGGCCTGCGCCTGAGCGGCACCACTCCCGATGCCACTTACGTAGAGATTGTCGAGTTACCCGGCCATCCCTATTTCCTGGGCTGCCAGTTCCACCCCGAGTTCAAATCCAAACCGCTGGAGCCGCATCCGCTGTTCCGCGAGTTTATAACTGCGAGTTACAAGAACCGGCTGGGAAGGCTTGCAACCGAAGTTAGAGATACTTCCACTCTGGCCAATGCGCTGTCATCCTGAGTAAGATGCAATTCGGCTTATCGGCCACTAAGGCAAGGAACCTACGGTGTAACAATCCGGTCCGCCAAATCCGGTGCAACCATCCGGAAATGCCGCAGATTCCAGGTATAGATACGCTCGGCTCTCACTTTGCGCGCGCAGGCAAGCAACAGCGCGTCGAAGACGATGCCTCCCGAAAGCAGCGACTGAGCCGCCTTGCGAATTGTTTGGGAATACTCCTCCACGGTCAAAGGCACCACAGACGTTCTTTCGGCGATTTGTTCCACCAACCGCCCGGCGAACTCAGGACGCTGTCTCTTCGCGCCCGGCAAGCGCGATAGCACCGCGTATACCTCCGCCAGCGTGTGCGCGCCACAAGCGGTCGTCTCCCTGGTCGCAGAAGCCAGCAGAGAAAAACTTCGCTCGTGCCTGGAGTCTTCAGCATCGCTGGCTGCAATCAGTACGGATGTGTCGAGAAATATCATCACGGCTCGTCGGACAAACCGGAGACATAACGCATCCGTCTCTCACGCTGATCGTCAATCATCGCGTTGACGTCCTCGACAATGAGCCGCGGTCCGCCGGTCATGACGAACAGCCCATCTCTCAATTCCAGCTTGGATTCAGGAAAATCCTGCTCCAGCACTATTGTGTCCCCAAAGCGCTCGACGGTGAGCCGCGTCCCCGGCGTCAGATGCAGTTCGTCCCGCAGTTTTTTGGGGACAACGATGCGGCCAGCTTTATCTATTTCAACGACGGTATTCATAATGCCATTTTACCATCAAGAATGCCATTATGCAGTCGAGGTCCATATTTTTCAGGATGTTTATTTTCTAGAATCGAGTGTGTGATTCATCATTGACAAAGGCGTTTGCCGGGCCTAAGGTGGGTAGGTTTTTCTGAATGGGAGTCGGAACGTCATGGCGTACTTTGAGCTTCAACCCGCGGAAGCGGAACTTCAGCAATTGGCTGAGCAGTATTGGCAAAAATCCGGCGAAAATGAAAAGCAGCTTGAACGAGCAGCATTCGAGGCCGGAGAGTCCATTCGAAACGGCGAGTTCACACTCGCGAACCTGGAAAACATCGTCCGGTGGAAGTCCGAACGCGTGGTGCATTACCTGATAGCAAACAGCGAGTCGCAAATACGGAAGGTATTGGCCGTAGCGGCGTCGCCGGAAACCTCAACGCGGGGCGCAATGAACGCCCTCACTGAGCTGCGCGGCATCGACGTTCCCATCGCCTCGGCCATT
>CAYWMR010000577.1:0-2587 GCA_964458965.1 uncultured Occallatibacter sp. | reverse complement strand
TTGAAAACGACTTCGCCCCGGCATTCGCCCGGGTGCCCATAGCCGAGGCCACGGAAGATGCGCCCGTCTTCGAGCGCTAAGATAGCCTGCATTGCCTCTCCGAGGAGTGGATTCAATCGATTCTACCACCTGCGGCGGGGCAGACGCTCGCTTTTCGCTCGCACGAGTGTGGTTTCTCCCGGTAGTTTCGACAGGTGTTAACGAACCACCCCTGCGTCCCTGGTCGGCCAGTAAACAAACACGGCCTTGCCGTAGATGAGGGAACGCTCGACGGGGCCGAATTCGCGACTGTCGGACGAGATGGAGCGGTGGTCGCCCATCATGAAGTAAGTGCCCTCGGGAACCACAATCTCCGCGTACGAGCGGTTGTCGCGATACATCTGGGGAACATAGCTCTCAGTCAGCCGGTCTCCGTTGACCCAGACCTGGCCTCGATCGATGCGCAAGCGGTCACCCGGAAGGGCGATGACTCGTTTGATGTAGCTCTTTTCCGGGTCCCGCGGGTAATGGAAAACAACCACATCGCCGCGATCGATGGCTGATATGCGGTAGACGAATTTGTTGATAAAAAGCCGGTCGCGATCTTCCAGACGGGGCAACATGCTGGTGCCCTCCACACGAACCGGCTGATAGAGAAAGGTAATAATCAGCACTGACGCCACCGCGGATATAAGAAGGTCGCGAATCCATAGACCGATGCCGGCAGACGGAGCCTGCGCGTGTGGTGTATGGAGCTTCGGTGGCAGACCGGGCGCTGTGGCGCTGACGACCGCTGGGTCCTGATTCTGGGAAGTAGTATCGTGGGGAGCCGTTTCCATCTCTCTTCTAGATTACTCGCAACCGAGCCCCCCGGGCGGGCATATCACACGTGCGCGATCTGGTTTGCTAAGTGGTTTGGGCTGGTTGGCGGCTGGAACCAGAGACGGCGGATTGCCGCTCAGGTTCGCATCTTCCAGCAAGAGCGGCCGCTGCAGCACCATCTCCACCTGCGATCCGCTCTCGATATTCACGTCTGCGCCGCGGGTAAACAGCGATGCAATGCCAACAGCGGCAAGACCAGCACCGATGCCTTCAAGGCCCCCGGCGATGGGATGCCCCGCGACCGCCCCGCCTATCGACCCGACGGTGCCTCCGGTTGGGATGGCAATCTTTGCCACCTCCCCGGCGTTTCGCCCCTTATCCGCATCCTGCTCAATGGTTCCTTCGCCATCGTCTTTCACCGACTGCTTGCTGGCGCCGGGCAGGTTGTTCACCATGCCTGGAATCTCCACCACCGTGCCGTTGGGAAAAATGATCGATGTAAAGTGCATATCGAGCTGCGCTTTGCCCTTCACGTGTCCCGCGCGCACAACGCGATCCACAGTGCCTTGCACGTAGACTCCCATGGGGATCATCACCTTGTTCCCCACCACCACTGGGAAGGTGGAGGACAGGTAAACGCCGTCGCCAGGCTTAGCGCTTTTGGTGTTGATGCTGCTACGCAACTGGAGCAGGACTTTGGTACCTGCGGGAACGGTGTAGATCTTTTTTTCCGGCGGAGCGGCCAGACCTGCGGGGACCGGTGACGAATTGCCGGGCACCAATGCGGGCGCGCTTTCAGTAGCATTTGAAGCGGTGGACGACTGGGCAAACGCAGGCCCGGAAGCTGTGGATACAAGACCCAACGCCACCACAGCCGTCAGTGATCCATACGGCAGACGCATGATCTCCTCCGTAGCATCCCTTTTAAGAGATAGACGAACCAGCGGTACTCAAGGATAGCCCCAAACGCTGGCGCCCAACAATAATTGAATGCGCGGCCACTGATTTGAGCCTCAATTCGCGTTACGATGCATAGCAGATGACTGACGCTGAAATCAATCCGCCCATTGGCGTGGCCGACGGCCGGCTTAACAAGTTTGCCGCCGTTTACGGAGTGCTGAACAATGCAATCGCCGCTCGGGCATTTCCAGGCTGCGCCTTTGGTGTGCTGTCGCGAGGCGAGGTAGTTCTGCACGATGCTCTGGGGCACTTTACCTACGACGAAGGCGCGCCCGCTGTTACCCCGGATACCATTCACGACGTGGCCAGCCTCACCAAAGTGGTGGCTACCACGTCTGCAGCGATGCTGCTCTGGCAGCGCGGCCTGCTCGACATCGAAACGCCTCTCGGTGAGTTGCTGCCTGGTTTTGTTGTTGGCCGTCCTCCGGGTGGGCGAGCCCGCCATGTGACGTTGCGCCATCTGCTGGCCCACAATTCAGGGTTGCCGGGCTACGTGGATTTCTTTCGCACGGCCGCGACCCCTGCCGCACTGTTTCGAGCCTGTCTTGAGTTGCCCCTCGAAGCTGAACCGGGCGCGCGTGCCGAGTACTCCGATCCGGGCTTCATTCTGCTTGGCAAGGCGCTGGAAGTTTGCACACGCGAGTACCTGGCGACCTGGGTTCGACGCGAAGTCTTTCAGCCGTTGGGAATGGCCGCAACGGGATTCTGCCCACCGCTCGCGGTCCGCGAATCAATTCCCCCCACCGAGGAAGACTCCACCTTCCGCCAGCGGCGCATTCAGGGAGAGGTTCAGGATGAACACGCCTGGCTGCTGAAGGGCGCCGGA
>CAYWMR010000576.1:0-2587 GCA_964458965.1 uncultured Occallatibacter sp. | reverse complement strand
CTGATCGCATTGCCGGCCGTTGTTTCGCTCCATGCTCAGGACTGGGCCAAAGCCCGGCTTGAAAAATCGCCGCGCCACCGTGAATACGTTTCCCTCAAGCACGGTACTCGCACGGTGCAAGCCTTTGTCGTTTACCCCGAGATCAAAACCAAGGCCCCGGTTGTCGTCCTCATCCACGAGATATTCGGCCTCAGCGACTGGGCCAAAGAGATGGCCGACGAACTGGCCGGCGAAGGATTCATCGTCGTCGCTCCCGACCTGCTCACCGGATTTGGTCCCAATGGCGGCGGATCCAGCGAGTTCCCAAGTCAGGACGCAACCATCAAAGCCGTCTTCGCCCTCGACCCGGACGTGGTCACAGCCGACCTTGACGCCGCAGCCGAATACGGCAAGCATCTGCCCGCCGCCAACGGCAAAATCGCAGTGGCCGGCTTCTGCTGGGGGGGAGGCAAGTCCTTCGCTTTCGCAACTCACCGCAAAGATCTTTCGGCGGCTTTCGTCTTCTACGGGCCTGGCCCCGCGGATGTTTCCACCATCACCGCTCCGGTATATGGCTTCTACGCGGGCAACGACGCCCGCATCGGAGCGACCGTCCCCGCTACCATCGCTGCCATGAAGGCCACGGGAAAGGTTTACGATCCGGTAACATACGATGGCGCAGGGCACGGATTCATGCGCGCCGGCGAAGATCCCGGTGACCAGGTCGCAGGAAACAAAACCGCCAGGGAGCAGGGTTTTGCGCGGCTCGTAAAGCTCCTCCACGAGATGAAGGCCGCGCCCGTTGCAGGCATCCGAGCGCATCCTGGCGTCGTCGCCGGGAAATCCGGCGCGCCGGCAGCACAATGCCACGGCGCCGTTCACGGATAGCCGGCTGTACTACAAATCTTCTCAGTTGTAGTACACTCTATTTTATGAAGGCAACCGTGCAGGTGCGATTGGACGAAGAGTCGGAAGCGGCGCTGAGGCGATTGGTGAGTGCTAAAGGTTGCACTGCGTCGCATGCGGTTCGTGAGTCCATCCTCCAGGCCGATGAGCAACTCAGAGCCAAGCCTTTTCCACGGCTGGTTGGCATCGGCTGCGTCAACTTTGGCCCAGGTGATTTGGCCACCAACAAAGAGCACATGAAGGACTTTGGCGTGAAGAGCATGGGCAAGGGGTGGCGTCGGCCTGAAGATCGGAAACGATGACGCCTGTCCTTGCCGACTCGAGCTTCTTCGTTGCTCTGTTTAACCGGCGCGAACAAGGACACAACCGCTGTCGGTCCGCTTACGAGGCTCTCGATGGACCGCTTATCACGACCGAAGCATGTATCACTGAAGCGCTCCACCTTCTAGACCATCACGATGCGGCTGTTGCAGCAATTCTGACGAACGTGCAAGACGGAGCGCTGGAGGTTCCCTTTCGCCTTGGCGATTGCGCATCGGATGTTGCCTTCTTGATGTCAAAGTACGCTGACACACCCTGCGATTTTGCCGACGCCTGCCTAATTGCCATGGCCGACCAACTCGACACCGGCGACATCCTCACCCTCGACAGCGACTTCAAGCATTATCGCTGGCGCCGGAATCGCCATTTCCGAATGTTGATTCCACTCGACTGAATCAAGCCGGCGGCAATCCCCTCACCCGCCAAGCGCAAACCTACGCGCAGATTCCAGCAGCCGCGCAACTGATTCTCTTGAGCAGGCTTCGGTATAGATCCGCAGCAGCGGTTCGGTCCCGCTGGCTCGTAGCAGCAGCCACGTCTCGGCGGCCTTCGGCTTGCTGGTCGCCTCCGGGTTGTCCAGGTAGAACTTCACCCCATCCAGATTCTCCTGGCAATAAATCGGCATGTCGGCAAACACAGGATTGCCCGGCTTAAGCGCCCTGGCTCGCGAAATCGCCCCGTTCTTTATCTCGTCGGAAATGTGCAGATCGATTCGCCCATATTGGTGCTCGCCGTACTCGGCCTGCAGATCGGCCACCAGTTCGCCAAGCGTCTTGCCTTCCTCGGCCATCACGTTCGCCAGCAGCAGCGCGTTCAGCAGACCGTCCCGCTCCGGCAGGTGTCGCTGGAAGCCGATTCCGCCCGACTCCTCGCCGCCCATCAGAATCTCCCGCTCCAGCATCAGGTCGCACACATACTTGAACCCAATCCCGTGTTCAAGTAGCTCGCGGCCATACTTGTGGCAGATGCGGTCCAGCATCTTGGTGGTGTTGAATGCGCGAGTCACTGCCCCCGGCCAGTCCTTGCGCTTCAGCACCCAGCTAAGCAGAACCGAGAATATCTTGTGCGGATCGACAAACTCGCCATTTTCGTCGGTAGCCCCAATCCGGTCCGCGTCCCCGTCCGTGCAAAGCCCGGCCTGGCAGCCGTTGGCCACCACCGCCTCGCCCAGCGCGCGAATATGCGGCTCAATCGGCTCGGGGTTGATCCCCGGAAAAAGCGGATCGACATTGCAGCGAATCTGCACGTGATCCACGCCGATGCGCGCAAATATATCGGCAATCAGGGTTCGCCCGCAGCCATACATGGAGTCGATGGCAAACTTCATCCCCGACTTCGCAATCAGGTCAAGGTCGGCAAAGCTCTCAATGGCCTCCAGATA
>CAYWMR010000575.1:0-2597 GCA_964458965.1 uncultured Occallatibacter sp. | reverse complement strand
CGCGGGTGAGCAGGTTGCGCATCTTCAGGCGCACCAGCGTCTGGCCGCCGCGGGCAGTGGGCGTGGATACCTCCACGTCGATGCAGTAGTACGGTGCGTTTTCAAACTCAAAATACATCTTGCGCTTTACGGAAATAGCTTCGAGCAGTGCGGCCATGGGATCCTCAAGAAAAAGGCTAAGTTGGAAGGTGGAGAATGATCGGAAATCTTCTCCGGCCCCCCGTCAATTATAGGGGGCGGTGCTAAGGGCCGCCCGATGCTGTGCGATCACGGTTCGTGGTACGCTCAGGAAGATGCGTTCCGGTGGAGGTGAAAATGCCTGAGACAACCATCACGATCCGAGTGGACTCGGAACTGAAGACGGCCTTTGAACGAGCGGCCGGGGAACAGAATCGCGCAGACGAAGACTTGCTGCGCGAATTCATGCGGGATTACATAGAAATTCAGCGCACCGATTCCGAATACGAGCAATGGTTTCGCCGCCAGGTTCAGATCGGCATCGATGCAGCGGACGCGGGCGAGTTAATCCCTGGCGAGGAAGTGGAAGCGGACTTTGCGGCTCTTCGCGCCGCCTCGCCCATAGACAGAGTCCGGGGTTAGATCAAGCCTATTCACAAGTGCATTTTGCCAGAGGGCAGGAACGGCATAGTTACGAGATACTCTGGCTCCAAATTGTGAGGCGACAGGAATCGACAAATTGGGATTGGTTTGGACCCGGCCAGCGAGAGCGGACCGGCGTGAAATCTTCGAGTTTATCGCGGTGGACAGCCCGCGCGCGGCGCGTAAGATGGACCTGATCTTCGCGGAAAAGGCTGACCTCCTGACTAAGTTCCCAGAAATTGGACGCCCCGGAAGGGTTCCCGGTACGCGGGAGTTGCTGGCGCATCGCCATTACTTTCTTATCTACAGAATTCGCGGAGTCGAGGTGCAGATTCTCCGGCTTCTGCATACCTCTAGACAGTGGCCTCCGATTGCACCTTCCCGACGCTGAGGCCACGCTCCGCATCCATGCAGGACAAGAGCGTTCCGACTTGCCAGTTCCCACCTCCGCTGGCGATACTCCCAACAGTCCTGTTTTTTGGGCTTCATCCTTGTTTTGAAGCGAGAACCTGCCTTGGCGCGTGAAACCTTTACCGCACGTCTTGAGAAAAAAGACTGCATCTCCGAAACGGCTCAGTGCTACCACTTCGAATTCGTCCTCGACGAGTTGGAGAGCTTTCCCTTTGCTTCCGGGCAGTTTGTCTCCGCCGTTGCGCTGGACGCGAACGGCAAGCAGCAGACCCGCGCTTACTCCATCGCATCGGCAGCGCGCGGCAACCGCTTCGACCTGTGTGTGAACCGCGTCGAGGGCGGCTTTTTCTCGAACCACCTGGCCGACCTTCCCGATCTGCCGATTGGCGCCACGATCCAGATTCACGGGCCGCATGGACATTTCATTTTGCAGGAGCCCGTCACCGACTCGATCTTGATTGCCACCGGCACGGGCATCGCTCCCATGCGCGGGTTTGCGCAGTGGCTGTTTCCTGAAAACGGTCCCGACCGCAGCAACGGCAAGGAGATCTGGCTGGTGTATGGCACGCGGTATGAGACAGAGATTTACTATCAGGCCGAGTTCGAGGCGCTGGCCCTTCGTCATCCAAACTTCCATTACCTGGTTACGCTGAGCCGCGCCCAGGAAAGCTGGACCGGCTTGCGCGGCTACGTGCAGGACCATGTGGCACGAATTGTGGAAGAGCGCGCCGGGCGGCTTGGATTTCCGCTGATTCAGCCCGAGGTCGATCCGGCGATACCGAAGGCCGAGCTCACGTTCGACATCTATTCCTATATCTGCGGGCTGAACAACATGGTTGCAGGGGTTCGCGACAAGCTGGCGGGGTATGGATGGCACCGCAAGCAGATTGTGTTTGAGAGGTACGATTAGCAGCCTTGAGGACAGCCAGCCTGGAGGCCACCGCTTTCCCAGGCTTCAAACTGAATCAATTCCCTGATAGAATTTTTGCGTGAGTTCCATGCGTATCCGCGTCGCCACTCCCGCCAGGCAAAACCCTACTCTGAGACGGTTTCGCCGCGGCCGGCCCGACCGTGGACGGCGCATCTCCCGCTGACGAATCTATCCAGTTGACAGGTTTTTCGGATCGCTGACGGCTGTGTGCTGCGTGGTCCGAGGATTCTCCGCGTTGCGGAGGGTTCGAGTTGACATCTCTTGATCCATCCGCCGACGCGCGGATAGAAAGGCTTCTTCAAAATGAACAGCTTTGCCAGCCGGGCTACGCTCACTTCCGGCAATCGCTCCTATACGTTTTATAGCCTGCCTGCGCTGGCGGCGCGCGGCTTCAACCTCAGCCGGCTTCCCTTCAGCCTGAAAATCCTGCTTGAAAACCTGTTGCGCCGCGAGGATGGCGTGAACGTAACCGCCGGGGAGATTGAGTTCCTTGCCAACTGGGACGCAAAGGCGGAGCCCAGCAGGGAGATTGCCTACATGCCGGCCAGGGTGCTGATGCAGGACTTTACCGGCGTGCCTGCCGTTGTCGATCTTGCAGCCATGCGCGACGCCATCAAGACTCTGGGCGGCGATCCGGAGCGGGTGAATCCGCTGG
>CAYWMR010000574.1:0-2652 GCA_964458965.1 uncultured Occallatibacter sp. | reverse complement strand
GCCGCCTCGTGGCTGGTGAGCGCCTGGGACCAGAATGCCGCGCATGCCGTGCAATCGCCCGTGGCCGCACAATTGGAAGAGACCGCGATTGAATGGGTGCGGCAGTTGTTCTCCCTTCCCGAAGGAACCGGCGGCGCGGTGGTCACCGGAGCCACCATGGCCAACTTCTCCGGGCTCGCTGCGGCGCGTCACTCACTGCTTGCGCGCGCGGGATGGGACGTCGAAAGCGACGGCCTGTTCGACGCGCCGCTGCTCACTGTGGTGGTCGGCGAAGAGGTTCACCAGTCGGTTCTCAAGGCGCTGGGTCTGTTGGGGCTGGGCCGCAAGCGGGTGGTTCGCGTGCCGGTGGACGGGCAGGGAAGGATGAGAGCCGACGCGCTGCCGCACATGGACGCGCAAACGATTCTCTGCCTGCAGGCTGGGAACGTAAATACCGGCGCGTTCGACCCGGCGGCGGCCATCTGCCCCGCGGCACGTGCGGCCGGCGCCTGGATTCATGTGGACGGAGCCTTCGGGATGTGGGCTGCCGGTTCGCCCGAATATCGGAAGTGGGTCAAGGGCTTTGAACTGGCTGACTCGTGGGCGACCGACGGGCACAAATGGCCGAATATCGGATACGACTGCGGCATTGCCCTGGTGCGCGACCCGCAAATACTGCGTGAAGCCATGTCGATCCAGGCGGCGTACCTCGTTCACTCAGAGGCTCGCGATCCCTCCAACTATGGCCCGGAGCTCTCTCGCCGCGCGCGGGGCGTGGAACTGTGGGCCGGCCTGCGGTCGCTGGGGCGCTCCGGGATGGCGGAGATTGTGGAGCGGACATCGAGCCACGCCCGGCGCTTTGCCGCGGGATTGAAAGCTGCCGGCTACGAGATCCTCAACGACGTGGTCATCAACCAGGTGCTGGCCAGTTTCGGCTCGCCGGAAAAGACCCTTGCCACGGTAGCCCGGCTGCAAGCCGACGGAACCTGCTGGTGCGGCTCGACAGTGTGGCAGGGCAAGACGGCGATGCGGATCAGTGTATCGTCGTGGGCCACCACCGAACAGGATGTGGAGCGTAGCCTGGCCGCGATGCTGAAAGCGGCGGCAGAATAGTCCCCATTTGGTTACCGCCGACATTACCCCTGGTTCCTTGAAGCGGCTCAAATCTAGAAAGATCGAACATTCTTCCCGATATACTCGGAGAACCCCTATCATGGGTATGCTCTGTAGGGAGGCGGTCCGGCTGAAGGTCCACGCCGGTCGATTGAATGAAGCGCAAGCTTAAGCAGCGCGTTCTTGTTTCAACAACGGGCACACTCGTTGCAGCAGTTTGCGGATTGCTGGTCGGCGGTTGGGTAGGGCGAGAGATTGTGCTTCAGCACGCTTCGGAAAGACTGAGCCACGAAGCAACCCGCGCCATTGCCCAAAGTGTCGGATACTCCGTTGAGGCGCACAGCATGTTCGACGCCATGAGCGCCGGGGCCAAACCTGCCTGCTCCCAGGAAGACATCGAGTTCCTTCACAACTTACTTTACAAAGCCTTTCTTCTGAAGGAGATCGGGCGCGTCCACGGGAACAGGATCGGTTGTTCCACTACCTCAGGGCGCGCGAGTTCACCCAGCGCCGAGTTGCCGAAGCCTGACTCCATCGGGGCAGACGGAGTGAAGGTGTACCGGAATCCTGCCGGCTTCGGATTGCCTCAGCAAGCGGTCACTTTGTTGCAGCAGAAAGATTCCTATGTTGTTTTGAATCCGGCTGTCAACGCCTTTCGGGAAAGCTCTCCCCTGCATATGAAGACCACGGTAATTGGGCCGCCGCACGACAATTTCGCACGACCCGAGGAGAGGAATTCAGACGCTCCCCGGCCGATCACAACCAGAGATAATGATTTCCGAAACGGCTCCATGTTGTCCTCGACGCGCTGCTCTGTTCAATTCAACACCTGTAAAACGGCCTCCTTTTCCGTGGCCGAAGCGCTTGCGGAAAAGCAGGGCGAACTGAAGGGGTTTATCGTTCTTGGCGGTGTTATTGGCGGTCTTTTCGGGTTGATCCTCTCCCTTCTCTACCGGCGCAATGCGAGTTTGGAGCAACAACTTCGGCGGGCGATTCGCATAGATCACCTGCATTTGGTATATCAACCCATCGTGAGTCTTCCCAGCGGACGGATTGTGGGAGCCGAGGCGCTGGCGCGCTGGACCGATGAAGAGGGCGAGGCGGTGGGGCCGGACATCTTTGTAAAGATCGCCGAGGACCATGGATTCGTTGGTGAGATTACGAAGTTTGTTATTCGGACTGCATTGGCGGAGTTCGGAGAGACTCTGCGCCGACGTCCCGGATTTCGCCTTAGCATAAACGTAGCCGCCGCCGACCTCAGCGACCCAGGGTTTCTGAACATGCTGGGGAAGTCGCTGGATGAGTCTAAGGTCAAGGCAGAGAGCCTGGCAATTGAGATAACGGAAAGCTCCACAGCTCGGCACGAGGTGGCAATCGCAGCAATACTTAAGTTAAGCCGGGCGGGCCTCGAGGTTCATATCGACGACTTTGGCACCGGGTATTCCAGCCTGTCCTATCTGAACGGCCTGGCGATCCACGCGATCAAGATCGACAGGTCTTTTACTCAGGCCATCGGGACGGAGGCGGTCACCGTCTCCATCCTTCCGCAGATTCTCGCCA
>CAYWMR010000573.1:0-2667 GCA_964458965.1 uncultured Occallatibacter sp. | reverse complement strand
CGTCGATCTGCCATCTTCCAGTGCAGCTGCAGCCTATCGTTTCGACGCTTTCTCCATCTTTGCCACCTTGCTGGCCAGCGCATTGGTAACAACCAAGCACATCAACACCGAGGGAGCCCGCCAGCTTCGCGCAGAAACTGAGCTGGAAGCGGCCCGAGCTGTGCAGCAGGTGCTGATCCCCGACGAGATTCCGAGTTTGCCTGCGTTCAAGATCGAGAGCGTGTATAAACCTGCCGGCCAGGTGGGCGGAGACTTCTTCCAGATTCTACCCACCGCGCATGGCGGGGTTCTCATCGTAGTTGGCGATGTCAGCGGTAAGGGCATGCCCGCGGCGATGACGGTATCGCTCCTTGTCGGCACGTTTCGCACTCTCGCCCATTACACCTCGAACCCCGGCGAAATTCTGGCTGCCATGAACCGCAGAATGCTGGCCCGGAGCAAGGATGGATTCACGACATGCCTGGTGTTGCGGGCCGATCCGGACGGCGCCTTGACAGTGGCCAATGCCGGGCATCTGCCCCCGTACTGCAACGGCGAGGAACTGGCAATCGATGGCGGCTTACCTCTGGGAATTCACGCTGAATCAACCTACCAGGAAGTCAGGCTCCAACTGAGACCCGGCGCTCAAATCACACTCCTCACCGACGGCGTGGTTGAGGCGCGCTCCAACACCGGAGAACTCTTCGGCTTCGCCCGTACACAGAATTTGAGTTCCAAAAGCGCAGAGCAAATCGCAGAAGCAGCATGTGCCTTCGGCCAGGACGATGACATCACCGTTGTCACCCTCGCCCTCGCCGGCGGCACACCGGTTGCGATCTAGTCAGGCGGCCCAAAGGGCCATTTGTAGTCCCTCCGTCACGGCCCTAATCCCTAATCCCTATTCCCTAATCCCTATTCCCTATTCCCTAATCCCTGATCCTTGCCTCCCGGTGTACACTTTTCCTTCGCGCTCAACCGCTCTCCTCCATGGCGCGTACAGGAAGTCCCATGAACCGATCCACCGTTGCCTTTGCTCTGATTCTGGCGTCAGCAGCCCCTCAACTTTGCGCAGCCCAGGCCGCCCCGCCCAAGCGTCCCATGACATTCGAAGACATGATGAAGATGAAGCGGATGGGCTCAACCGCCGTCTCGCCCGACGGCAAGTGGCTGGCCTACTCCGCCACCTCTGTCGATCTCGATCAGAACACCAAAACGCCGGAGCTTTTTGTCCAGCCCATCCCAGGCGGCGAACCCCAGAAGCTTGAAGACGCCCAGCCCGGCGACGACGGAATTCAGTTCTCGCCCGACGGCAAGCACATCCTCTTTCTCTCCCCTCGTGATAAGGCCTCGCAGCAGGTCTGGCTTGCCGACTGGGACTCTGAAACCGGAGTTCCCGCAAATCCCCACCGCCTCACATCCATCTCCGGTGGCGCGGACAACGCCCTGTGGTCGCCGGATTCGAAGTCAATCGTATTCACCTCCGGCGTCTATCCCGATTGCCCCGCCATCACCCCAACCGACGCGTCAGGCGATAAATGCAACGCCGATCGCGACGCCGCCCAAGCCGCCGGCAAGGTGAAGGCGCAGATTTTTACTCACCTGCTTTATCGCCACTGGAACCACTACACCGGCGACAAGCGAAGTCATCTTTTTCTCGCCTCCGTCAGTGGCGGGGCAATTCGCGATCTCACCCCCAGCGATCCCCACGACGCTCCGCCCTTCTCCATGGAAGGCGGCGGCGGCTTTGCGTTCGCGCCCGACTCGAAGGAACTGGCGTTTACCGAAAACCTTGACCCGGAACCGGCCATCTCAACCAGCGCCAGCATCTTCACGCTTGATCTGACCAATGCGGCGGCCAAGCCGGTAAAGGTGAGCACGTCCGCCGGGGGGAATCTCAATCCCGCCTACTCGCCTGACGGCAAGTACATGGCGTGGCGTTCCCAGGCGCGGGCCGGCTACGAAAGCGATAAGTTCCAACTCGTCGTCTACGACCGGACCGCGAAGACCATTCAAGTCCCGTTGCCGAAGTTCGATAACTGGGTGAACGAGTTCGCGTGGACACCGGATTCGAAGCAAATCTATTTTGTCGCAGGCAGCAAGGGAGAAGCTCCAATATTCATTGCCGGCCTGGATGGTTTTCTGGCGCCTGTTCCCGACAGCGGAGAGTTTAGCGATATCCATGCAATCGAAGGCCGATCTCTGATCGCAACCAGAATGACAGTTGCCTCACCGGGCGAAGTCATACTGCTTCGAATTCCAGAGGAGCATCCAACGAAGGACAGCAGGTTCCAGGAGGAGCAGGAGACCCACCTGAACGACACCCTGCTCGACCAGCTTGACATGGCGTCTTTGGAATCGTTCTGGTTCACCACCACCGACAAGACCAAAGTCCAGGGCTTCCTTATCAAGCCGCCTGCCTTCGACTCGGCAAAAAAATATCCGGTAAAGCTTCTCATTCACGGCGGTCCGCAGGGCGCATGGGGCGACTCGTGGAGCTATCGCTGGAACGCCGAACTCTTTGCCGCCAACGGCTACGTCGTGGTCATGATCAATCCTCGAGGCTCAACCGGCTACGGGCAGGCTTTTGTCGACGGCGTCAACGGCGACTGGGGCGGTAAACCCTATACCGACCTGATGGAAGGCCTGGACTACGCCGAGCAGCATTACAGCTTCATCGACAAGACGCGC
>CAYWMR010000572.1:0-2681 GCA_964458965.1 uncultured Occallatibacter sp. | reverse complement strand
CATGGGATAAAGACCATCTCCATCGGCTACATCTCTCCCGGCGACAAGCCGCTGGTAATGCGCGGTCCCATGCTGCATCAGATCATCCGCCAGTTTCTGCAACAAGTGGAGTGGGGCGAGCTGGATTATCTTGTGGTCGATCTGCCGCCCGGCACCGGCGACGTGGTGATCTCGCTGGTGCAGACGGTCCCGCTGACAGGCGCGGTGGTGGTCTCCACGCCCAGTGACGTAAGCCTGGAAGATGCGCGCAAGGCTCTGCAGATGTTCGCACAGGTCAACGTGGAGGTGCTGGGCATCGTGGAGAACATGAGCCACTTTACCTGCCCGCACTGCCATCACGAGATCGACATTTTTTCGCGAGGCGGCGCGGAGCGAACCGCAAAGCAGTTCAATGTCCCGTTCTTAGGATCCATTGAGCTGGTTCCCGCCATCCGCGAAGGAGGCGACCGCGGGTTGCCGGTTGCGCTTGCCGGTCCCAAAAGCCCGCAGGCCGCGGAGTTCTATGCGATTGCGGGAAAGGTGATGGAGCGGGCTGAAGCCGCGGCGGCTGCGGCTACGGATGTTATCGAGATCAGCTGATCAAACGGCATTCAATAATCTGTTGAAGAGCAAACAAAAAGCGGGGACAGCGCCCCGCCTTTTGCCACTTCGGATTTGTTGGTTCAGCAGTCTACCGCCAGTGCCCTTCCCGCATTTCCCAGTGGTCGTGCACACGAACCCAGCGGTGAGCAACCCAATGTGCGCCGGGGTGAGGCGGACGATCCCAGTGGCCGGGGGTCCAGACGTATTGGCCGCCGTCCCAACGGTGATATCCATCGACCCACACATAGCCACGATCCGGCCGGGCTGGACGCACTTCAACAATAGGAGCCGGTGGTGCTACGCGAACGATGATCTGCGCAAACGACGCCGCAGGCATCAGTGTGAGAGCAAGCAACAGTGCCAGTGCAATTTTTTTCACGATGAATCAAGTCCTCCAGGGGTTTGAGTTACCGGAACCTCAGGTGCGGCCCGGCCCGTTGTACAACTGAACGAGAATCCGCGGGAATAGTTGCGTTTCAAGGCTGGCGTGCGCTGAACAACCGTGCGCCGAACCAGCCACATAAAAATCGGCCATTGGGTAAGATGCAACACCAATTCGTGAAGTGGTCTGCCGTTCCTGAAGAAAAATGCGCGCGCCAAAATCGGCTGAAACGCATTCCTGGGCCAAAAAGAAAAAGAGCGGAGCCGAAGCCCCACTCTTTTCCTGAACCGGCTGCAATCTACCGCCAGTGCCCTTCCTGCATCTCCCAATGATCGCCGCGATGCACCCACCGGTGCGCAACCCAGCGTCCGCCGGGATGCGGTGGACGCTCGTAGTGGCCGGGAGTCCATACGTATGCGCCGCCTTCGTAACGGTGATAGCCATCCTGCCACACATATCCTTCGCCAGGAGGCGGACCGCGCCGCTCGTAAACGGGAGCCGGTGGCCCGATTCGGACAATAACCTGCGCCAACGAAGCCACAGGACATAGAGTGATAGCTAACAGAACTGCCAGTGCAATTTTCTTCATCATATGTCGAATCCTCCAGGGATCTGTTTTGCCGGAAACGTGTCCGTCAGGGCTGGGTCGTCGCTTGCATCCATGTGCGACGGGCTGCGTGGCGCCCATTGGCTGCCAAACTCATCTCCCTTGTAACACCGTTAAATCCGAAAAGAATGCTCTGTATTGCTCAGTTGACGCTAGCTCCAATCAAAGCCGACTCAATCTCTTCCGTGAGCGCCTCGGCGGCGGCCACGCAAGCGGCGCGGTCCACATCCAGATGGGTCACGAGTCGAATCGCATCCGGACCCACAGCTGTGGCCAGAATCCCCCGCGCCTTTAATCGCGCCACCAACTCTGCTGCTGTCATCCGTCCCCTCAGCTTGAAGATGACAATGTTGGTTTCGACCGCGTTCGGATCGATATCGACGCCATCCATGTGGGAGAGCGCCTCGGCCAGCAGCCGCGCGTTGGCGTGGTCCTGGTGCAGGCGAGCCGGTCCCTGCTCGAGAGCAATCAGTCCCGCGGCCGCCAGCACGCCCGCCTGGCGCATTCCGCCGCCCAGAGCCTTGCGGTAGAGGCGGGCCTGATCCATCAACTGCGCCGAGCCCACGAGCATGGACCCCACCGGCGCCCCCAGCCCCTTCGACAAGCAGAACATCACGGTATCGAAGCCGCGGGTCAGCTCCCGCACACCCACGCCCAGCGCCGTCGATGCATTGAAGATCCGTGCTCCATCCAGATGCAGCGGGAGCTTGCGTTCTTTCGCGCCCTCCCAAATCTCCTCAAGCACCGCGAGCGGCGTGCAACTTCCGCCGGCAAGGTTGGCTGTGTTTTCAATCTCGATGAGGCCTGTTGCCGCACGAAAAGCTCCGCGGGCATAGATTGCCGGCTCAATGTGCTTCCAGGTCAGAATGCCCCGATCGGCTGGAACGGCGCGGACCAGGCAGCCTGAAAACACAGCCGTGGTCGCCATCTCCCAATCCAGAATGTGCGCCCGCGACTCGGCGATCACCTCTTGTCCTGGCTGGGTCAGCAGGCGGATGGCAATCTGGTTGCCCATGGTGCCGGTGGGGACGAAGAGAGCCGCCTCGCGGTCGAAGACCTCCGCGGCACGGCGCTCCAGCAGGTTCACTGTGGGGTCCTCGCCGTAGACAT
>CAYWMR010000571.1:0-2691 GCA_964458965.1 uncultured Occallatibacter sp. | reverse complement strand
GGACCTTGAAGACTTTGCCGGCCTGGGACCAATCCACGCCGGAGGTGCCGTTGTGAACACTCATGAGCTGATTGGTGAGGCCGACGCCCATGATGGAGCCGACCATGGTGTGGGAACTGGAGGCCGGCAGACCGAGCCACCACGTGCTCAGGTTCCAGATGATGGCCGCGATGAGCAGTGCGAAGACCATGGCAAAGCCTGCGCCCGCGCTCACTTGCAGAATCAACTCAACCGGCAGCAGCGTGATGACGGCGTAGGCTACCGCGCCGGAAGAAAGAAGCACGCCGGTGAGGTTGCATAGGCCCGACCAGACCACGGCGATATTTGGATCGAGCGAGTGCGTGTAGATGACGGTGGCCACGGCGTTGGCCGTGTCGTGGAATCCGTTGACGAACTCGAATCCGAGAGCGATGAGCAAAGCTACGCCCAGCAGAAGATACGGCCAGATGCTGACCACAACCACATTGCCCAGATCTTGAGCGATGTGAAAGCCGATGTAACCAAGGCCTCCCAAAAGCGCAACGCCGACAACCACGCTGCTGACCCAAGCGGAGGTTGTGTTCATTTTCTTGTCAAGAAGCGATCCGCCTGAGGGCGCGGATTCAACGGCTGTAGCCAGATCGGCCATAAAACCTCCGGAAGGGAAAAGGGTTATATGCGGTATCAGGGGATGCCGCACATCAAACCATTACTGAATACTGCACAAGTGTGAATGCTGGATGAATCCAGTTTGAATGTTCATGCAGCGCCAAATTGCTGACGGAGTTGACATGAGAGAAAGCGAGGGTTTGCTGCAGGTTAGAAGCTAGCATGAAGAATGGCGCCAGAGTTTCAAGGTTTGTTGAATTGCTGGGGCTCGGCTAACGGTCGTGTTCCGCGTCTTATGCTTGCGAGTACCAGCCGCGGAGCGCCCAGATTCAGTGGAAGATTGAGTTCGAAGTTCGCTCCAGAGCGCTTCGGCCTGGTCTGCATACGACTTTCGAAATAATATGCGGCATACTGTTTGCAAAGTCGTGCTACGTTTGCGACAATCATTCTCAGACAGATCCACGCCAATCGATTTGATGCGGTTCTTCAGGCGGAGGCGACAGCGTTCTGGCCGGTGAGACCGGGTTGTTTTGCAAGCGCCATGGGTTGTCCAATCCTCTCAGGAGCCAGTGCAGATGCTCTACCGCAGATTTGTTCTCTCTGCCCTGTTCACCGTGGCCTCACTGCATTCCGCACAGCAGTCCGCTATGAGCAGGCAAGTCCTAAATCCGCAGGGTCTCCTCGCCGCCACGAGCGATAGGGCTTATTCGCCTCAAATATCGGGGATGATCGTTGACACGTCTGGCGCGGTGGTTGCCGGGGCAGACGTACATGTCCTGAACGCAAACGGTACGGTACAAGGAACGACTCATTCAGGCACGAACGGGTCTTTCAGCTTTTCTGGACTCGCGGCAGGGAATTATCGTGTTGTGGTCATGAATCCCGGTTTTGAAACCAAAGAGATTCTTGTCACAGTCGGAATATCCGGGACATCGACTCCGCTGCGCATCCCTCTGGTCGTAGGTTCCGTGAGCACCACCGTCAACGTGCAGGGTCGCGAGGACGACCTGATCGGCATAGCCGAATCCGGCACCCAGGGAACGGTGGGCGCAACGGAAATCCAAGATCGTCCGATTCTTCGCTCGGGAGAAGTTTTGGAGACGGTTCCAGGCCTCATCATCACTCAACACGCCGGCGGCGGCAAGGCCAACCAATATTATCTTCGCGGCTTCAATCTCGATCACGGCACTGATATCGCCATTTTCCTCGACGATATGCCGCTTAACCTGCCGTCACACGCGCACGGCGAGGGCTACTCAGACATGAACACCGTCATCCCAGAGTTTGTGCAGCGAGTGGATTTCGAGAAAGGCCCTTATTACGCGAATGTCGGCAACTTCAGCTCCGCTGCAAATGTCCATGTGGAGTTTGCCAAGACGTTGCCTCAGAACTTCTTCAAGATGGAAGGCGGCACGCACACCTATGGGCGAGCCGTTTTCGGCGTATCGCAAAAGCTAGGTGCGGGCAATCTGCTCTACGGTGGAGAAGAAACTTACTATGATGGCCCGTGGGTGCATCCGGATGGTTTTAACAAAATCAACGGCCTGCTCACTTACAGCCAGGGCGACGATGCCGATGGTTTCAGCGTCACGGCCCATGCTTACCACGGAAAGTGGAACTCTAGCGATCAGATTCCTGTTTCCGCTCAATCCCTCGTTGGTGTGTTCGGCACGCTGAACCCGTCTGACGGTGGGCACAGCCAGCGTTATAGCTTGCAGGGCGAATGGCATCGCCAAAGCGACAATTCCGAGTCGAAGATCTCGGCCTACTTGTTCTATTACGACCTGAATCTGTTCTCCGATTTCACGTACTACCTGGTGGACTACAACAAAGGCGACCAGTTCGACCAGCAGGACAGGCGCTGGGTGGCTGGGTTCGACGCGCACCACACGATCTTCAGCACATGGCATGGCCGCAAGATGTCCAATACCTTCGGCGTGCAGCTCCGTAACGATTGGATCAACAACGGGCTTTACCGGTCGGAAAATCGCGTGCGCATGGCCAAAAACGACTATTCTGCCACCGGCGCCAGCTTCTTCCCCGCCGGCAGTTCCAGCGGACCCGCCTGCGTCACCATCCCCAACTCCGATATCACTCTAGACC
>CAYWMR010000570.1:0-2704 GCA_964458965.1 uncultured Occallatibacter sp. | reverse complement strand
CAGCGACGGCGCAACGCAGGAGGACTTGATTACCATCCGCGGCGACCGCTTCGTGATTCCGGTTCGCGCGGAGCTGAAGCGGCGCATATCCGGCGTCGTCCATGGAGCCAGCTCCTCGGGACAGACGGTCTACGTTGAGCCGCTTGAGACCATTGAACAGAACAACGAGCTGGTGCGGCTGATTGAAGAGGAGCAGGCCGAGATTCATCGCATCTTTGTAGCGCTGACGCGGCAGGTGGGTGGCTATGCCCAGGCCCTGGTGGAGGGCGCGCGGGTGCTTGCGCTGGTGGACAGTTTGCAGGCTCGCGCTCGCTTTGCCCGCGATTACGACTGCGTGCCCCCAACGATTGCGCCCGATGTTTTGCGCCTTGAAGACGCGCGCCATCCGCTGCTGGAGAAGCGCCTGCGAGCCAACGGCGGGCGAATTGTTCCGCTGACCCTGGAGTTGACCGCGGCCCAGCGGCAGATGATTATCAGCGGCCCCAATACGGGCGGCAAAACGGTGACACTGAAGACGACAGCATTGCTGGCAATGATGGCACAGGCCGGATTGCCGGTGCCCGCTCGAGCCGCCTGCTTCCCGGTTTTCAACGCATTCCTGGCAGATATTGGCGATGCGCAATCGATCGAGGCCGCGCTTTCAACTTTTTCAGCGCACATCACAAACCTCGACCGGCTGTCTAAACTTGCAGGCCCGCGTTCGCTGGTGCTGCTCGATGAGCTTGGCTCGTCGACCGATCCCGAGGAAGGGTCGGCGCTCGCTGTGGCCATTGCCAGTCACTTTTTGGAAGCCGGCGCGTGGACGTTAATTTCGACGCACCATACCTCGCTGAAGGTTTATGCCGCCAATACGACGGGCGTGAGCAATGCCGCGGCCGGCGTGGACGAGGTGACACTGGCGCCTAACTATCAGCTTCGGCTGGGTGTGCCGGGAGCTTCGGCCGGCATTCAGCAGGCTGAACGGCTGGGGTTGAACGCAAGCATTGTTGCGGCCGCCCGGGAGCGAATGGGTTCGCAGCAGGTAGATATTGCGCGCTTTCTTGATCGTCTGCACAACGAAGTGACGCAGCTTGAAGCCGAGCGCAAGGCTGCCCGCGAGAGTGAATATGCGCTGAACCAGCAGCGGGCGAAACTGGCGCGCGAGGGCGACGTGGAGTTGCGCAACCGGACGCGGGAACTGGAAACCAAGCTGGCCTCTCTGCTGAAGGATTTCGAGTTTCAAATGCGCGAGACGGTGCGGGCCATTGAGGATCGCGCCGCGCAACAGAAACTTTCGAAGGAAGCCGAGCGGCGGATGATGCGCCTGCGCCGTGAGTTTCAGGAGAGCTTTAACCAGACCGTTGTGGCGCACCGCACGGGGGCGGATTCAGGCGACGCGAACGCGCAACCGCATGTGGTGAGGCACGTGGCCGCAGGCGACCAGGTTCGGCTCAAGTCCATGAACAAGGTGGCCGTTGTGCAGCGCGAGGTGGAGAAGGATTTGTTTGAAGTGGCGCTCGGGCCCATCAAGATGCGGGTGAAGCGCGACGACATTGCGGAGGTGCTGCGACCCGCGGAGATTCGGCTGAATGAAAGGGCCGATCCACTGGCCGCGGCGCGCCAGCAAAAGAATGTTCACGTCACGGTGACCAGCGCGAATACCGACGACATGCGCATGGAGATCAACCTGATTGGCCGCACCGTGGACGGGGCTACCGAGGAGCTGGAGAAGTATCTCGACCGCGCGTTTCTGGCCGGGCTGCCTCGCGTCCGCGTCATTCACGGGCATGGCGCGGGGATACTGCGGCGCGGGGTGCGGGAGTTTTTGAAGGGGCATCCGCATGTGGCTACGCTGGCGGAGGCGCCGCAAAATGAGGGTGGGCAAGGGGCTACGCTGGTGGAGTTAAGGCAGTAGTTGACAAATAGCTACGATGTAGTTACATTAATTTGCAATGAGTGAAGATTCTATAGCCCCCTCTCAAGGGAGGACTGGCTAAGCCTTCGCAACCGCAGATTGCCCTAACGGGCGATAGCCAGGAAGGTTGAGAAGCCATGGATAATTCACTTTTTGATTGGGACGATGCGAACGTTATACACATCGCTGAGCACGATGTTGTACCTGAAGAAGCTGAAGAGGCTATTCTCGGCGATTCTCTGGATATCGAGTTCGACATCGTGGACGGCGAAGAGCGTTGGTCCTATGTCGGCGAGACAAATGACGGACGAATTCTGTGGGTCACAATCACTCTCCGAGGCAAGCGAATGCGCGTAGTCACGGCGTTCGAGCCGGAGAAGTATTGGAAGGTCTTCTACCTCGAAGAAAGGACGGGACAGCGATGATCGAAACGAAGACCTACAAGAGCGATTTGAAGATTCCTAAATTCGCAACCGAAGCCGAAGAGGCGAAGTGGTGGTTTGACAACCAGGAACTGACCTTCAAGGAGTTTCAGAAGGCCGCAAAAGAAGGCCGATTGGGTCGAGGCGGTGTTAGGCGATTGTTCGCCGAGAAGGGTATTCCCTTCAAAGAGCCTGCCCTTACGCCCACAACAACCATTCGCCTCGACCCCAATGACATTGCCAAGGCTCGCGTGCAAGCGGCAGAGCGCGGATTGCGCTACCAGACCTACTTGAAAATGATCATTCATGAGGCGCTGCGTAAGACGGAGCAGAATCAAAGTTCTGCTAATCGCTGAAACGCCTCCCCGATGACATTTCCGTAACAATT
>CAYWMR010000569.1:0-2711 GCA_964458965.1 uncultured Occallatibacter sp. | reverse complement strand
CTGTTCCAGCACCGGCTTCAAAATCCCGATCACCTGCCGGTCCATGTAGTTGATCGAGGTGGCCACAAACAACATCGCGCAGACCGTCCAGCGCCCCGGCAGCGCTGGTGGATCCGCAAAAACCTCTGTAGGTTCCTTTGTATCGGTCATCGAGTTACCAGTCAGTCAGAGTTCCATCCTGCTTGCGGTTGATGGGCAGATAGGCCCGTTGATAGGGATACTTCGCTGCCAGCGCCTCATCCAGATCCACGCCCAGCCCCGGCGAGTCCCCCGGATACATAAATCCATCCTTGAAGCAATAGTCATGCGGAAATACCCGGTCGGTTTCATCGGTGTGCGGCATATGTTCCTGAATTCCGAAGTTATGAATCGCACTATCGAAATGAAGCGCCGCCGCCATGCTTACCGGAGACAAATCCGTCGCCCCGTGGCAGCCGGTGCGCACATGATACAGTTCCGCAAAGTCGGCAACCTTCTTCATATGCGTGAAACCACCCGAGTGTACCAGCGTCATGCGAATGTAGTCGATCCACTGGTTGCGGATCAAGTCGTGCGCGTCCCAGATGGAGTTGAAAACCTCGCCCACCGCAATCGGCGTCGTGGTGTGTTCGCGCACGATCCTGAAGCCCTCCTGCAGCTCCGCCGCAACCGGGTCCTCCATCCAGAACAGGTGAAATGGCTCCAGTTCCTTACCCAGCCTGCCCGCTTCAATAGGCGTCATCCGGTGATGGCAATCGTGCAGCAGGTGAACCTCTTCGCCAAAAATCTCGCGCACCCGCGCAAACAACGTTGGCACATGGCGCAGATAAGGCTCGGTCTGCCACTCGTACTCCGAGGGCAGCCCGCGCTCGGCCGGCTCATACCGTCCCGGTCCCTTCGAAATTCCGTAAGTGGTCGAAAGTCCCGGAATCCCGCTCTGCACCCTGACCGCCTTGTAACCCGCCTCTATATGCCGCGCCACATCTTCCAGTGCATGATCCGTATCCTTGCCCGTAGCGTGGCAATAAACCATAACTCCCTCGCGGCTTTTCCCGCCCAGCAAGTTATACACCGGAGTATTCAGCGCCTTGCCCTTGATATCCCAAAGCGCAACATCCACCGCGGCAATAGCCGTCATAGTTACCGGCCCCCGCCGCCAGTAAGCTCCGCGATAGAGATACTGCCACATATCCTCGGTCTGAAAAGGATCACGGCCAACAATACAGGGAATGACATGCTCGGTAAGATAACTCGCCACCGCCAACTCGCGCCCATTCAGCGTAGCGTCGCCCAGCCCATAAATCCCCTCATCCGTCTCAACCTTCAAAGTGACAAAATTCCGCCCCGGCGAAGTAATATTCACGTAAGCATGAGTAATCTTCATAACCTCTCCGGCACTCCTATTCCCTATTCCCTAATCCCTATTCCCTGCCTTACTGATTCACCCCACTGGCCAAAAACCCTCCATCCACCGCAATCACTTCTCCGGTAATAAACGAGGCTGCCTCCGAAGCCAGAAAGATCGCCGTCCCGGCCACTTCGCGCGCATCGCCAAACCTTCCCATCGGCGTTCGCAGAATCAACTCTTCTCCCCGCGCCGTTCCTTGAATCAGCGCGGCGTTCAAAGTAGTAGGAAACACCCCCGGCGCTATCGCGTTGACATTCACCCCGGTCTTCGCCAGTTCAATGGCCAGAGTCTTGGTCAGCGTCGCCACCGCGCCCTTGCTCACCGCGTAAGCTCCTACCCCGGCAAAAGCCACAAACGACGACAGCGAAGCAATGTTGATGATCCGGCCATACCCGGCGCGCACCATCTCCTTGCCGAAGATCTGGCACGCCCTCAGCGTTCCCGTCAAATTGGTGTCGATCACCCGCAGCCAGTCCGCTTCAATCACATCCAGCGATTGCGCCTTGTGAGTAATCCCAGCGGCGTTCACCAGAATATCTACCTTGCCGAATGCAGCCAGGACCGCGTCGTGCAGCCTGGCCACCGAATCGCGATCCGCTACGTCGCTGGTCACCCGAAGCGTGCGCCTTCCCATCGCTTCAAGCTCCGCTGCCATCTTTTCCAGCTTTTCCAACCCCCGTGCGCTAGCCACAACATCGGCGCCTGCCCCGGCAAAGCCCAGAGCGATGGCACGGCCCAACCCCGTGGTGCCGCCCATCACCACCGCAACCCTGCCCGTCAAATCGAAAAGACTCTGGCTCATCGAGGCATTTCTCTCCTGTCAATTTTCAGGCTGCCGCCGAACCGTGCTTTCAAATCGATTTCGCGTCGCCGGCGCCCACCCCAAAAACCTTATCACGCAACCATTCATCCTGCCTCGCATCCCGCCACACACCCAGCGCAATGCGTTACAGTGTCAGTGAAAGTCGAACAGGTTCCGATGAACTCAATTCAAATTCCCGCATCAGGCCGCCGCTGGGATTGCCTCAGCCTGGGCGAGGTCATGCTCCGCCTCGATCCCGGCGACACTCGCATCCACACCGCTCGCCAGTTCCAGGTCTGGGAGGGCGGCGGCGAATACAACGTGGCTCGCGGACTCCGCCGCTGCTTCGGCCTGCGCACGGCCATCGCCACCGCGCTCGCCGATAACCCCGTCGGCCGCCTCGTTGAAGACCTCATCCTCCAGGGCGGCGTCGATCCCTCCCTGCTCAAATGGATTCCCTATGACGGCGTGGGCCGCCAGGTTCGCAACGGCCTCAATTTCACTGAGCGCGGCTTCGGTGTT
>CAYWMR010000568.1:0-2776 GCA_964458965.1 uncultured Occallatibacter sp. | reverse complement strand
GAGCAATCCGTGGAATTCTGGAGCGCCTGGCCGATGACGAAGGCGTGATGGAAAGAGTGAAAAGGCGAGTGCGCGTTCTCCTGGCCATGGCTGAGAAGTGAAAGAGCAGGGATCAGGGAACATGGATCAGGGACTAATGGACTGGTTGCTGGCAGGTTGCGGCAAAATTCATTGTTTTGAAAGGGCACGACTTCAGTCGTGCCAATAAAGCCAATAAGGTGATCAGGGCTTTAGCCCCTTCGGGATGTCTTCCGCCAATTTCATCCAAAATCCCGAGTTTTCTGCATCCTGCCAGGGGATCGTGGATGCCTCATTCTGAAATCGTTTACTTTCAATCGCCCGCTGGTTTATAGTTCGACGTTGCGTTCCCGTTACCATACGGGACGCATCTGCCGTCCTGGACGGACTTCGCTTTCATGAGGACTCCCATGCCTGTTATCTCTCGTCGCAATCTGCTTTGTTCCGGAGTGGCGCTGTCGGCTTCTTCCTTGTTGACCCGTTCGGCCTGGGCTCGTACGGCCGCTCTCATGGCCTCCGCGCCGGGCTCTGCCGAGGCGCTGGCGGCGGTTGCGCCCCGCGAACAGCTGCTCTTCGACTTTGGCTGGAAATTCCAGTTTGGCCACGGCACCGACCCCTCGCGCGACCTGGGATTCGGCAACGGCCAGGGAGACTTCTCCAAGACCGGCGATTTCGCATTCTCGAAAGCAAAATTCGATGACTCGAAATGGCGCGCGCAGAACCTGCCGCATGACTGGGCTGTCGAACTGCCTTTTGTACGCGACGAGGCGCTCAACTCGCATGGGTACAAGCCCCTGGGCCGGCGCTATCCTGAAACCAGCGTGGGCTGGTACCGGCGCGCCTTCGATATTCCCGCCAGCGATCTGGGCCGGCGCATCTCGGTAGAGTTCGACGGCGCGTTTCGCAGCGTGTTGATATTTGTGAACGGCTGCTTCATTGGCCGCAACGATAACGGCTATGCGCCATTCCGGTTCGACCTGACGGACTTTCTCAGCTACGGCGCGAAGAACTATATTGTGGCGCGCGTGGACGCCAGCTTTGGCGACGGTTGGTTCTACGAGGGCGCGGGAATCTACCGCCATGTGTGGTTGACCAAAACCGACGCGCTGCACCTGGGCAAATGGGAGAGCACGGTCAGGACCGCGGTGAGCGGCGACTCAGCAACCTTGACGCTGGGAACGGTGGTCCAGAACGAGGGCAAGCAGGCAGAGACCGCCAAGGTTCGGTGGCAGATTCTGGACGCCGCCGGCAAGACAGTGGCCACAGCACAGACGTCCGAGAGTGAGATTGCGGTGGACGGCTCCGCAGCTTTTACCACGACGGCAAAGCTGCCCAATCCGGCTCTCTGGAGTGTCGATGCGCCGAACCTCTACTCGGCAATTGCGACCGTGGAAACCGGCGGCAAAACCCGCGACGCCGAGCGCATAAGCTTCGGCGTGCGCACCGTGCTGTTCGACGCCAACAAGGGATTCTTTCTGAACGGCCAATCGATCAAGATCCAGGGCACCTGCAATCACCAGGATCATGCCGGTGTGGGCGCGGCGTTGCCCGACCGGCTGCAAGTGTTCCGGCTCGCGGTGCTCAAGGAGATGGGCTGCAATGCGGTAAGAACGTCGCACAACGCGCCCACGCCCGAGTGGGTTGAAGGCTGCGACCGTATGGGCTTGATGATGATGTGCGAGACGCGCCAGATGAGTTCCAGTCCCGAAGGCATGGCGCAGCTTGAGGCGATGGTCAAGCGCTATCGCAACTCGCCTTCGATTATTCTCTGGTCCATCGGCAACGAAGAGTGGGTGTTGCAGAGCGAAGAATCCGAGCAGGGCGCAAAGATAGGCGCCACCATGGTGCGCCGTTGCCACGAACTGGATCCGACGCGCGTGGTCTCGGCCGCGGTGAACGGGGATAACGAGAAGGGAGTTTCCGACGCGTTCGACATCATCGGCTTCAACTACGGCCTCAACCGTCCCGACGGCTATCACAAGGAGCATCCCGAGCGGCCCCTTTACGGATCGGAGACCTCCAGCGCGATTTCAACCCGCGGAGTTTACTCCACTGACAAGCTGCGCAACACCATCAACGCCTATAACGGAGTGGTCCAATGGGGAGAGACGGCGGAGGAGTGGTGGAAGTTCTACGCAACGCGGGAGTGGGAGGCGGGCGGCTTTGCGTGGACCGGATTCGACTACCGCGGCGAGCCCACACCTTATGGTTGGCCCTCGATAAACTCGCAGTTCGGCATTGTCGATATGTGCGGATTTCCCAAAGACACATTCTTCTATTACAAGGCCTGGTGGGGCAAAGAGCCGGCTCTGCACCTGTTTCCACACTGGAACTTCGAGGGCAGAGAAGGCGATGAGATACCCGTCTGGGTGTACTCGAACCTGGAAGAGGTGGAGCTTTTTGTCAACGGCAAAAGCCTGGGAAGCCAGAAGGTTCCGAGCCTGGGGCATGTGGAGTGGAAGGCGAGATATGAGCCAGGGGTGATTGAGGCGCGCGCCAGCAAGGGCGGCAAAGTTGTGCTCGCTGAGAAGCGGGAGACGACTGGACCGACGGTGGCTATCCGGCTTACTGCGGACCGGACCGAGATTAACGCCGACGGCGAGGATGTGGCGATTCTCAAAGTTGAAGCGCTCGACAAGGACGGCCGTCACGTTCCGACAGCCGCCAACCAGATCGCCTTCAAGGTCAGCGGCGAAGGAGTGCTGATTGGCGTGGGCAACGGCGACCCCAACTGCCAGGAGAGCGACAAGGAGCCGAA
>CAYWMR010000567.1:0-2801 GCA_964458965.1 uncultured Occallatibacter sp. | reverse complement strand
GGATGCACGCCCAGCCGCTCGGCCATCTCGTATTGATAGAGGTCAAGCTGCTTGCGAGCGATGAGCAGCTTCTCTCCGAAAGTGAGTTCCGCCATGAATGCTCCTAAAGCAGTTCACAGTTCTTGGTTCACAGTTCACAGTTCTTAGTTTGTAGTTCACAGCAACGATGCGAGCGGGATGAATCGCGGACTGTGAACTGCGAACTGTGAACTACGAACTGCAGGCTGTCGCGTAGACGGCTTGCGCCGCCGCAACCGCCTGCCCGTAAACCACCGGCAGCCCCAGCGTGTCCTTGGCTATATGTTCCATCGCACCGAGGAAGGCAATCGTGTCAAGGTAGTCGAAGAAGCCCAGATGCGCCACGCGGAAGATCTTGCCCTGCATCGAGCCCTGTCCGTTGGCTGTGACCAGGCTGAACTTGGCCTTCAGCGCCTTAACCACCGCGCCAGAGTCCATGCCCTCCGGAACCTCGACTGCGGTTGCCGCGCCCGAAGGCGATACAGGAGCAAAAAGTTTGAACCCCAGCGCTACCAGGCCAGCCCGTGTCGCCGCGGCATTCACCTGCGCGTTGTCGATCAGCGCGATGCGGCCCTTCTCGAGATCCCCGCCTGCCTGGCCGGCAATGTAGTCGAGCGCCGCGCCGAGGCCGGCAATCAGCGCTACCGCCGGCGTGTACGCGCTCTCGCCCTTGACTGCGTTCTTGCGCTCCTTGCGCAGGTCAAAGTAGTAGCGTGGATTTTTTGACGCATCCATCGCCTTCCACGCCTTTTCACTCACGCTCAAATAGGCCAGGCCCGGAGGAATCATCACGGCCTTCTGCGAGCCGCCGATGAGGATGTCGATGCCCCAGCCGTCCACGTCAAAGGTCTGCGTGCCGAGGCCCGTGATGCCGTCAACCACTAGCAGTGTCTCGGTGCCCTTGAGCAGCGCCGCAATGCCCTCCACGTCGTGGCTTACGGCGGTCGAAGTTTCCGAGGCCTGCATGTAGAGCGCCTTGTGCTCCGGCTTGAGCGCGGCCTTCACTTCGGCCAGGTCGAATGTCTCGCCGTAGGGCTTCTGCACCACGTCAACCTGGAGGCCAAAGGCCTTGGCCAGGTCTACCCAGCGCTCGCCAAACTTGCCGGCGGTGAGCACCAGCACACGGTCTCCCGGCGAGGTCAGATTCGAGACCGACGCCTCCATCGCTCCCGTACCGGAAGAGGAAAGCAGCAGCACATCGTTTTTGGTGCCGACAAAGACCTTCAACTGCGACAGCACCTTGAGGAAGAGGGCGCGAAATTCCGGCGTGCGGTGGTGAATATCCGCCGCGGCCATGGCAAACTGTGCCGCGGGAAGCAGCGGGGTTGGTCCGGGTGTAAACAAGCGCGTTTTGCGAATCATAATTTCTCCTCGTTTTCGTGCCGGGCGGGAAGCGGAAGCGGCGGTCCGTCCGGCCGAATCAATCACAGAATACACTTTATTGTGATTTATGTGAATAGTTGTTCTGTGCAAATCGGGTGTCTGGCCCATTTTGGAAAGGGCTTTTCAGTCGGTGCGCGAACCGGGCACCCTCTGCTTCCCGTTCCTCAATCCGCCGACGGCAGACAACTTTGGTGAACATTGCTCGCGCGAACCGGTAGAATTGCCTTTGGTTTTGCTTTCGGGCGCTGCCCGGCCCGAGCTCATCAGGAAGGAACTACCATGGACGCAGGCGCACTCGAAGCTCAAATCTCTCAGCAGATTATTACCGCCATGAAGGCTCACGACGCCGTCCGCACCGGCACGTTGCGCCTGATCAAGAACGCCCTCAAGAACAAGGCCATCGAGAAGCGCGAGCCGCTCACCCCTGCCGAATCCGAGGCGGCGCTGGGCACCATGATCAAGCAGCGCCGCGACTCCATTGAGCAGTTCACCAAGGGCAACCGCCCCGAGTTGGCCGCCATTGAGGCTGCCGAAATCGTGGTCATCGAGGAGTTCCTGCCCAAGGCCCTGGACGAAGTCGGCCTCCATGGGCTGGTCAAGGAAGCCATCGCCGAAGTTGCCGCCGCATCCGGCAAGGCGCCCACGCCCAAAGAGATCGGCGTCGTGATTAAAGCTGTCCAGGGCAAGTTGCAGGCGGCTGGTCTTCGCGCCGAAGGACGGATCGTCAGCGAGATGGTGAAGAGAGAACTGGCGGGCTGAGCCGGGACAGGCTTCGGGAGCCACCGATCACGGCTGACACGCTAATCCCTGACGCCTGACCCCTGCTTCAATCGAAGACCACCGTCTTGTTCCCATAGCAGAGGATGCGGCGGTCCAGGTGCCAGCGCACCGCCCTCGACAGTACAATCCTCTCCAGGTCGCGGCCCCGGGCTACCAGATCCTCCACCTGGTCGCGATGCGAGATTCGCGCCACATCCTGCTCGATGATCGGCCCATCGTCCAGCACTTCGGTCACATAGTGGCTGGTCGCTCCAATCAGCTTTACGCCTCGCGCGTGCGCCGCGTGGTAGGGCCGGGCCCCGGTGAATGCAGGCAGAAACGAGTGATGCACATTGATGATCTGCGCCGGATAGCGGGCGACAAACCCGGGGCTCAGAATCTGCATGTAGCGCGCCAGCACGATTAGATCGATCTTCTCTCCCTCCAGCAGCGCGAGCTGCCGCGTCTCGGCCTCGGCCCGCTTCTGAGGTCCGGCTTCCACGAATTCGAACGGAATTCCATAGAACCCCGCCAGCCGCTCTACATCCCGATGGTTGGAGACGATGATTGGAATCTCGCAGGCCAGTTCGCCGGTGCGCCATCGGTGCAGCAGATCGGCCATGCAGTGCAGGTACTGCGAA
>CAYWMR010000566.1:0-2805 GCA_964458965.1 uncultured Occallatibacter sp. | reverse complement strand
AAGACGCGCGTTGCCATTGCGGCGCTGCTTGGCGTGGCAGGATGCGGCGCGGCACTGTGGGCATTGCAAGCCTCCACTGGAGCGGGACTCAGCTTTCATGGCGCTTCGCTACTTCGGCAGGGCGGCTTCGTCGCAGTCGCTCAAACCGGAATCCTGGTGTTGACTGCGCTGACGCTACTTCTGCTCATCGATTCGGACTTTACAATGCACGTGGGCGAGTTCGTGGCCGTGATGCTGATGGCGTCCGCGGGCGGATTGCTCATTGCTGCGGCGCAGGATTTGCTGGTCATCTTCATTGGACTCGAGCTGTTGAGCCTGGGGCTCTATATTATGACGGCGTTCGCCAAGCGCTCAGGGAAAAGCGCGGAAGCAGCCATGAAGTATTACCTCTTCGGCGGCATGTCGGCTGCGTTTCTGCTCTTCGGTTTCAGCTATCTTTACGGTCTCACCGGAACCACGAACCTGTTTGAGATCCGGTCGGCGATCTTTCAGTCGGGGCCAACTCCGCTCTATTACATTGCGTTTGTATTGGTGATCGCCGGGTTGGGATTTAAGATCGCCGCCGTGCCTTTTCATCTCTGGGCACCGGACACCTACGAAGGAGCGCCCGCGCCAGCCGCCGCCTTCATCGCATCGGTATCCAAGGTGGCCAGTTTTACGCTGTTACTAACATTCTTCAGAGAAGATGTGATGATTCGCCTCAATCCTCACCTTTCTGAAAATGAAAGTGCGCGTCTGGTTATCCAAAGTTTTGCATCATGGTCCCATGTCATTGAAGTTATGCTCGCAGTTGCCGCGATTTCGATGGTTGTCGGCAACCTGGCAGCTCTGGCTCAGACCAGCGTTCGCCGCTTGCTGGCATACTCGGCCATCGCTCACGCTGGCTATATTCTGTTGGGCGTGTGTCTGTTACCGCACGACCTCGGCCCCCCAGAAACCCTAGGGCGGTGGTTTGTCGGCATCGATGTGGTCGCGGCTGAAATCGGGCGCGGATTTGTCGCCCAGCAGGCCGTCCTTTACTACATCCTCATCTACGGCTTAACCACCATCGGCGCATTCGGCGTAGTAGACGTAGTCCAGCGCGCCACCGGCAGCGACCGCCTCGACGCGTTCCTCGGCCTCCACAAACGCAATCCAATCCTCGCCGCAGTGCTGCTAGTTCTATTCCTATCCCTAGCCGGCATTCCCCCGCTCGTCGGCTTCTGGGCCAAGTTCAATCTCTTTGCCGCAGTCCTCGGAGCCTCAGCCGGCCCCATTCCATTCGCGCTGGTAGCTCTCGCAGTCGCCTTCAGCGCGGTCTCACTCTACTACTATTTGCAAGTGCTCAAGCGAGCCTATGTTATGCCCGCAGCGGACGAGACACCCATCAAAGCCCATCCGGTTACCATGATTGTGCTGGTAGGGATCGCCGCCGCGGTCGTGCTGCTAGGATGCTTCCCAGCCCTGCTCCAAGGCTGGATTCAAAGCTTCTATCCCGCTATGTAAGCAACTGTGCGATCTCAGACCCGAAAGTCCGGACCTGGGGCACCCGGTCGCACTTTCGCCAGCCGTTTCTCGCTGGAATCGTCCAACACTTTGCCAATGCGCTCATGGAATTCGCAGTCCAAAAAGAAATCTCGTGCTTCTTCAAGAGTCATGCCACGCTGCTCTGCCCAGGCCAAAATGCGGATTTTGTCGTTGTGGTGCGGAAAGTCATTAGCGGCGAAGAATGAGTCATATTTTCGCTGCTCTTCTGCATTCAGAAGATCATCTTCGAGACGTTCGCGCTCTTCCTCAAAAAGTTCCCGCTCTTCCTGAAGACGTTTGCGTTCTTCCTGAAGACTTTGGCGTTCTGCGAGGGCTTGTGCAGCCTTTGTAGAATTTTCTTTCCCCACCCACCAAATCAGGAGGCCCACAGCTATTGCGATTAGCCAAAATGTCATGCTGACGCCCTCGCATATGTGTGCACTTACCCCCGCAAAAAGTCCTTAGCCTTCTGAATCAGCACATCGCGGCTGATATCCGAAATCGCATTGGTAAGCGGAATTCCCTTGGGGCAAATCTCCACGCAGTTCTGCGCAAATCCGCACTCTTGTATGCCGCCGTCGCCGGCCAGCGCCCGCAGCCGTTCTTCCTTGAAAACCTTCCCCGTCGGGTGATCGTTAAAAAGCTTCACCTGCGCAATCGTTGCCGCGCCCACAAACCCTGTATCGTCGTTGAACTGCGGGCACACTTCCATGCAGCAGCAGCAGCTTATGCAGTTAGAAAGCGGATAACTCGCCTCCTGTTGCTGCGGAAACACGCGCGGCCCCGACCCTAAGTCATAAGTCCCGTCCACGGGAACCCAGGCCTTCACAGCCTTCAGGTTTTCAAACAGAACGGAGCGATCGACCTGCAAGTCGCGCACCAGCGGAAACTTGCTCAGCGGCTCAATCTTGATCGGCTGCTCCAGGTTATCCACCAGTGACGAGCACGCCATGCGCGCCTTGCCATTAATCCTCATCGCACACGACCCGCAGATCTCCTCAAGGCAATTCGAGTCGTAGGTCACTGGCGTGGTCGCGCGGCCGTCCGCGGTCACCGGGTTCGCCGCAATCTCCATCATGGCGGAAATGACGTTCATACCTGGCCGCCATTCAAGCTCGAAGCTCTCCCACACCGCGGGAGCATCGGGGCTGGCCTGGCGCTTGATTTCGAGTGCTACGGTCTTGGTTGCCATAACTCAGTCTCCCGTTGCTTATTTGGCCGCTGTATAACTGCGCGGACGCGGTTTGATGTACTGCGTATCCACTTCCTCGTACTCGAACTTCGGACCCTCGGGCGCGC
>CAYWMR010000565.1:0-2827 GCA_964458965.1 uncultured Occallatibacter sp. | reverse complement strand
AGACCTGGGACTCGATCCCAGGAATGCTCAAGAATAAGAACGCAACCATTGCGGGCTTTACACGAACGGAATTTCCACCTCGGCAACGCTGCCCGGTGTGGCTGCATTGATGGCGCACACAACCCTTTCAACGTAGCGGCGCAAAACGGGCCATTGCGCATTGCCGAGGACGACGATTGAGATTCTCCTCCCGGCCAGATTCTGCTGGTAGCGCATGTTTTTCTCGGCGGTCACCATCAGCTCGAAACCTGCCTTCTCTGCCGCATCGAGCAAAGTGCCGTTCGCAAGCCGGTCCCATCCGCGTTCAAAGGCTTCAACAACGACGTGACCCTTGAGAGCGTAGCGAAGCGGGGCCGGAGTGCTGTGGTCAAACAGTATGAGCATCGACGGCCTGAGCGAAAAGCTGCGAAGGTGGGGGCGCGTCAAGGCTCCGTGCCGCAAATTCGATCACGGCAGCGATCTGTTCACGCGACAAATGGAACCAGTCCATAATCTCCTCGATCGAAGCTCCAGCTTCGAGATTCTCAAAGACGATGGAAACCGGCATACGGGTATCCTTGAAAAGCCATGCGCCGCTCACCTTGCCGGGGATGCTTTCAACGGCGGGGCATTGCGACCAATCGAGAATAGCTGCCATTTTCTTACCCTCTGTTCCGTCGTAATCCTCGGCGGCGGGAATGGACCAGCGAACCTGCATCAGGACTGCAAGAAGCGCCCAAGGCGCTGACCCACTTGCTCGTGGATAAGGTACTCGCCGTTCATGAGCGCAGACTCGCCACGGTTCACCGCATCAACGAACCGGCTTTCCTCGTCGAAATACCGCGCCACGACTTGTTTTACTAACTCATCGGGGTTGCGGCCCTGATGAGCGGCGGATCGAGCAAGTCTCGCTTCGAGTTCGGGTGTGAAAAGTACTTCCATAACGCTCAGAGTACGGGAAAACCTCGTGTGTGGCCAGGTCGGTCATCCCGTAGAAGGAGAGAGCGCGGCCAGTGTTTCCCAAGAAGATTGGTCCACAATATGGGATTCCAGTCCGCCCTGTGTCTCGCATCACAGCGGCTCATACCCACGGAGATGAGACTCGACCTAGCGGTTTTATTTCCCTGGCCGCGGTGTGAGGCAAAGCGAATGAGTGAACAGTCTACGGACAGCAAAATGGTAATTCTGGATGGGAACGAGGCGGCTGCCTCGGTAGCCTATCGTCTCTCCGAAGTGGTTGCGATCTACCCTATTACCCCCTCGTCGCCAATGGCCGAGTGGGCCGATCAGTGGCGCTCGGAGGGCAAGAAGAATATCTGGGGCGCATTGCCCATTGTGGAAGAACTGCAGAGCGAAGGCGGGGCGGCCGGGGCATTGCACGGCGCGCTGCAGGCGGGGGCGTTTGGGACTACGTTTACGGCTTCGCAGGGCTTGCTGCTGATGATCCCCAACATGTTCAAGATTGCCGGTGAGTTGACTCCGGCCACCATGCACGTGACGGCCCGCACGCTGGCCACGCACGCGCTTTCGATTTTTGGCGACCACTCCGACGTGATGGCCTGCCGCGCGACGGGCTGGGCCATGCTGTGCTCGAATTCGGTGCAGGAAGTTGCCGATATGGCGCTGGTGGCGCAGATTGCCACGCTTGAATCCCGCATTCCTTTCATTCATTTCTTCGACGGCTTCAGGACTTCGCACGAGGTGGGCAAGATTCTTCCCATCGACGACGAGACGATTCGCGCGCTGGCGGACGACAAGTACATTATCGAGTACCGGCAGCGGGCGCTGAGCCCGGACAGGCCGGTGATTCGCGGCACAGCGCAAAATCCCGATGTATTCTTCCAGGCTCGCGAGGCCTGCAATCCGTTCCACGCCGCGGTTCCGGGAATTGTGCAGAAGGTGATGGATCGCTTTGCCGCGCAGACCGGCCGCGCCTATCATCTGTTCGATTATTACGGCGCGCCCGATGCGGAGCGGGTGATGGTGATTATGGGTTCCGGCGCGGAGGCAGCCGAAGAGGCCGTCGATCTGTTGAATAAACAGGGCGAAAAACTGGGACTGCTGAAGGTTCGCTTGTACCGGCCATTCGACGCAAGCGCGTTTCTGGCGGCGCTGCCGGCGACGGTGAAGTCGATTGCGGTTCTGGATCGCTGCAAAGAGCCGGGTGCGATGGGCGAGCCGCTGTATCAGGACATTGTTACCGTGCTGGCCGAAAATGCGGCAACGCTTCCGTTCGCCGCCAAGCCGACGGTAATTGGTGGGCGGTATGGGCTTTCCTCGAAGGAGTTTACGCCGGCCATGGTGAAGGGAATTTACGACGAGCTTTTGAAGGCCGCGCCGAAGAATCACTTCACTATTGGAATCGAAGACGATGTTTCCTTCACCAGCCTGAGTTACGATCCGGCGTTTTCAACCGAGGATCCGAAGACGGTGCGGGCGCTGTTCTACGGTCTTGGTTCCGATGGCACGGTAGGCGCCAACAAGAACTCCATCAAGATCATCGGCAGCGAGACACCTAACTATGCGCAGGGCTACTTTGTCTACGACTCGAAAAAGTCGGGATCGATGACGACTTCGCATCTGAGGTTCGGGCCAAATCCGATTCGGTCAAGTTATTTGATTACGCGCGCGAGCTTTGTGGCCTGCCACAACTTCAGCTTCCTGGAAAAGATGAACGTGGTGGAAGCGGCCATGCCTGGCGCGGTGTTCCTGCTTAACTCGCCTTACTCGGCGGCGGAAGTGTGGGACCACCTGCCCAAGACAACGCAGCAGGAGTTACTCCAGAAGAAGATCGAGTTTTATGTGATCGACGGCAACAAGGTGGCGCGCGAGGCGGGGATGGGCACGC
>CAYWMR010000564.1:0-2836 GCA_964458965.1 uncultured Occallatibacter sp. | reverse complement strand
ATCTGCAGATCGCGATCGTCCGGCGCAAGTTTGAGCGACTCTTCATACAACCGGCTCGCACGAGCATAATCTCCCAGGTTGGCCTGGCCATTTGCCATGCGATGCAGCGCCAGAGAAAGGAAGAGCTTGTACTCGGAATTCGCCTGCGCCAGATCGCCCGCATTTTGGAACTGGAATGCGGCGTCGTAATGCTGCTGCATCGGCGATGCGGCTGAACGGTCAGAGAGAGAACCTTGTCCGTGCGCGCCGGCGGGCGTCGCGAGAAACCATCCGCCGAGACTTATCAAACACAGCGCCCATGTGAATGAGCCAGCCTGCGCAGTTCGTCGAGTCTCGAAGTTGGCGATCTTGCCTGGCATTGCGCTCATCGGTGCACTCCCATGAATGGTTGCGTCGTCAAACAGAATCGATTGTCTTTTTCACTTGAGCCGGGGTCGAGAGAGGGATTGATCGCGCTGAGGGCGCACCTGCGCCAGCCCTCGTGTTATCTTCTACGAACAGGAAGAACATGCACAATGAACAAAAGGTGGGCGCCCGGCTCCATCCATCGGATGAGAATATCGCTACGAATCCAGGTGCGATCCTTGCGGGATTTGTCGAGCTAAGCGCCAATGAAAAACTAGTCGCTCGAATGCTCAATCGATAGGTTGAGAGCGAAGCCCTCACAAAGACGGTAGACAATTCCGGTTCACGCGCGCGAAAATCGGTTGCAATGGGTCGTCCCCCCCATTCGTGAGGCCACGTGCAAATCGATACTTGTGTATTTCCGCCCTTCCGGCGCCGGACCTTGGCGTCTGTGTCAGTCGCGCTTCTCGTGCTCTGCGGCACAGCGTTTTCACAGAACGCTCAGCCCTCGCAATCACCGCTCTATGGAGGCAGCGGACCTTCGACGCCTCCGCCTCAACAGACCGGGTCGGCAACCGGCGGTGTGTTTGCGCCAGTGCTCGACTCCGAGAAGCGGCCCATCACGGCGGGCGGGTTTGTCAAGACAGGCCCGGTCGTTTTTCAGGACATCTCTGAAAAGGCCGGACTCAATACGTGGCAGCACAAGATGGGCACCCCGCAGAAGCCTTACATCCTTGAGACCATCGGTTCCGGCGTCTGTCTGCTTGACTACGACCACGATGGCTGGCTCGACATCTTCCTTGTCAACGGCTCGACCTATGACGCACTCAACGGCAAAGCCGAAGCGCCTCATGCCGCTCTCTTTCACAATAATCATGATGGAACGTTCACAAACGTTGCCAACATCGCAGGCGTGACGAATGACAGATGGGGATTCGGCTGCGCGGTTGGAGATTACGACAATGATGGCTGGCCGGATATTTACGTGGGAAACTACGGCGAGAACCGCCTGTATCACAACAATCACGATGGCACGTTTACCGATATAGCCAAGACTGCCGGGGTAACTCTGGGTAACTGGTCTACAGGGCCCAGCTTTGGCGATTACGACGGCGACGGAAAGCTGGATATCTTCGTTCCAGGGTATGTTCACTGGGATATGAACAACCTTCCCGCAACTGGCTCCAAGGCCGTAGGCTTTGCCAATTGCCAGTTTCGCGGCGCGCAAACCATGTGCGGCCCACGCGGTCTGGTGGGCGAGCCGGATCACTTGTTCCATAACAACGGCGACGGCACCTTTACCGACGTAAGTGTGAAGGCGGGCGTCAGCGACAAGCGCCGCTACTACGGGTTCTCTTCGACCTTTGTGGACATTGATAACGACGGCAAGGTCGACCTGTTGGTAACCGACGATTCATCTCCGAATTATCTTTACATCAACAAGGGCGACGGAACCTTTCAGGATGCAAGCTTCTACTCCGGCTTTGCTCTGAACCAGGATGCGCGCGAAACAGCCTCGATGGGCTTAGCCGTAGGCGACTACGGAAACAGCGGCCGGCTCGACCTCTACACGACCACCTTCTCCGACGATTACAAGACGCTTTACCGCAATGAAGGCGATGGCAACTTTGTCGACATTACGCCGCAGATGGGCATCGCCGAACCGACTTATCCCTTCTTGAGTTGGGGCACTGCTTTCTTTGACTATGACAACGATGGCTGGAAGGACCTGATGTTTGTCAGCGGTCATGTGTATCCCCAGGTGGATCAGCACAACTGGGGCACATCGTTCGCGGAGCGCCCGCTATTGTTTCACAACCTTGATCATGGCAAGAAATTCGAAGTGATGCCGGCGGTCATAGGCTCCGGTTTGGCCGATGTGATCCCGGCGCGTGGCGCGGCATTCGGCGACCTGTTCAACGACGGAAAACTGGACGTTGTGATCAATTGCCTCGATCACACTCCGGTGCTGCTGCGCAATGTGAACGCCGATCATAACCACTGGGTGGGCCTTATGCTGATTGGAGGTCCCAAGAGCCCCAGCGATGCGGTGGGCTCGACGGTGTACCTGACGGCCAACGGAATGCGCCAGCGAGGCGATGTTATGAGCGGAGGCAGCTTCGAGTCGTCGAATGATTTCCGGATGCATTTTGGCCTGGGAGAAAGTAAGATCGTTGACAAGGTTGAGATTCGCTGGCCCGACGGCGCAAAGGAGACTTACACGCTGCCTGCTGTGGACCGCTATTTTGCGATTGAAGAGGGCAAGGGCCTGGTGCCAAGCGTGTACGACGGCATCGCCGAGCAACAGGCAAAAACAGTTCCCATGCACGCGGTCAAGTAAGTTACCGGGACATTGAATCCATGGAAGCGGAGGACGCGCGGCTATCGCCTGTGCCTCCGCTGGGAGTTCGTCATGAGAAGAATTGCGAGTATGTTGTTGCTCATCGCGGCCCTGGCAGGTTCCGGCTACTTCGCCGTGAGAGTCATGGCT
>CAYWMR010000563.1:0-2851 GCA_964458965.1 uncultured Occallatibacter sp. | reverse complement strand
ACGAGGAAGAAGGCGCGAACCCGAGGCCGGCGGAGGGAACATGAACATCTCCGCACCCTTCATCCGGCGGCCGGTAGCCACGACTTTGATTACGGTTGGGGTGATGCTGTGCGGCGCGCTGGGGTTCAGCGTTCTTCCTGTTTCTCCTTTGCCACAGGTTGATTTCCCAACTATTTCGGTTTCGGCGAGCCTGCCTGGTGGCAGTCCTGAGATAACAGCCTCCTCGATTGCAACGCCGCTGGAGCGGCAGTTCAGCCACATTGCCGGCGTGACGGAGATGACCTCTTCGAGTTCTTTGGGCAGCACGTCGATTACGCTGCAATTCGATTTGAGCCGCGACATCGATGGCGCAGCGCGAGACGTGGAAGCGGCCATCAACTCGGCGCGCACATACCTGCCGGCGAACCTGCCCGCCAACCCGACTTACCGAAAAGTGAACCCCGCGGATTCGCCAATTATTATTTTGGGACTTACCTCGGATAAGTACGACCGGCCTACGCTTTACGACGAGGCTTCGTCGGTGGTGGCACAGAAACTCTCGCAGATTCAGGGCGTGGGGCAAGTGTCGGTTGGTGGTGGCGCCGGGCCATCTGTTCGCGTGGAAGTGAACCCGACATTGCTGACCAGTTTTGGGCTTACCATGGCGAATGTTCAATCGGTGCTGAGTCAACAGAATGCTCACGAGGCGACGGGCCAGATCATTGATGGAACCACGACCGCGGATATAGTCACCAATGACCAGATGCACCTGGCAGATCAATACAAGCCGCTGGTTATTGGTATCCGCAATGGAGCCGCGGTGCGGCTATCGGACGTGGCGGATGTATCGAGCGGGACGCAGAACATTCGCACCGCAGGCTACCTGAATGGGGTGCCCTCGATCTCGATTATCATCTTCCGGCAACCAGGCGCCAACATCATCGATACCGTGGATCGAGTGAAAAGCGAGTTGCCGTCGATTCAAGCGTCGATACCGCAAGGCATCAAGACCACTATTGTTCTTGACCGCACAACGACGATACGCGCGTCGGTGAACGACGTGGAGCGCACGCTGATGCTCTCGGTCGCGCTGGTGATCCTCGTCGTCTTTCTCTTCCTGCGCAACGGGCGGGCCACGCTGATTCCCGCAGTTGCCGTGCCTGTTTCGCTGATTGGCACATTCGCTGTTATGTATCTGCTCGGCTTCAGCATAGACAACTTATCGCTGATGGCACTGACCATCTCGACAGGGTTCGTGGTGGACGATGCCATCGTGGTAATGGAGAATATCTCACGACACCGCGAAGGGGGGATGAAGCCGTTTCAAGCTGCGCTTCTGGGCTCGAAGGAAATCGGCTTTACCGTCTTCTCGATCAGCATGTCGCTGATTGCGGTTTTCATTCCCATTCTGCTGATGGCCGGCATTGTTGGCAGGCTGTTCCGCGAGTTTGCGATCACACTGTCGACGGCCATTCTGGTATCGATGCTGATATCCCTGACGACGACGCCCATGATGTGCGCCTATTTGCTGAAAGACGAGAAGGAGATGAATCACGGGCGCGCGTTTCGTGTCAGCGAAAAGGGATTCGCCTGGGTGCTGGCGGGTTACAGCAGGACACTGGCCTGGGTGCTGAAGCATCCCGGACCCATGCTGGCGATTCTGCTGCTGACCATTGGATTGAACTTCTATCTGATAGCGATTATTCCCAAAGGGTTTTTCCCGCAGCAGGATACGGGAGTACTTCAAGGCAGCGTGCAGGGGCCGCAGGATGCATCGTTCGCGGTGATGAACAACTCGATTTTGCAACTGGTGAATGTCGTCAAGGCCGATCCGGCAGTGGCAAATGTGCTTGCATACACCGGTGGCGGCGGAGCGTCGAACGGTGGCAGCATCAATGTCGCGCTCAAGCCGCTGGGGGGAAAATGCATGGAATCGAAGCCACCGTGCGATGTGCGTCAGACTGCGGCGCCGGACATCATCAATCGCCTGCGGCCAAAGATGAACCGGCTTCCCGTGGCTCGGGCGGTTCTTCAGGCGGCACAGGATCTGCGCATCGGGGGACGAGGGAGCGCGGCACTCTACCAGTACACGATCCAGTCGGATAACGTGCAGGACCTATCGCATTGGGGCCCGATCCTGCTTGCGGAGATGGGGAAGCTACCTGGCTTTCAGGACGTGAATACCGACGCGCAGAACAGCGGCTTGCAGGAGGTGCTCAACTACGACCGGGTTACGGCCGCGCGACTTGGCATTACTCCGCAGTCGCTGGATCAGTCCCTCTACGGAGCTTTTGGCCAGTCGCAGGTTTCGATCATTTACACGCAGTTGAACCAGTATTACGTGGTGCTGGAAGTAGCGCCGCAATACTGGCAGACTCCGGATGGACTGAACAATATCTACCTGCATACCGCGGGCCACGGCGTGATTCCGCTTTCGGCCGTCACCTCGGCGCAAGCCAGCACCACGCCGCTGGTTCTGAATCACACCAGCTCGTTTCCATCGGTCACAGTGTCATTCAATCTGGCGGCCGGCATGTCGTTGAGCGACGCAACGCGCATGGTGGGGCAGATGCAGCAGAGGCTGGGGATGCCTGCAACGGTGCGTGGCTTTTTTGCGGGGACTGCGGCAGCTTATCAAACCTCGCTGGCAAGCGAGCCCATACTCATAGCCACGGCGATCCTTGCGGTGTACATTGTTCTCGGCATTCTGTATGAGAGCCTGGTGCATCCGCTTACGATCATCTCGACGCTGCCCTCGGCAAGCGTTGGAGCCATGCTTGCGCTGATGCTGTTCAAGATTGACCTCAACGTTATTTCCATCATCGGTATCATTCTTCTCATCGGCATTGTGAAGAAGAACGCGATCATGATG
>CAYWMR010000562.1:0-2864 GCA_964458965.1 uncultured Occallatibacter sp. | reverse complement strand
GCCGCGACTTCACCTGGACGCTTCTGGCCGATATTCGCAGTGTCAACCAAGGCGAATCCTGCCCCCGAGATTATTGCAACGGCAAGTTGCAGGTCGGCAAAGCCGTCGAGATCGGCCACATCTTCAAGCTCGGCTACAAATACACTCAGTCCATGGGCGCGCGCGTCCTCGACCCCAACGGCAAGGAAGTCATGCCCATCATGGGCAGCTACGGCATCGGCATCGAGCGCATTCTCACCGCCGCCATCGAGCAGTCCCATGACAACAACGGCTTCTGCCTTCCGGCCTCCATCGCGCCCTTCACAGTCGTCGTAACAGTAACCAACGTCTCCGACGCAGCACTCGCCGCAGCGGGCGAGAAACTTGCCGCCGAGCTAACATCCGCAGGCCTCGATGTGCTGCTCGATGACAGAGACGAGCGCGCCGGAGTCAAATTCAAAGATGCTGACCTGGTGGGAATTCCCTATCGCATCAACGTAGGCAAAAAAGCCTCAAGCGGTCTGGTCGAGTTAGTAACTCGTTCGACCGCTACCAGCATGGATGTAGCAATCGATGAAGTAGTGGCCCTGGTCAGTGAGCGCATCCAGGAAGACGCCCTGCTGTCCCAGACCGACAACAGCCTCTAGCGCGCAACTGCTCACTGTCCACTGTCCACTGTTCACTGTCCACTGTCTTCAAGGAGCAGCAATGAAGTTAAGAATCCGATGGGCAAAACGCTCGGGCAAACATCCCTGGGCATCGTTGTTGTTGCGCATCGGGTTGGTCACAGTTGCGGCCGTCGCTCTGGTGATCTTCAGCGTCTCAGGCTGGTTCTACTTCAAATATGGGCGCATCGTAGACGAAAGGCTCAAGCAGCCCGTCTTTGCCAACACCGCTAAGATCTACGCAGCGCCCCGCGAGGTCCGCACCGGCCAAAAGCTCAGCATTCACCTCATCGCCAACGAACTGCGCGAGGCCGGTTACTCCATCGATGGCGCCTCACAGAGTTCACCTTTAGGCACTTACTCTGAGAGCGGCTCTTCCATCGCCGTGCATCCCGGCCCGCAGTCTTATCACGAGCAGGACGGAGCAACCATCCGCGTCGCCGCAGGAGCAGTCGATTCAATCACCGACGATCATGGGCAGCCGCTCGCCAGTTACGAGCTCGAACCTCTGCTCATCACCGGCCTCAGCGAGGACGCCAATCGCACCAAGCGCCGCCTCATCAGCTACAACGAAATTCCGCCCAACATTGTGCAGGCCGTGCTGGCCATTGAAGACCGCCGCTTCTTCGAGCATGGCGGCGTCAACTTCTTCAGCATGATCAGCTGGGCCTGGCACGATGTAATCGGCGACCGCAAGCATCGAGGTGGCGCATCCACGCTCACCATGCAGTTGGCCAAGTTGCTGTTCCTCTCGGATAACGGCACCATTAAATACAAGTTCATCCAGATCATGGTCGCGTTCCACCTCGAACATCGCTTTGACAAAAAGCAAATCTTCGAGATGTATGCCAATCAGATCCCTCTCGGCCAGCAAGGCAGCTTTTCCATCGACGGCGTTGGCGAGGCCGCGCAAGTCTACTTCGGCAAAGATGTGCGCCAGCTCGATCTCGCCGAATGCGCATTCCTGGCCGGCATCATTCAGAGACCAAGCTACTTCAACCCCTTCCACCATGCCGACCGAACCATCGAGCGCCGCAACCTGGTGCTCGATTCCATGGTTGAGACCGGAGCCATTACCAAGGACCAGGCTGAACGCGCCAAAGCCGAGCCGCTGCATCTCTCCGTGCAAAGTGTGGACGCAAGCGAGGCGCCCTATTTCGTCGACCTGGTGCACGATCAGTTGATGCAGAAGCTAGGCGAGCGCGACTTCAATCGCGAAGGCCTGCGCATCTACACCTCGCTCGATCCCGACCTGCAGCGCGAAGCCACCTCTGCGGTCGAATCCACTATCCATGTGGTCGATGAGCGCGTAGATAAGCTGCACGCGCGCGACAAAAAGCGCGGCATTCCCTATGTCTATCCCCAGGTTGCCCTGGTAGCGCTCAATCCTCACACCGGCCAGGTGCTGGCGCTCGTCGGCGGCCGCAACTATGGCGCCAGCCAGTTGAATCATGCCGTGGCGCATCGTCCCACCGGCTCCATCTTCAAGCCGTTTGTCTACGCCAGCGCCTTTGCCACCGCAGTCGAGGGAACAATCCTGCCCGGCCAAACCAAGCTCTTCTCCGAGCTCACCATTCTCACCGACCAGCAGGCCACCTATGGCGAAGGGACGCCATATGAATACACGCCGCGCAACGACGCGGACAAATACTACGGCCAGGTCACGGCGCGGTACGCATTGCAGGAGTCAATGAACAACGCGACCATCAGCCTGGCCACCATGGTCGGGCTCGATCGCATCGCGGCCCTCGCCCGTGAAGCCGGAATCAAGTCCGCGCGCGGCACGCCCTCCATGGCCATCGGCTCCTACGACGCAACCCCGCTTGACATGGCCGGCGCATACACCACCTTCGCAAACGGCGGCATTCAACTCGATCCCTGGATGCTGGCCAGCGTGCGCACACCAACCGGCGACATCATCTCCGATTACGCACCGACCTCCAGGAATATTCTCGATTCCCGCGTCGCCTATCTCACCACGAACATGCTGGAGAACGTCATCAACCACGGCACCGGCGCCGGCACGCGCACCCTCGGCTTCACCGCGCCCGCTGCCGGCAAAACCGGAACCAGCCACGACGCATGGTTCGCCGGTTACACCTCCAACCTGCTCTGCATAGTCTGGGTCGGCAACGACGACTACACCGACATCAAGATCCACGGCGCGTTCGCCGCCGCTCCCATCTGGGCCGCGTTCATGAAGAATGCTGTTCTCCTTCC
>CAYWMR010000561.1:0-2873 GCA_964458965.1 uncultured Occallatibacter sp. | reverse complement strand
CCGTGGATGAGCTGCGGACGCGGCTGCGCCAGGGAAAGATCTACGCCCCGGAAAAGGTGGAGCAATCGCTGGCTAACTTCTTCCGCACCGGGAACCTGAACATGCTGCGCGAACTGGCGCTGCGCACCACCGCCGAGCAAGTGAGCAACCGCGCCGCCGAATACCGCCGCAACAGGGGCCTGGAACAGGCGCCGATTCCTGAGAAGGTGATGGTATGCCTCAGCACACGGCCAGGCACCGAGCGGCTGCTGCGAGTTGGTTCGCGCATTGCCGGCCGGTTGGCGAGCAACTGGTACGCGGTCTACGTAACCCGCCCGGACGACGACAGAGGGCACGGCGACCCGGAGGCCTTTCACCGGCTGGAGGAGTATCAGCGCATGGCACGCGATCTGGGTGCGCAAGTGGTTACGCTTACCGGACGGAATGTGTCGGACGCGCTGATCCAGTTTGCGCAGCAGGAGAGCATTTCTCACGTCGTGTTTGGTCAGTCGGTTCGCTCGCGCTGGGATATTCTGCTGCGCGGCTCGGTGCTCAACCGGTTTCTTTCCGAGGTGCGCGACGTTACGGTGCAGGTGGTGCCCATGCAGAAGCCGCTGCGCAAGGGCTGAGGCGGGGCTGACTGGGACGCAATTATGGACGGCCCCGGACTACTCGCAGAAGACTCGCACCTTGGCCTGATGCTCGCTTCCGTTCACATCCACGGTCAGGTCTTCGAGGTGGTCGATCAGCTCTTCGAGGTTTTCCGGCTTGATTTGCGACAAGGTCAGCGGGACGCCGTGCTGGCTGAGCGCCGCGTCAAACTGGTTGTGTGCTTGCGCCGGAATGAGACTAGCCAGGCGAACACCGGCCCGCAACAACTGCAACGGGACGCGGATATTGACCGTGGTGGGGCCACCCTGCTCGGGGGCCTCGACCAATACGCGGACGTACTTGACCTTGGTCTTCAACTTCGCGGCCGCGTCCTGGGTTACTGTTCCGTTTGTTGAAGTGGGCGGGTTCTCGATTGCGGCAAGCAGCCGCTCGGCTTGCTCTGCTGTGATTTTGCCCGCGGCCAGCATTTCCAGGATTTGACGGCGATTCTCGTTCATTGCATTCCTCCGATTATTTGCGTGAGTTCCGACAAGATGCGGTGAAGCGAACCGTTCAACAACTGTGCGTGTGCATTTTGCATAAGCGCTGCGAGGCCAGGGTGCGGACTGAATGGGTTGAGCAACGCCAGGGCGATGCAGACGGTGAAGATCCAGAGCCCCTCCCGGCCTTCGTTCCAGGCGATGAGTAGGCGCTCAGCTTCGGCCGGTGTAATTCGGCCAAGAGCAACAAGGGAGAGAATGGCACGGCGATCGGTTTGCATAGTGACCTCTAAAGGATGCGGACCAGAACCTGGTTGCCTTCCGCGCTGACGTGAACGTGGGTTCCGGGCAGGCTGCACACGATGCCCCACGAAATTGCAATCATGCGCCAGAGATTCAAGCGCCAGAGAAACGCGATGGCCATCAGGACCAGAAAGATGAAGGGCGAAAGCAGAATGACCGGAATCCAAAGCAGGAAAACCGGGAGCCACAGCCGGGGGCAATGCCAGTGCGGAGTCTGAATGCCGATGACGGCGAAGTTGGGAGTCATTTGAGGGCCTCCAATGCGCGGATTGCTTCGTCGGCGGTAATCTCGCCGTCTTTGAGCCGCTCCAATACCTCTGCGCCGGACGGAGACGGGTTGGTTTCGACAAACTGCAGTTGGCCGGCAATGCGATTGAGCCGCAACTTGATGGTTGGGTAACTGACCCCGAAGACCTGCTCCATCTCCTTGATGGAACCGTGGGAGCGGAGAAATGCGGTGACAAAGACCTGGTCTTCCAGGGCAAGCCGGGCCAGCTCCGGCAGCAGAAACTGACCCTCGATGGAAACCTGCTTCTCAGGCAGCCGGACGCGCTCAATGACCATCGGCGAGCCCTGGGCCATGCGGATCAGCTCTTGCCATTCTGAGGCGGGCTTGTTGTCGGGAGTCGTTGGCATGGGATCTCGTTTCTTGAGTACGTAATGAAGTATGTGTAAGTTTATTAAGTTTGTCAATAGTAATTATTGATTATTTTAATTTGTAGGTCTTTTATCGTTCTCGTTGGGCTCAGCTGGGCCAACAACCTTGTGAAAATCGTGAGGTGGAGATTCTGATGTGGAGTACACTGTGGAATGGAGTCCACAATGGTGACTATCCAGATCGTTATCGACAATGAGCTCTTGCAGGCCGCCGACAAGGCCGCACGCCAGACCAGGCAAAATCGTTCAGCATTGGTGCGCGATGCACTCAAAGAGCACCTGCGGAGGTTGGAGTTGCGTGCCAGCGAGGAGCGCGACCGCGAGGGATACTTGCGGAAGCCGCAGCCGCCTGGTGAGGGCGATCTGTGGGAAGCGGAGGCAGCTTGGCCGGCAGAATAGAGCGTGGGGATATTTGCCTTTACAACTTTGCCGCGCCTGATAAGCAGAGGCCGGTGGTGGTGCTTACCCGCGGCAGTGCGATTGATTATCTTTCAACGGTTACGGTTGCTCCTGTCACCTCGGCGATTCGCGGCGTACCGTCCGAGGTGATGCTGAACGAAAGCGATGGCATGAAGGCAGCGTGCGCGGTGAATCTGCACAATGCTGTAACCGTCTCGCAAGACCGGTTGGGAAGGCGTGTGGCTCAACTGAGTTCGGGGCGGATGAGAGAGATTTGCGCCGCGCTGCACTTCTCTCTGGGCTGCGATGAGAGTCAGCTGTAGCGAGCGCCGGCGAATGCCGGCCCGTCGGCTGAGCGGGCAAATCCGTTACTGTGATAATTTGGAACTAGCGGTCTTGAACGAGCTCGTAGCTCAGTTGGTAGAGCAACGCCCTTTTAAGGCG
>CAYWMR010000560.1:0-2877 GCA_964458965.1 uncultured Occallatibacter sp. | reverse complement strand
AGAAGGGCGCCCACGCAGGCTTGCCCTGGGCCAGGTGTTCAAAGATATCGGTTGGATATGCGCCCAGGTAGCCGGTTCCGATTTTTTTATGGCACGAACCGAGGCCGGATACAAGTTCCTCGCCTCGGGTCTTGAGGACGGTGTTTCCCGAACCGGCAGAGGCCAGCGCAACCGCGGAAAGGAAATGGCCGCCGGTGAAATGTCCGCGCAGTTCGCAGGTTGGATCCTCCCAGCCTTTGTAGGGCGTCACACTGGAAGAAATGCCCGCGGTGATGCGGAAGGAATGAAGGAGCCGGTCAACCGTAAGCGAGTCGAGGTAGCGCGCGTTGACCTCCTCCTGTTGCTGGAAGATGCCGGAGGCAAGCCGGACCGAAGCGAGCGGGAAGGGTTCAAGTTTGCCCGAAGGATGCTGGAGCTCATTTCCGAACAAGGCCTGAGCGACGGCAGAAGGACCGACGAAGCAAAGCCCGGCAGCCCCGGCAGATGTCTTGAGGAAGTTACGGCGCGAAAGGTCCATCATGACTGGCTCCCAATCGAACGGCCTACTGGCGATTCGCTGCAGAGAACACTTGAAGTGACACTCCTCTATGCGCATCGAGTGTATCAGCAACAACGCTCTCTCAAGTATTCTGTTGAAGAACGCGAGGTGGAAACCTCACTGGTGCGCGCCCTCACTGGCAATGAAAGTTTCGAGCGTCCTCGCTGTCTCCGCTCCCGGTATACTGTGCATGTTTAGGGTACGCGCAAAGGGGACGGCTCCGCCCAGGGAATGCCTTCCCCGTCGCAATTACCGCGTCCGGCGCGGTTCCCTTCTCCACCCAGTTCACAATGGTGCTCAGCATGTCGAAATGGTCAAGAGCCGGGCCGCCCCCGCAATGCGCCATCCCAGGTACCAGAAACAACCGGCTCCATTCGGAAACCTTGTCGGCTCCGCCGTTGGCTGCGCCCAGGGATTGATAGTAGCCAAGTGTATCGAGGGCTGAGAACCACGGATCGCTGTCTCCATGAAAGAAAATCAATTTGCCGCCGTTTCCAGAAAACGTCGACAGGTTGGACGATGCTGGTTCCACGAGCGGATCGGCTGCGTGCAACGCCTCCTTGTCAACGTCGATTTCCGTCGAGATTGGATATGGCCCAAATATCCCGTTCTTCCCCATTGCAAGCAACCCCGATGCAAAGCCTGCTGACGCGATGCCTGAATCGTATAGGAAGCCCGGATAGACCTGGGTTCCGTATGCGTTCTTCGGTCCCGCAAACGCTTTCTTGATCGCCGCAACTTTCTCCGGCGCGATGCAAGCTTCAGTCTGGCCAGGCTTGCAAGAGAGCACCGCGGGGTCGAAATCGCAGCCGAACGGATCAAAGATCATTCCATCCGCCAGGCCATCTCGCGCATCGCATCTCTTCATGAGAGAGTCCATGAACAGCTTTCGCTCATCCGCGGAAAGGAACTTCTCAATCTGCGGCTTGCCTGTCTCGTCCTTGGGCGCGGCCTGGTTGTAAGCCGCCGGAATCCACTTGCCGATTGCAATGTTCGAGAACCCCGTACGCATGGCAGGATCACCGGAGACGATGCCGTTGAATACTGTGGGATAGCGCTGAGAAAGAATCATACCTTCGCGCCCGCCAGTGGAGCAGCCGACGAAGTAGGAGTATCGCGCGGGCTTCGCGTAGTAGTGGGCGATGATATGCTTTGCCACTCCAGCGACTTCAGCATTCGCCTGGTATGCGAAGTCCAGATAAGCCTGCTGATCGCGCATGAACGAGAAATCAAATCCCCCGTTCTTTGCCTTGTGTCCGGTATCGGTGCTGGCCACCGCAAATCCCTGAACGAGGGCCGGCTTCTCGCCGGAATAGGAAGCCCCAAGTGGATAGGCGACCGAGCCATTGGCGCCGCCTCCGCCTTGCATCATGAAATCACCGTTCCACGCTGCCTCTTCCGGCAGAGCCAGCGCAAACCCGATCCCAAACTCTTCACCGTCAGCTCCCTTTCGGCGATGGATTACACCGTCAACGCGGCAATGCGCAGGCAAGGGGCCAGTGCCGGGAGCACCAGGAAAAGGAGGTGGAAGCATGGTCCCCGCAGGAGCAAGTGCGGCCTTCGTAATCTCTACGCCTTCCATCTTGAGATTCGTCAAGCCTGTGCAGAGGCTCGTCGACTCCGCATGGACTGCGGGGGTAATACAGCAGACTGCAATCGCAAGCAGCATCAACTTTGTTTGCTTCATTGCCGGCGTTCCTTTCGTGATTTGACGGGCTGCAGCGACCCCTACTTGCAGTTCGCCTGGAAGCAAAGATTCTTGCTGAAGAACGGCATTACGTGATTCTGAAATCGATCCGCGACGGCGCTGGTGTGCGTGCCCGGATAGATTTCGAAGCTATTCGCAATTCCGTACTTGTCGAAGATATCGTGCAGCTTGATGGCATCGAAGCGCAAGCCGTCCTGATCGCCCACATCCATGGCGATGGCGCGATACTGCTTTAGATTTTCGATGTACTGGTCGACAAAGACCAAGGGCGCATTCGCTGCGAATTTTGCCTGAACCTCCGGTACTGGAACTCCATCCTTTGTTGGCAGATCGAAGTAGAGCGGAGGGTTCTTGGGGTCGGGAGCCCACGCGGCTGCTGTTGCAAATTGCGCGGCGGCGAAGCCCGGCGACTGAGAAGCCAGTTCTGCCGGCGACTGTGCAGCGGCAACCTTCTTCTCGTTGGCTATGGCCATCTCTTTCATCCGGTCCGACGGACCAGGGCCGCCGGCGCCCATCGGCGACAGGCAACAGGGGCTCATGATGTACAGCGCTCCGAAGACATCGGAGTGCTTCATCCCGATGCGCGAAGCTCCGTAGCCACCCATCGAGTGGCCCACCAGGCCGCGGCTGG
>CAYWMR010000559.1:0-2887 GCA_964458965.1 uncultured Occallatibacter sp. | reverse complement strand
CCGAATCGATCCTGGTTGAGAAGGGGTACAGGCTGATTGCGTGCATTGTCCGTAGATCCGATTCGCGCCTTTTGAATGTTTCAATACTGGAGATCGCTAACTGGCGCCGCGGCTCGCTCGCGGAGTGCTCCTGTAAAGTCCCATGTAGTCCTCGGCCATGGCAAGCAAAGCATAACGCGAGTGGAAAGCGGTCTCCGCGCGCTTGGAGAATTCTTCTCTCTCGGCATCGTTGCTTGCCAGCCTTAGAATGGCCGCAGTCATCTCCGAGGGATCGCGCGCCGACACCGCAATCCCAGCCTTCGTAAGTCGCACCACTTCCGCCATTCCCCCAACGCTAGTTACGATTGCCGGAAGCCCGAGTGAGAAGGCTTGCAGGAGCGAGATGGGCAATCCCTCCGACTTCGACGACATAATGAAGGCGTCGGCTGCTGAGAAAAAGGGTGCGACGTCGAGTTGCTGGCCCCAGAACCTTACGCTCCCTGCAATACTCAACTCCGTGGCCAGGCTCTCAAGCTTCGCACGCTCACTGCCATCGCCCACCATCCAAAGCCGCAGATCCGGCCTTGATGAAAGCGCGTCGCGAAAAGCCTTCAAGAGCAGTCCGAGATTCTTCACCGGCGCCAGCCGGCCAAGATACATCAGGGTGAATCCGCTCTTCTCAGGCAGCTGCTCTTTCGCCACTCGCGACACTTGAGCGATGCCGTTATAAATGCGCACAATCTTTCGCGTCTGTCTGGGGTGCGCTTCCTGCAGGTGATTCGCAGTAGAATCGCAAACGCCAACGATCCAGTCACAGAACTCAGCAGCGGCCGCATACTTCAACTCCCTGACTAACTTGCGCGGCCGCGCCACCAAACCATGCCGCGTCGATACGATGCAGGGAACGCCTGCCAATCTGGCCGGCATAGCTGCATAAAACGTCGGCGTCGCGTTGTGCACATGCACTGCGTCGGGGCACGACTCTTTGAATATGCGGAAGAAGTTCCGCCAACCGCCCCCAAGGCGTCGGCCCAGATTTGCCTGTATGGCAAAGCCTTCATCCCGCATCATTTCACCCAGTGCGCCCAAAGCCCCAAGCGCATAGATGCGGGGGGCATTCCCCTGGTCCCGCTGGAGCCGGCACAACTGCGATACCAGCGTCTCGGCGCCGCCCACCTCCATGCAGTCGACGACGTGTGCAATCTTCATCCAGGTTCCCTATATTCCCGGCATCGCCTTCTGGGCCAGGTTTCATTCCCGAGCGTACAGGCAAACCTGTTCGATCTCTTGAATCAGTGCATCAGGTTCAAGATTCGGAGCATGACATACATCACAATTACCATCAAGATCGCCAATCCGCCAGAATTCAGAAATACCTTCGGAAGGGGCAAACGGGAAGCGATCATCCCTCGCTGCAGACCCATCTCAAAGACAACCTCCACCATGCCACCCAGCAGGAACAAGGTCAGTACAAAGGCGCGCGACAGGAACCAGGCCGCTATGATAAAGCCTGTAAGCGACAGAACCAGCAAGCGGCCCATGCGGTTCAAATCGGCCTTGTCGATGTATTCATTTTCAACTCTCTCCGTCGGGAAGAATCCTTCCTCGGGTTCGATCGGGACTCCCTCGCGTACCCTTTCCGGAGAAGCAATGACCAGCACGTTCCTCATCGTCGGAAACAGGAATAGAGACCAGAAGTATAATCCGAAAAAACCGAGTTCCGCTGCGCAAACAACGATTGAATTGTGCGCGGTATTGTCGGCATTGCTCATCATGTTTCCGAAGCCCACTCCGAACAGAGGCTGAGCCTTGAACATTTGCATTCCTTCGCCCCAAAGAATTGTCCGGTCTTGTCCCGCGCTGGCAGAAATCGCTCGTCCGCCTGTGAATTGAAGTGCGAGTGCTCCAGCTAACAGTCCCCCCGCCAACAGAGTTGCAGGGACCGTCCCAATACGGCGTCGAGCGGCAACCAGCAGGATCCCCAGCAAGGCCAGGATGCCGCCGCGCGAATGCGTGAGAAATGCCCCAACCAACAATGCGAATACCGGCAGGATCACGCACACAAAGTTCGGCAAGCCTTTCTTGGGCCGCCAAAAGACGAAGATCAAAGGAACCGTGCAGGCAATCACCTGAGCAAAGTCGTTCGGATCGTTGATCATTCCCTGACCCTTGAGCCGGAGGATCACCTCTCCGTTGTCGTTTGCCTGTGCAATGGCATAGTCGCTCGCGCCGGTTGGTGACGCAAGAACTGCATCCGGGGACTCCTGCGATAATTCAATGGACCCGCGCGCGATTACAAACAGGCAAACGAACAACATTGCTACGATGAGAATCTTCAACTTCTTCATCGAATCGCAGTAGAGGCACACCAGAAAATATCCAAATGCATTCGGAATAAACAGCAGGAATGCCTGAACGGCTCCGCCGGCCCAGCGCAGGGAAACCAGCGACGATATCCCTACTGTCAGCGCCAGCCCGATCAGGGCAAGAGCCTGCGGTGTCCTTCGAATGCTCGATCGCATCAGCCTCGGCAGTGAGATTGTCATTACCAGTGCCGCAATAATGACCTGAACATGAGCAACTGCGAGCGGCCCGAAGATAGTGGGCGGCGAGAGGTAATACGTTACGAAATATAGAATGCTTAGAGCGAAGCCCATTTTGAGCGGTCTTGGAAGCTGATGCAGCCATAATCAGGATAACCTAAGGGACTGCGGCTATCCGGAATTCGAGCACCTCCAAGGTGTGAACAGGCCTGCAACCTGAAGGGAGATTCGCGTCTTGCTTCTCGCAAGGCTAATAGATACCCTCGAACTGGCCGGGCGGCTGTAAACCTCCTCAGCGCATCGTGGAAGATAAGCCTAAGCAGACGGCTTTAGATCGGATTGACGGTAATGAGAACTGGTAGCCA
>CAYWMR010000558.1:0-2919 GCA_964458965.1 uncultured Occallatibacter sp. | reverse complement strand
CAGTTGGTGACCACGGCGCGGTCCCACACGTCGTATCCTTTGCTCAGCAGGCTAAGGTCGCGGACTCCGTCGCGGTAGACAGTGAAGGCGATCTCGGTAAGCACCGCAACCAGCACAGCGGCCCACGCCAGCACTCCTGTCAGGCTCGCGGAGGCTTTGGCAAATCCGGCAAAAACCGCCAGCAGCACCGCGACCACCACCAGCGCCACCCAGACATAGCCCGCAAGGCCGGCAAACCTGTAAAGCGGATGCGTCGCGAGGCCAGCCTTGACCGCTTCAGGCTGCACGCTGGCCGCCCACAGCCCTGCCGCAAGATAGATCACTCCGAACCCCGCAGCCACCTTGCCGCCCAGACCGCCAACAAAGCGCTTCTCGTCCGCGGTGAAAGTGCTGCGGCCAGCAAGATAGATCAGCCAAAGCCCGCCGACAAACAGGCCGCCGGCCAGCATCAGCAACCAGCGCGGGGTCAGTGTGGGATCGCCGGTAGGCAGGTAAGCGCCCATGGCGGAGGCGGAGTACATATCGCGCCATACTTCTGGGCGCAGCATAAGCGTCATATTGGTTGACAGCAGCCGGGCCACGCTTCCCGCAATCAGCCAGGCGGTGAGGCCAACCCACCAGGCGGACTTGCCTGCCTCAAGCCGCGCGGAAAACTTGTAGAGCAGCCAATATGCCAGCATCAGCAGCCCGATTATCGATATCCAGTAAACACCGATCAGCACGCTGCTGGTGTAAAGCGCGCGCCCGTAGAGCACCTGGGCAAACAGCAAAGGCGGCACACCCAGATTGATGACGTAGGTCATTACCACGGTGAGGCGGCGGGCCAGCGCGCGCGCGGTAACCAGAGACGAAGGCGAGCCGCGGAAGAGACTGAGCAGCACCGCCAGCAACAGGCCGCCCAGAAGCATCTCCACGGCCACAAAGTGCAGCGACAGGGTCACGATATGCAACAGCTTGAGCAGCCATATCGGGGCCGGCAGAGGGATTGGATCGACAGCGGGATAAGGATGCATGGCGCTCAAGAACTTCCTTTCACTCACCGGGCTCGCCGGGCAAGACAGCGGCAATTTGGACTATTTCTCTCCAATTTCAACTGGAAAGAAGAAGCTAACTTGCCCTGCAAATCGCGGTCTGTGACGACAAGCACATTGGTTCGTGACGAGCTAAGCTACTCTGCTGGCGGGAATACGCGTTTGAGCGCCAGGACGATGCCATGAAGAAGACCAACTCGTCGATGCAGCTGACGCGCGCCGCCGATTATGCGGTTCGGGTCATGATTCACCTGGCCACGCTGCCTGCCCATGAGCGCGAATTTCTCCCTGCGCTCGCCTATGCCACGGATGCGCCGGAGAGCTTTCTCTCCAAGGTGTTGCAGGCTCTTTCGCGCGCCCGCCTCATCACCTCGCAGCGTGGCCAGTCCGGAGGGTTTGCCATCCTGCCCAGGGGCCGCAAAGCATCCATGCGCGAGGTGATTGAAGCCATCGATGGCCCTCTTCGCCTGAACGTCTGCCTGATTTCTGCGCGGGCTTGCGGGCGATCGAAGTGGTGCCCGGCGCACACGGTTTGGGTCGATGCGCAGCGGGCGATGATGGATGTTCTCTCCGGCGCGGTGATCGCCGATTTGGCTTCGCAGGCGCAAGTTGGCCGCATGGCCACGCCGCTTGCGGAGCTGAAAGGAATCACTGGGTAACAGTGCTGCCAGTTCCTATTTCGCGTATTTCGACTATTGCGAATATATCGAGTATGTGCTAGCCTTGAACCATGATGCCCACTGCAACACAAATGCCGACCGCTCCTCGCAATACTGAGCAGCAACAAGTGCAGGCCTTGCATCGAATGCTGCGCGGGGGTGTGCCCGCATTAGTCAGTCCAGCCGGTGAGCGGATGGAGCTTCCGCCAGCGGTTCTCGACGTGCTCAGAAACGCCGTTGACTTCATGTCACAGGGTCAGGCAATCAGGCTGGTCCCAGACAGCCAAATGGTTACAACGCAGCGCGCGGCCGATCTGCTGGGAATGTCTCGCCCTTTCTTTATCAAGCTGCTTGACTCCGGCGTCATGGCGCATCACCGGGTAGGCAACCAGCGCCGCGTAGCCCTTCGCGATGTACTGGAATTCAAGACGAAGCGCGATGAGGAACGGATGGCTGCGCTAGGGCGGCTTTCGCGGGATGCATTTGAGGCCGGCTTGTATGAGCGGAATGTATTTCCGGAGGGCGGCGTGGACGAGTGAAGGATGACCTTGATCGTTCTCCGGAAAATGTCCGCGTAGTCTGACCCGAAATTCCCTCCACCTTTCGGTCGATTCCCCACCCCATCCAGCCCCGTATACTGGCTCCCTATGTTTCAGGCACTCCGAACCACCACTTTCCTTGGACTGCTGGCGGCAGCAATTTCTGCGCTTGTTTCCGCCCAGGCCACAGTTCCCGGTTCACTTCCCCCAGGCCAACAGACCACGCAACCCACCGAGGGCGCGCAACGTGCCGCAACCACCGGTGAGCAAACGGGCAGCTCCGCTCATCCCGCGCTGGTTGACGCGCAGCACAGGCCCATCACCGAGGGCGGCTTTGTAAAGACCGGTTCCATCGTCTTTGAGGATGTGAGCGAAAAAGCCGGCCTGACCCACTGGACCCACAAGATGGGCACCCCGGCCAAGGATTACATCATCGAGACCAAAGGCTCCGGCGTGGGCCTGATCGACTACGACAACGATGGATGGCTCGACATCTACGTCGTCAACGGATCTACGGTCGACGCGCTGACCGGCAAGGAGACCCCTCCGCATGCCGCGCTCTTCCACAATAATCACGACGGAACCTTTACGGATGTGGCTGCCAAGGCAGGCGTCACCAACGATCGCTGGGGCACCGGCGTGGCCATTGCCGATTACGACAACGATGGCTGGCCCGATATTTTTGTCTCC
>CAYWMR010000557.1:0-2937 GCA_964458965.1 uncultured Occallatibacter sp. | reverse complement strand
GACCGCACCGGCATGTTGAAGGAGATGACCGCCATCATCTCCGACGACAACACCAACATCCGCGGCGTAGAAATCAAGCGGGAAGAAAACGGCGAAGCCATTGTCGAGTTCGTTGTTGAGGCGGAAGATCTGCACCATCTGAACCGCATGGTTCTCGGCCTGCGCCGCGTGGCGGGCGTGCGCGCCGTGCAGCGGACGCAGAAGCTGTGAGGATGCAAGACAGAGAGGCTGAGGCGGGGTAGAGAGTTACCATACCGGAATGCTGGTGGTACTCGATACTTCGGTAATCGTGGCTGCGCTTCGCTCCTCCTCTGGTGCAAGTTGGGCGGTCCTCGAACAAATATGACGCGGCCAGTTTCAGTTTGCCGCAAGTCCCGCTCTTTTTCTCGAGTACGAAGAAGTTCTGAAGCGCGAGGCTCATAAGCTTTCGATTGACCAGATTGACGGATTCTTGACAGAAGCTGCGGCTCTGATTGAGCCGGTTCAGATTCGCTTTATCTGGCGTCCGCAGCTCAGGGACCCAGACGATGAAATGGTTCTTGACGCCGCAATCAACGGACATGTGAAGGCGATTGTGACGCATAATAGAAGAGACTTTGAGCCAGTGGCCCGTCAATTTGGAATTGACGTTTGGTCGCCTGCTGAGCTGTTGAGGATTTTAAGGAAAATGAAAGGAGTCTAGCCGTGCGCGCATTGGAAATTCCAGAATCGCTTTTGAAACGCGCCGAAGAGTTGGCGCGAGAAGATGGCGTCTCCCTCGATATTTGGGTGACATCCGCCTTAGCCCAGAAGATCGGAGTTGTTGAGACGGCTGCGGAGTTTTTCAAGCGGCGCGCAGTTGGCGCTGGCAAGGGCTTGCAACACTATCTCGATATGATTCCCAGCGCTCCTCCCGATCCCGGCGATGAACTACCCGAGGGTTGGACAGCTCAGTAGGCTGCGCCATAGCCTGAATGTATGAGTCTGCATTCGGACGATCATCGAACCTTACTCCACGGCATCCACACAATCGACGGCGGCCTCGCCTCCGAGCTCGAATATCTCGGCGCGCGCATCGACGGCCCCCTATGGTCCGCACATGTCCTCGAAGACGATCCGGATAAGGTTGCCGCAGTCCATCGTGCTTACATTGAAGCCGGTTCGGAGTGCATCGCCACCTGCAGTTATCAGGTTTCGCGCATGGGCTATGCGGAGATTGGCCTCCCACCTGAACGCGCCGACGCCGCCCTGCTCCGCTCCGTCGCGCTGGCCCGTTCTGTCACTCGGGAATTCCCCGGCCGCCGCATCCTCGTCGCCGCATCGCTCGGTCCATACGGCGCGGCCCTCCACAACGGCGCGGAGTACCACGGCAACTACGACTGCTCCTTTGCGGACCTGGTAGCCTTCCACCGCGAGCGCATCGGAGTCCTGGCCAACACGCCCGCACCGCAGTCCCCCGACCTGCTTGCCTTCGAAACGCTCCCTTCCCTCGACGAAGCAAGGGCCATTGCTGAAGCCATCGCCCCCTGGCCAGAACTCCCGGCCTGGTTCAGCTTCACCTGCCGCGACCAGCACCATGTCGCCCACGGGGAGCCCCTCAGCGCCTGCGCAGCCTTCGTCGCCGCCCTGCCCCAAACCGTCGCCATCGGCGTCAACTGCATCCCCCCGCACTGGGTCCCCGCGCTCATCGCCGAGCTACGCGCCGCCTCCACCAAGCCTGTAATGGTCTACCCCAACTCCGGCGAAGGCTGGGACGCCGAGGCCCGCGCCTGGATCGGCTCAACCGACCCATCCGCCTTCGGTCCCCTGGCCAAACAGTGGTTCGCCGCCGGAGCGCAAATCGTAGGCGGTTGCTGCCGCACCCGACCAGCGCATATACGTCAGGTATCAGCGATTCTTCACTGACAACTGACAACTGACAACTGCCGTTACAGCACTTGCTTAGCAATCGTAGCCAGCTGCATATTCGAAGTCCCCTCGTAGATCTTCCCCACCTTGGCGTCCCGAAAATACTTTTCCGCCGGATAATCGCGCACGAATCCATTCCCGCCAAACACCTCAACGCACTGACTGGCCACGCGCTCCGCCACCTGCGATGCAAACAGCTTGGTCATGGCCGCCTCGCGCACATATGGCTGCCCCGCATCCTTCAACCGCGCCGCGTTGTAAACCATCAGCTTCGCCGCCTCAATCTCCGTAGCCATCTCGGCCAGCGTGAACTGCACAGCTTGAAACTCGGCGATCGGCTTACCAAACTGCCGCCGCTCCTTTGCGTAGCGCGCTGCATGACCCCAAGCGCCCTCGGCCAGACCCAGCATCTGCGCCCCAATACCGATGCGCCCCTCGTTCAGCGTCTCGATAGCGATCTTGTATCCCTTGCCCGGCTCACCTAGCAGATTCTCTTCCGCAATCTCGCAGCCATCAAAAATCAGTTCGCAAGTACTGCTGGCGCGAATGCCAAGCTTGTCTTCCTTGCGCCCAACGGTGAATCCAGCCGCACCCTTCTCCACCAGGAATGCCGTAATGCCGCGATATCCCGCCGCAGGATCAATCGTGGCAAAAACGACAAACAGCCCAGCCTCACGCGCGTTGCTGATCCAAAGCTTGCGCCCATTCAGCCGATAACCGCCCGCCAACTTCTCTGCCCTGGTCTGCAACGCAAACGCATCGGAACCCGACCCGGCCTCGCTAAGCGCATAAGCGCCCACTGTGCCGGTAGCCAGCTTGGGCAGCCAGCGCTGCCTTTGTTCCGGACTACCCCAGCGCCGCAGTGCATTGACCACCAGCGTATTGTGCACGTCCACCAGCACGGCAACCGCCGGGTCCACGGTTGAAATGGCTTCAATCGCCAGCACGGCGTCAAAAAAACTGCCCCCCGCGCCGCCCATCTCCTCTGGAATCTCAATGCTCATCAGCCCCAGCTCGAACAACCGCCCGACCAGTCCCGCCGCAAACTGC
>CAYWMR010000556.1:0-2946 GCA_964458965.1 uncultured Occallatibacter sp. | reverse complement strand
AAACTTCTTCGCTCCCGAAGAGCAAAACTCCCAAATGCGTCATAGAATCCTCCTGGAATCCAGTTTGATGTGTTGCAGGGGTTTTTTCCCATGCAACCGGTGGGACCGCGGAGTCCGCAACGCGGTTGCATTTTCTTCTCAGGCCCGTCCGGCATAAAAAAATGCAACCGCGCCGCCAACCCGCGTGTCCTACCCGGCAGAGAGACACGAATTGAATGCAGCCTCCCAAAGCCCGCCTGAAATACACGCGCCGGCCGACCGCGACCTCGCCGACATCATCCGTGTGCTGGCCGGGGACATTCAGGCGTTCGAAGGCATCGTTCGCCGCTGGCAGGGGCCGCTCATCAACATGGCCTGGCGCTATTGCCGCGACCGAGGACGCGCCGAGGAACTCGCTCAGGAGGCATTCCTTCGCGCCTGGCGCGCCCTGCCCCAGTGGCGGCGCGAATCAAGCTTCTCCACCTGGCTCTTTGCTCTCGCGGCCAACGTTTTCCGCTCCGACCTAAAGCGCTTTCCCGCCGTCGACGTACCTCTCGAAGCCGCACCCGAGCCCAGCGGCGCTGCCTCGCAGCACAACGCGCTGGCCGCTCAGCTCAATGCCGAATCGGTGCGCCGCGCCGTCCTTGCGCTGCCCCACCGTTATCGCGAACCCGTAATTCTGTTCTATTTTCATGAGATGGACGTCGCCGCGGCCGCGCGCACCATACGTCTGCCGGAGGGAACCGTAAAAGCCCGGCTCTCCCGCGCGCGTGCGCTGTTGCGAAAACGATTCCCGCACCTCGAAGCCCAGCACGAAGAGATGGAATTCGGCACGCTCAACCCAGGAAAGGAGGCATGAAGATGAACCAGACGCAAACCAACCAGACTGACAATATCCATACCGAACTCGCCCCAGCCGCCATCGACAATATTCTGGCAACAGAAGACCAACTCGTCCCCACTTCAGGCTTTCTGGCCTCAGTAATGGAGCGCGTACGCGAGGAGGCAACCGCCCCGCCGCCAATCCCATTCCCATGGAGGCGAGCCATCCCCGGCATCCTGCTGGCCGCCGTAGTCTTCGGCGGAGGCGCATTCGAATTCGTCCGCCACGCCCTGCCCGCCGTCCGCGAGCTATCGCTAACCCAGCCGCACCTCTCCGCAGCGTTCGACCATTCGCTCGAACAAGCCGCATGGGTAGCTTTGGCGCTGGGTGTCTCGCTTTTCTCCTGGCTACTTTCGAAACGCCTGGCCGGGCGTTCCGGCCTGCTGTAAGCGGGGATCTCCCTTAGTAGCTACTCAATCGCAAATACGGCGTAGACCGTCGCTTCTTCGCGAATGGTCTGCGGGCGGATTTCGAGCGGCGGGCCTACGAGCACGGTAGATATCTCCGAGTTATCCGCATACACAAGTCCCGCCCGCTGCTTGAAGTAGACTTTCGCAATCGGAGTTTCGTTGCTTGCATAGATCAATGCACCCAACTTCACATGAAGGCCCTCCGCCATTCTTCCGGCAACCTCGCGAGCTTTCACCAACGCATTCTCGGCAGCTTTGGCCTGCAATGCCTTCCGATCAACAAGCCGCCAGTCGATTGCTCCACACTTGTTTGCCCCGGCAGCAATCGAAAGACGAATTGCCCCCGCCGCAACGTGTGGCGGAACGCTAACCTCCCATGACTGCCGGAAAATGAATTGCTCTTTCGAACGCTGTTCGGGCTTTTCCTTTTCGTCGAAGTCCTTGTTGCGCTCAACGCCTTGGCTCAAACTCTCAATGGTTTTGTCGTCGACTCCGGCCTTGTGCAGAGCCTCCAAAATCGCGTGCGAAAGCTTGCCCCCGTCGGCTGTTACAGTCTGCGCATCAGAGCCATAAATCTCAAAACCAATCGTGATTGCGGCAATATCAGCGGTCGCCGTGGCTTCATCCGTAGTGCTTATCGCAATTGTTTTGTTGTCTCGATTGATTTGTATGGTCTGCGCAGATGCAAGGCTAGCCAAACTAATCCCCATGGCAAGCCACGACGCACTCTGAAGAAGCCGCTTCATAGAACTGTCCCCCGAACCGCAGCGGAAGAGTAACACAAATCGCCGCAAATTGAAGGGAGCGCGCTAAGAAATCGTCCAATCCTCAGTCTTCAGCCCGTCCACAAACGAAAACGCTGCGTCGTGCGTCACCAGCATCAGCCCCAATGACAGCGCATGAGCGGCGATCATCAGATCTTCCACGCTGAGCGGCAGTCCCTTGCGTTCCTGCTCCGCGCGCAATTGGCCATAAGTCCGCGCCGCCGCCGAGTCCCAGGGCAAGATAGACGCATCCCCCAGGAAGGATTCCACCGCCTTCCGTCTCCGAATCGCATTTGGATTTCGTGCCACTCCGTAACGCAGTTCAGCCTCGGTAATCGTCGAGACCGTCGTCGCGCCGCGCCCAATGCTGTCAAGCCTTTCCCTCACCTGCGGAGGATTGCCTGCAACGTAATAGCTGACGGTATTTGTGTCGAGCAGGTAGAGAATCTCCATGGCCTAGAAGAGATCCAGTTCGCGAGGCATGCTCGTATGCCGTTCAAAGAAATCCTCTGGATACTTTGCCCTGTCGAAGATCTTGTAAAGCTGTTCCGTCGTCAATTTCCGCGGCTGTGGCGGCAGCTTGGCAAACTCCTCCGCAGGCGCGTCGTCAGGAATCGCATCGTAAAGCGCAAACCACTCGTCGAAGCTCATTGTCGGGGCTGATGGAACTGGCGCAAGTACGACCTCGCCCGTCGCCGGATCCCGCCGAATCATCACTTCAGTCCCCTCGAACCGAAACTCCTTGGGCAGCCGCACCGCTTGACTCCGCCCATTCTTGAAAAGCTTGGCCGTCTTCACCACAGGAGCAGTCGCTACCGTCGATTGAGCCTCGACATGCGGTTTTTCTAAGGCATTTGTGGTTGCCATTGAATCCCTCCAAGCTCGGTCTATACCATAGTATATACCATCT
>CAYWMR010000555.1:0-2983 GCA_964458965.1 uncultured Occallatibacter sp. | reverse complement strand
AGGCTTTGTTGAAAGCGTATGCGCGTCATCCGAACCTGCCTGTGATGTAATCCTCCGTGCGTTTGTCGCTGGGGTTGGTGAAAATCTTATGGGTGGAATCGAACTCCACCATGCGGCCGTTCAGAAAGAAGCCGGTCTTCTCTGCCACGCGTGCCGCCTGCTGCATGTTATGGGTCACAATCACGATAGTGTACTGCGTTTTCAACTGGAAGATCAGGTCCTCGATCTTCGATGTGGAAACCGGGTCAAGGGCCGATGCCGGCTCATCCATCAGCAGCACTTCAGGATCGACAGCCAGCGCGCGCGCAATACAGAGCCGCTGCTGCTGGCCGCCCGACAGGCTGGCGCCGGATTTCTTTTTCAGGTCGTCCTTTACCTCGTCCCACAGCGCGGAGTTTTTCAGCGACCGCTCCACAATCTCGTCCAGCACACGCCTGTTTCTGTAACCGTTCAGTTTGAGCCCGGCGGCCACGTTGTCGTAGATAGACATGGTGGGAAAAGGATTGGGCCGCTGAAAGACCATGCCCACGCGCCGGCGGATTTCGACCGGCTTGGCGTCTTCATAAATGTCAAGGTCTCCGATGCGCACCGTGCCCGTGACGCGCGCAATGGGGTTGGTCTCATGCATGCGGTTGAGGCAGCGCACGAAGGTGCTTTTGCCGCAGCCTGAGGGACCGATCAGCGCCGTTGCATGGTTGGCCGGAATATTCAGATTGATATCCTGAAGCGTGTGATTGGTGCCGTACCACGCGTTCAGGTTGGTAACCTCGATGCCGACGCCCACTTAGCTTGCTCCCTTCAAAATGCCGCGGCTGGCCACAAAGCGCACCAATGAAACCGCAAGCACAATCAACACAATCAGTACCAGCGCCCCCGCCCACGCCAGCTTATGCAGGTCGTCGTACGGAGAGATAGCGTAGTTATAAATTTGCAGCGGCAGCGCGGAGATAGCCTCGTTGGGATTTACGCTCCAATTCGAGTTTCCAAATGCCGTGAAGATCAGCGGCGCGGTCTCTCCGGCCACTCGCGCAAACGCAAGCATGCAGCCGGTTATGATGCCGGGTGAAGCCGTCTTGACGGTAATAGACAGAACGGAACGCCAGTTGGGAACGCCCAGCGCCAGCGCTGCCTCGCGCACCGCATGAGGAACCATCAGCAGCATTTCTTCCGTGGTGCGGCAGACGGTGGGAATCATCATGATTCCCAGCGCCACGCCGCCAGAGAAGGCCGAGAAGTGTTTTTGCCGGTAAACGATCAGCGAGTAAACGGCCAGCCCCATCACGATGGAGGGAACGCCGTTGAGCACATCGGCGGTGAAGCGCACCATGTTGGCAAGTTTGGTTCCGCGCCCAAATTCGGCCAGATAAATTCCACCTCCAATGCCGATTGGGATGCCTATTGCGCTTGAAATAGCCAGCAGCACTGCCGAGCCCACGATGGCGTTGGCCATACCGCCGCCAAGTTCGCCTTCCGGCTTGGGAATCTGAGTAAAGAACGCCCAACTGAGTGAACTGGCGCCTTTATAGATTAGATAAGCAAAGATGGCCACCAGAGGCGCAACCACCAGCACGGTCGACAAGATCGCCAGCCCGGTAGCGCCGCCATCGGCAAGCGTCCTGATCTTTGCTCGAAGATTGTTATTCTTTCTCAGCTTCCGCTCTCCCTTTTCCCTATTCCCTGACTCACCCAACCCGTGCCGGAGCGCCGCGGGTAACCGCCCAGACCAGCACCCTGGCCAGAGCGTTCACAATGATTGTCACAATAAACAGCGCCAATCCAATTTCGGTCAGAGCGCTCAAATGCAAATCGCTTGAGGCTTCGGCAAACTCATTGGCAATCACCGACGCCATCGAAGCTCCATTGGAAAGCAGCGACCGCTGAATCTGCGGGGTGTTGCCAATCACCATGGTTACCGCCATGGTTTCACCCAGCGCGCGGCCCAGGCCCAGAATCACGCTGCCTACAATGCCGATGCGGGCATTGCGCAGCACTCCCATGCGGATCATCTCCCACCGCGTAGCGCCCAACGCCAGCACCGCCTCGCGCTGCGAGTGTGGCACCGCGGACATTACCTCCCGGGTAAGCGACGAAATGATGGGCAGAATCATGATGGCGAGAATCACGCCTGCCGAAACAAATCCCAGGCCGGTGGGATTGTCGTCGTTGAAGAAGCCCGTCCATCCAAGAAATTGAATCAGCACCGGGTTCACATGTTCGCGCAAAAGCGGCACAAGTACAAACACGGCCCACAGCCCGTAAATCACGCTTGGAATGGCCGCGAGGAGTTCGGTGATAAATGCCAAAGGACCGCGCAGAAACTGGGGACACATCTCAGTTAGAAAAACAGCCACGCCGACGGCCAGCGGCACCGCCAGCAAGAGCGCCAGAAATGATGAAACGAGCGTGCCGTATAAGAATGGGAGCGCGCTGAAGTGACCGTTAATCGGATCCCAGAACATGGTCAGTTTGGAGTCGGGATCGGTGAATGCAGAAAAGAAGAAGCCGAGACCGAAGGTGCTCCAGGCGAGGTGCGAACGCTGAACAAGCTCGGTGGCAATCAGCACCACGATGCCGAAGATACTCAACGCGCAAAGCAGCATTAACCAGGAGAATCCGCGGTCGGCAATGGCGGAATTGCCTCGTGACAGCAGGAAGCTGCGAATCGCCGAAACCTCGACTGGGCCCCCCTGCGCCTGGGGTTGGGCGGCAGGATGACCCGGTTCAGACTTAGGTTGAGCCTGGGAGCTGCGAATCTCGGCCACGTTGACGTTCACCTAGGGTAGGCTACCGGGTCAAGATGAACAGGAGGTTACAACACAGCGAAATCAAGCGCATAGGAGCGGAAAAAACGACAGGAGAGGTGGTTTTGGGAGTGACCATCGGCACAAAGGGGAACCATCGCGGCACGAATCCCGTAAATGATCTAAGAACCATTCGGCAAATTCGCAACTGAAGTAGGAACACCTGTGAGCGCCTGATCAGG
>CAYWMR010000554.1:0-3000 GCA_964458965.1 uncultured Occallatibacter sp. | reverse complement strand
GCAAACGGTGCGCTCAGTGATCGCAATGCCCCTGCGCGGACGCAAAGGCACCCACGGCGCAATCGAGATTTTCAACCCGCGCGCCGACCGCATGACCGATTACACGATCGCCTTTCTGCACATTCTTGCCGACCATGCGGCCATCGCCATTGAGAACGCACGCGACGTAGCCCGCATCCAGCAGTTGACCATAACCGACGACACCACCGGCCTTTACAACGTGCGCCATCTTTACGATGTGCTTGCGCGCGAACTGGAGCGCTGCGGCCGTCTGGGGTCGCCGGTGAGCCTGGCCTTTCTCGACCTGGACAATTTCAAGCTCGTGAACGATGTGCACGGTCACCTGATTGGCAGCGAGTTGCTGGCGCGCGTGGGGCAGCGGCTGCAGGAACTGAGCTCCGACCGCAGGGACCTTTGCTTCCGCTATGGCGGCGACGAGTTCGTCATTCTCATGCCGGATACCGGCTCGCAAGCCGCGCTCGCACAGGCCGGGAAACTCCACAGCGCCCTGATGGAGACCCCTTTCCATATGAAAGGCGGACTCACCCTGGGCGTCAGCGCCAGTGTGGGATTGGCAACCGCTCCCGTGGACGGCAAGACCATCCACGCCATCATCGGCGCCGCCGACACCCGCATGTACGCCGTAAAAACCAACGGCCGGGGCCAACTGCGCGGTGCCTAGGCCTCGACCGGCCTGATTCGGAAGACATGGTTGAGGCCGAGACAAGAAAGACGATAAGATACCAATCTTACGGTATACTTTCGCAACAGAAATATGCGAATGTACGTCGCCATTACGGACAGGGACTGGTTCCGGCTCCACGCCTCAACTAAAGGCGTAGTTGAGGTAAACTTCTGGCGTCCGTCGGCAAGAACCACTTTTAGAGCGTTGCAACCGAGTGAATTGCTGCTTTTCAAACTTCATTCTCCTGATAATTTCATCGCTGGTGGAGGCTTCTTTACGAGGTTTCTTCACCTTCCGGTAAACATGGCTTGGGATGTGTTTAAAGAGGCAAATGGAGTTAGATCTCTAACGGAGATGCGCCAACGAATCGAGCACTATAAGAAGTCCAAGATTGGACCGGCAGAAAACCCCGCGATTGGATGCATCATGTTGGCAGAGCCCTTCTTTTGGCCTCGAGATGCTTGGATTCCGATGCCGTCCGATTTCAGCTTGAGTAACCAACAGAGCAAAGGATATGACTCGGAGACAGGCGAAGGGAGGATTCTCTGGGCAGCGGTCTGCGAGCGCCTTCGGGATATAGCGCCGGAAAAGATTGAACAGAGCCCAGCGACCTTGGCTGCAGTTGATTCGAAGGGCTTTGGGAAGCCACAAGTTGTGATGCCCAGACTCGGACAAGGTCTGTTCCGAATTTTCTTGACAGACTTCTACGACAAGCGCTGCGCAGTCACTGGGGAGCGAACCCTGCCCGCTCTTGATGCCGCGCACATCAAACCCTATGAAATTGTCCGGCGGCACGAGGTTTGGAATGGGTTGCTCATGCGTAGCGACTTGCATCGGCTATTCGACGGCGGCTACTTAACCGTGGACCCGGCTACAAGGCGCCTATTAGTCAGCAAACGGATAAGAGACGAGTTTAAGAACGGCCGGGACTACTACAAGCTGGAAGGGACGGAGATTCGTGAACCTAACGCACCGTGGGCCAGGCCAAACAAAGAAAACCTAGAATTCCACTTCAATGCGATTTTTCTCCGCTGAGGCCAGCGCCTATTCCACAGGCCGCCAACGCAGAATCGGCTTCCGTGCAGCCTGCACCTCGTCCAGCCTTGACACTCGCGTAGAGTGCGGCGCGGACCTGACCAGCTCCGGAGTCTCATCCACTTCCTTATCAATCGCCCGCATTGCTGCGATGAAAAGGTCCAGTTCCTCCACCGACTCGCTCTCGGTGGGTTCAATCATCAACGCGCCGTGGACGATCAGTGGAAAACTCACCGTATAGGGATGAAATCCGTAATCGATCAGCCGCTTGGCAATATCGCCGGTCTTCACGCCTTTGGCCGCCTGGCGCTTGTCGCTGAACACAACCTCGTGCATCGAAGCAGTCTTATAAGGCAGCTCGTAAAGGTCTTCCAGCTTGGCGCGAATGTAGTTAGCGTTCAGCACGGCGTCTTCGGTGGTCTGCCGCAATCCGTCCGGCCCGTTGGCAAGGATGTAAGCCAGCGCGCGAATGAACATTCCTGTGTTGCCATAAAACGCCCGCACGCGCCCCACGGACTGCGGCCGATCATAATCCCAGCTCAGCTGCCCCTCAGTCCCGAGTCCCTTAGTCTCTTTCTTTCGCACTAACACCGGAATCGGCAGAAACGGCTCAAGAAATGCTTTGCACGCCACGGGGCCGGAGCCGGGCCCACCACCGCCATGCGGCGTCGAAAAAGTCTTATGCAGGTTCAGGTGCATCACGTCCACGCCGAAATCGCCGGGCCGCGCCTTGCCCACCAGCGCATTCATATTGGCGCCGTCCATATAAAGCAGCGCGCCTTTGGCGTGGAGAATGTCGGCGATCTTGTCGATCTGGCTTTCAAACACGCCGATGGTCGAGGGGTTGGTAAGCATCAGCGCGGCGGTTTCATCGTCAACCTGGCGAGTTAGAGCTTCTAAGTCGATGCCGCCTTCGGAGTTAGACTTCAGGTTTTCAACTGTATAACCGCAAATGGCCGCGGTTGCCGGATTGGTGCCGTGCGCGGAGTCGGGAATAAGTATCTTCTTGCGAGCATTGCCCTGCGACTCGTGCCACGCGCGAACCAGCAGGATGCCAGTGAACTCGCCATGCGCGCCGGCCGCCGGTTGCAGCGTAATCGCATCCATACCGGTGATTTCGATGAGGCAGTGCTGCAAGAGCGCAACAATGTCGAGCGCGCCTTGAGAGAGCGATTCGGGGCGATACGGATGCGCTTCCGCCAGGCCTTCAATACGAGAGACAAACTCGTTCACGCGCGGGTTGTACTTCATCGTGCACGAGCCCAGCGGATACATGCCCA
>CAYWMR010000553.1:0-3016 GCA_964458965.1 uncultured Occallatibacter sp. | reverse complement strand
TGTGCCGTGTCCGCCAGTCCGGAATGCCTAATGAACCGCGGAGAGCTCCACCTTCTTAGGAAGGGTTCACCAGCGCATTGCCCACGGCCCAGCGGGTCGGATTCTACCTCCCTTATGGCCTGAGGGTCTATTCTGACTCAGGTGTATCCAGTCCTCTTCCACATCGGAGCTATCCTTATCCCGTCCTATGGGGCCTCGGCGGCTTTGGGCGTGTTGCTGGCGCTGTTTCTGGCGCAACGCACGGCCCGCATTGCAGGCGTCAATGCCGGGAAGATATGGAATCTCTGCGTACTGGCCTTGTTTGCGGCCATTGTTGCCCAGAGGTTGCTGCTTGTGGTTGTCAATTGGAGTGATTTGCGTCATCATCCCTCGTGGATGCTGGGGCTGGGGATGATTCATCATCCGCTGGTGGGGGTTGCGGGCGCGGTTGCGGGGTTTGGGATTGCGGCGTTGTATGTGCGCCTGGAGCGGCTGCCTTTCTGGACGACAGCCGACGTGCTGGGAGCTCCCGTGGCCCTGGGTCTGGCCTTTGAGCAACTGGGCGCACTGCTGGCCGGCTCGGGTTATGGGACTGAATCCGGCGCCCGATGGGCAGTAACCTACAACAACCTGTGGGCGGCGCGGTGGAGTGGAACGCCGCTTGGTGTGCCTCTGCATCCGGTGCAGGCGTACGCGGCGCTGGCCTTCCTCACGCTCTCAATGTTTCTGCTGGTGTGGCTGCCGGGTAGGCGTCAACCGGGAGATGTGGCTGGGCTGGGTTTGCAGGGCGGTGGCGTGGCTATCTTTGTAAGTGAATTTTGGCGTGATCCGGAAGGACGGGGCGCGGTGTTCGGCGGCGCGCTGGACCGGCCGCAAGTGGCGGCTGTTCTGCTGGTATTGGCTGGCGGATTGGCGTTGCTGCAGCGAAGAGAGAAGCCGGCACAGAGCGAAGGGAAAGATGGCACCGAGGGATGCGATGGCTGAGGCCTCAAGAGACACACAGCGTGCGATCGAGGTCCCCAAGGAAGCGGCCGGGCAGCGGCTTGACCAGTTTCTGGCAGCGCAGCTCGAAGGGGTGAGCCGCTCGCGCGTACAACTGCTGATGGATCAGGGTGATGTGCTGGTCAACGGCGAGCGGGAGAAGCCATCGATGAAGCTGCGCGGAGGCGAGCGAATTGCCATCACCGGCGAGCCGCATCCCGCGCCGCTGAAGGCTACGGCAGAAGACATTCCGCTGGATTTGATTTATGAGGACGACGACCTTGCAGTGGTGAACAAGCCGGCGGGAATGATGGTTCATGCAGGAGCGGGCCAGAGTGAGGACGCGCGCAGCCGGGGCACGCTGGTAAACGCATTGCTCTACCGCTTCAAGGCGCTTTCATCCACTGGGGGCGATCTGCGTCCCGGCATTGTGCACCGGTTGGACAAGGACACCAGCGGCCTGATTGTGGTGGCCAAGAACGACCGTGCTCACGCAGCACTGGGGGAGATGTTCGCCAGCCACCGGATCAAAAAGACCTACATCGCGCTGGTTCAAGGCACGGTGGAGCGAGCTCGCGGCACCATCAACGCGGGCGTGGGACGCGACCCGGTACGGCGAACCCGCATGACCGCGCAGCCTAACGAAAATGCGCGCACCGCCGTCTCTCACTATGAAGTGGTCCGGCGGCTTGCGAATCGCTTCGGCAAATTCACATTGGTGCGGGTGCGCATCGAGACCGGAAGAACGCATCAGATTCGCGTCCACATGTCGTCGATAGGGCACCCGGTGGTGGGCGATACGCTGTATGGCGGCGCGGGCCAGTTGAACGACCAGGTTGCCTCGCAGGCGGCACAATCGAAAGCTGCGCGGCGCAAGGCGGAGCCTGAGCGGCTGAAGCTGGGGCGGAATTTTCTGCACGCTGCAAAGCTCGAATTTACGCATCCAATCACGGGGAAGCTGCTTCAGTTGGAAGCGCCGCTGCCGGTTGAGTTGGAGAGGTTTCTTGAGCGCCTGGATGCAGAGGGAATTGCGGCTGGCCAAAAGGGTGACGGATGAATCGACCTTGGCAGGTGCGGTTGGGCGGTTCGGTTGCTAAAATGGGGAAGCTATGACCAGACAATTCACCAGCCTACAGACATGGACTCGTCTGTGCGGAACCCAAATTGTAACCGTCGTGCTTGCGGCGGCATTTTCTTCTGCCGGGATGCAGGCGCAACAACCGGCAACTCCTTCGGCTACTCAGCAGACTACCCCTGCAGCCCAGCCAGCCGCTGGCCAACTGAGTGAGCAGGAGCCCGATGTGGGCGCGCCGACCATCACGATCAACGCGAACGAAGTCAATCTGATCTTTACCGTAACGGACAGGCATGGGCGCTACAATCCCAACCTGAGACAGAGCGATTTTGCGCTGCTCGACGATCAAAAAGCGCCGGCGAGCATCAAGTCCTTTCACCAGCAGATCAATCTGCCCATGCGCGTGGGCATCGTAATCGACGCCAGCACCTCCATTCGCACACGCTTTCAATTCGAGCAGCAGTCGGCGATTGAGTTTCTGTTGGATATTCTGAAGGCCAAAAGCGACCGCGCCTTCGTTATGGGATTCGATGTGACGCCATCCGTGACCCAGGACTGGACCAACGACGTGGACAAGCTGGAAACAGGCGTGAATCGTTTGCGGCCCGGCGGCGGCACGGCGTTGTTCGACGCGGTCTACTCCGCATGCCGCGACAAGCTGCTCGACGTCTCGCGTGGTCAGGAGCCGGTGCGCAAAGCAATCGTGCTGCTGAGCGACGGAGATGACAACCAGAGCCGCGTTCGTCCGGACGAAGCCATCAAGGAGTGCCAGCGAGCGGAAACGATCATCTACGCCATCAGCACCAACTGGACGCCAAGCCGGGGCAAAGGCGATAAGGTGCTGCAGGATATGTCAGAGGCTACCGGAGGCTATACCTTCTTTCCTCCAACAGTGGAGGAAATGTCGGTCTACTTCAAGCAAATCGAGGAAGAGCTGCGCAACCAGTATGCGTTGACCTATACGCCGGCCGACTTCAAGTA
>CAYWMR010000552.1:0-3017 GCA_964458965.1 uncultured Occallatibacter sp. | reverse complement strand
GGTTGTTGTACTGATCGGCAACGAACAGATCGCCCGCTCCATCCACCGCGATCCCTGCGGCGTCGCCGTTCAACCCCGTTGCATTCACGACAGGATCAATGGCGGTGAGTGTGCCGTCGATTGCCACCTCCACCACACGCCTGTTTCCAGCATCGCAAATGAACAAATCGCCTGCTCCGTCCAAAGCCACGCCCTGAGGGCCAGACAGCGTCTTGCCATTCACCGAGGGGTCGATGGATGTGGCTGTGCCGCCGCCGGCCGTCACTTTCACCACTCGATTGTTGCTGTAATCCGCGATGTAGAGGTCGCCCGCTCCATCGACGGCCCCGGCTACGGGGTATTTGAGTTGGAGGCTATTCACTGTGGGATCGATCGCCAGGAGTGTGCCCGGGTAATAGGCTACCTGCGGCCCTTGTCCAGTTCCATACAGAGGCACCTTGGCCAGCACAGTGCCGGTCTGGTTGGCACCGGAGTAGAACACCAGCGCGCCCGTGCGCAGGCCGGGAGCCATGGGCGTGAATGTGACATTGACGATGCAGGTGGTTACCGAGGTGTATGCGTGCGCCGTGCAGGTGGTTCCGGAGGCGGTGGCAAAATCCTGGTTCGCCTGCCCCATGGTCAACACGCCGATGCTGCCGACGGTGATGTTCTCGATAATGAAGTTCAGTGTCAGTGGGTTGCTGGTTTGTTCAACCTGCTGCGAACCAAAGCTCGCGGCATACTTGTTGAGTTCAACCACGTATTGGGTGCCAGTCGTGTCCGCGCCGGCGATATAGAGGTTGCCATTCGAGTCGGCCGCCAGGCCCTCGGTTCCGTTGACAAAATCCTCATCGACGGAGATGAGGGCGCTGCCAATAACTTCGGAGTCGGCCGAGTCGCCTCCGCCCAGAAAGATATGCCCCGATGAATCGAGGATCAGTCCGGATTCGATGCTGGGCACATGAGTCACAATCGCAGACGCGGCCACTGTGTCGTTATCCAGGTTGTTGGTGAACGAAGAGGCGGGGATGTCGGCCACTTCCTGAATATCGTTGCTGCCGGAAAAGGTGAGAAGCGTGAAGTAGACCTCTCCGTTTCCATTCACGGCGATGTCCCAAGGCTGTCCGAGAGTGAGCGCGGCGATCTTGGCAGGGACGCTGGTCGCACCGACGGGCGCAAGAATCTCAAAGAAATCGCCGCCGCCCTCGTCGGCAATCCAGAGGTTTCCACTGGGATCGACCGCCAGCCCGGTGGGGTTGGAGTACTTGACGGTAAATGGGGTCACGCCATCGTCAAACGTAAAGGAGCATGGCATATTGACGGGAACTCCGGTTGAAACCGGGGCTGTGGCAATAAAGACGGATCCGCCGCTGCAGTTGGTCGTCGATCCGTAGTAGATGAAGTAGAGGGTGGTGCCGGCAGGATTGACTGCAATGGCAGTTGGGACAGACGGGAAACTGGAGTTGATTGTGGAGGTAGAGCCGCCGGCAGAGACTTCCATCAGCCGGGTGGTTGTGCCATTGGAGGTGACAAAGAAAGCATCGCCATTGGAATCGACGGCAATGGGCGAAAGGGAATCAGATGAGCTCTGGCTAAACAACGTTTCTTGCGCACCCGCAAACAGGATCTGTGCAAGTGCCGCCGAGGGAAGCATGAATCCGGCCAGCAGAAGCAGGAGCAGGGAGACTGCCGCGCCGGTGCCGCGGCGCACGTACCGGCAAGGATACAGCGGCTGGATTACCGGGACCTTCGTTGGTGACGGGGGAAGAAGCAGCGCATGGAGAGGATTTCGCTCGAGGGGAGCGGGAATCGGGCAGAGCATTAGACCTCCAGCTGCGCAATGGGGCGGCACAGCGTTCCAGACAACAGTCATTTGCAACTCAGATAAAAAGCCGGATCACGAAGTTTGTGGAGGGGAACTTGTTCCTTTACAGGTCCTGGGGAAGACTTGCGGGGATTCTATCACACAGCCGGAGACGGTCGCCAACAAATTGACTGTTTGCGCTGCCGCCTTCGGTCCCTCCCATTTGACCCCTGCGCACAAACTCAAGGCAGGCTGCCGCGCTGTTAAACCCGGGGTGTGAGCGAGAGAGAAATCCATTGGTGCTGAGAGTGGGCCATTCAAGGCCTGCCATGGGATTGGGAACGCGGTCGATTGAGGAGCGGAAACCGACAACGTTGCTAGGCGAGGCGGGATTTCGCAGCGAACCAAGCTCGACTTTTCAAGTGCCCGCGTCTGAACGAGCGCATCATCGCCGAGTACCGAGTTGACGGCCGAGGGGCAGGGCCTCGCTTCGACCAGATAAGTTCCGGCAAACGTTTTTGTAGCTTGCAGTGTTTCGCGGCTTAGGCATCACTGCCGAGTATCAAATCGGGCGTCAGGGAAGCAAAATCCGAGGCTCCGGTCGGTTGACCGCCAATCCGGAGATAATCCCAGACCCAAAAGAGTAAGCAGCGGGTTGCCGACGAACCTCGAAAAGTCCGCTTAAAGCCGGTCCTTCGACGTGAGTAATCCAACGTGGTCCACACCTGCGCCTCTCCCCATATCCATGACCTTTGCAACTGTTGAGAAATCGAGCTTGTCATCCGCTTTGATGAACATTGCTTTGTTCGCCCGAAGTGAAAAAATGGCGTTCAAACGACTGGCAAGGTCATTGATGCTCACATCGTCTTGATTGATCTTGTAGCTCACCAGCCCATCGCTGGCGCTGATGATCTGCACCACTATGGCTGTGTCAGAACTCTGAGCCAGGTTCTCAGGCCGCCTTGGCAGTGCCGCATCGAGGCCGTGAGGCATCGTCGGGACGATAACCATGAAGATGATCAACAGGACCAACAGAACGTCGATCATTGGAGTCACATTGATTTCGCCCCGCAGTTGACCGGAAGCATTACCATTCTCGGCTGTCATAGGACAATTTCCTCCGCGTCTTTTGGTTCTCGAAGAAGCATTGGAAGAATTCACGGCATCCGGAACTTGAACTTCTAATATCCCGGGAGATCCCCCGGCTCTGCCGGGGTGGCAGTAGCAGTTTGAC
>CAYWMR010000551.1:0-3024 GCA_964458965.1 uncultured Occallatibacter sp. | reverse complement strand
AACCCTGCGCACTTGACTATTGGATTCGTTTCCATCCCAGCTCTCAGGATCGAGACCAGGGGCACCCGGCAATGGCACGCCCGCCTCAACGCGCGGCGGTCGCGCTCTTCTCAATGCGCATCATGGGCGAGTGGCCGGCGGCCTGCGTTCCGCGAATTACGTGTGCCGTCATCACCACCAGCAGCGATGCATAGTTCTTCTGGGCGTCGACGTCGGTAAGGTTGTTCATGCCGGGAATCTCGCTCAGTCCCGGAACTCCGCTGATGGCGCGGCTCTCCTGCTTGCTCAGGTCGCTGAGCAAGATCACGGCCTCCCCCGCCCTCATCATCACCACGCCGTTATAGGCCTGGTTGTCGAGGATGGGATTGCCGTTGACGGACGAGCCGGAGAGCGCAACGATTTTCATGTCAATGCTCAGCGCCACATCGTTATTGCGCATCACCTTTGGCGTGGCCTTCAGGGTCAGGCCCAGATCCTGATATTCCATCTGGGGAACGTTGGGCACGCTGTTGGCCAGCGACGAGAGCAGCGACGAGAGGGAACTGGAGCTTCCCGCGCCGGTTAACCCCGGAATGTTTGGAACGCTGCCCGCCAGACTGGAGAAGGACGAGGTCTGGATGGGATAGCGGGTGCCCTGGCGCATGGTGCTCGCCTCGCCGTCTCCCAGGCGAAGTTCCATCTGGTCCAGTTCGCGCGAGTCGGAAGAGTTCAGGTTGAAGTTTGCCGACATTGAGCCCGGAGCCAGCGCGGATTGCGTAAGCCCGCCGCCAAACAACGCGATGCCGTTGGAGAAGATCGAACTTGAGACCTGTCCGGAGGCCAGCAGAATGCCCAGAATCGCCAGCGTGTCCCCCGGCGCGGCCAGCCCGGATGAGATGATTTGCTGCACCAGGCTCTGGTTCGCATTCAGGATGCTCTGTTCCTCGGCATAGACGTTGAACGCCGTGACCTGCTGCGGCGACTGGACGCCGGTATTGCGGGTACTCATGTGCGCTACCTGAATCAGGCGCACTTCAAGCAGCACCTGGCTGTGCCCGTCCACCAGGCCCCGGATGGTGGCGTTGAAGGCGGCCAGCGTTTTGGCAGGCGCGCGAATCGTAATGGTTCCCGCCGACGCCTCCACCACCGATTGCTGCACATCGAAGAGACTCTTGGCCAGTGTGCCAATTTCGGTGAGCTCGGTGGGTGCTAATCCCGGCAGGTAAATCGTCTCCATATCCTCGCGCACAAACTGCTGACGATTCTCCGGGGTATCGCGGGCTACAAGAACGCGATGTGCGTCCAACGGCACGTAAAAAGATTTGGTCAACTCACCAACAACCCTGGTGGCCTCTGCAAAGCTTGCGTCGTCCATTTCCAGCCGGGTCTGCTGGTTGCGGACGCTCTCGTCCATGATGGCCGTAAGCCCGAAAGCCTTGAAGACCTGCTGGATGACCTGGCGCTGGTCGGTGCGCACGTGGAAGCTGTGCACGCCGGGAGTGGGAGCAAGCTCAATAGGTCCGCCGATGGAGCCCGGGTCCTGGTCATAAATCGGCCTTGGCTGAGCCAGCAGGGCATCGTCGCCCAGTTCGTAAATGTGCTGCGTGACCTGGATGTTATCGGGGTCGAGTTCCAGAGCATGGGCCAGGGTTTCCTGTGCGGAATTTCGATCGCCGCGGAGCCGGGCTTTGGCCGCCGCTTCGATAAGCGCCGTGACAGCGTGGCTGCGGGCCAGGTTCACCGACAAGCCGTAGTTGGCATTGGTGGGGTCAAGCGCGGCCGCCTGTTGAAAGCCTTTCATCGCCTCTTCAAAGTTCTCGGCTTCAAACAGTTTGGTGGCTGCGAGAAACAGCTTTGCGGCACGGCGACGGTCCTTGCCGCTGGGCAGGCTGGATGGTTTGGCGTCAGTAGTATGCGGGCTTGCGGCAGCGGTTTGAGCGGTGGAGGGTTCGCTCCGATCCTGCTGCGCGGGGGCCGTCTGCGCTTGTCCAGCGCATGCGGCCAGCGCCAGCAGTATGAGCGCCAATGCGAAGCGCGGCAGCATCACGGCGCGGTCCGTGTCAGCGCCAGCAGGTCGGCCAGCGACGAGGCGCAGGCCTCCGGCTGATGCTTGGCCAACTCGTCGAAGCTGTAGTTGCCCGTGGCCACGGCGATGACGGAGAGGAAGTTGGCGCGCGCAGCTTCAATGTCGTTTGGCGTGTCGCCCACCACGCAGATGCTGGCGCCTTTGCCGGCCAGCTCTCTGGCTTTGTTGGCCGCCTGGCCAATCAGCTCGGCGCGGATGGGGAAGTGGTCGCTGAAGCCGCCGAATCGGAACCACTCCCGCAGACCGGCTTGTTCCACCTTGATCCAGCCAATCAACTCCAGATTGCCGGTAGCCACGCCCAGCAGCGCGCCCTTTTGCGCCAGATGGTTCAGCACCTGTTCAACGCCCGGCATGCGCACCAGGTCCATCTCATTGCGGCGCTCGGCAACCGTGTTGCGCATCGCTTCCAGGATGGCTTCGATGCGATCCTCAAGCAGGTTGGCGGGAATCCCGGCTTGATTGCAGGCCTCGCGCAGAATGGCCGTATCGGTGCTGCCGTGCAGCAGAATGCCGGCCAGCGTGACTTCAAAGCCGGTAACCCGCTGCACGCTCGAAGCGAACGAGTCCACGTGTATGCGGTCGCGGCTGCGCAGCAGGGTGCCGTCGATGTCGAACAGATAGGCGTCCTGGGCGTCCCAGGCAAAGCCTGGCTCGATGGCGATCCGCGCTTCGTTGGTGGGTAACGTCGTCAGCATGTACTCAGTTTAATTGCCGATGGTGGCCCGGGCCAAAGTGACCGTACTCAATATAGGACGCTCAATGGTCGGCTTACGCAATGCGCGCGGGATGAAATAACTGGCGGCAAAAAGATCGAGGAATTCGTAGACGGTGAGATATTCGTAGAGGGGGGCGAAATCCGGCATGAATCCCACCTGGCGGATCGCGTCCTAACGCTGGGTCGCCAGATCGCAGCCATCAAGCGCAATCTCTCCGTATGTCGGCTCGAGCAGGCCCATCAG
>CAYWMR010000550.1:0-3024 GCA_964458965.1 uncultured Occallatibacter sp. | reverse complement strand
CCATTCCCGGTTCCCGCGTCTCCTGGTAAGGTTGCCGTTCCAAAATTTGGCCGCTGTGCGCAAATCCTTGCGCGTGCGCCCAATCCTCCTGCCGTACAATCGCGCAGGGAATCGAGCAGCCGCAAAAGATGCAATCGGTCCTCCACGTCTGGTTACCTGTGTCGCCGAGCGCCTGGGAAAAGGTACGCAAACACTCCGGGCACGCAATGGTGCAGTAGAGTTCTCCGCAAGCATCGCTTCCGCTTCGCTGAATCCAGACAGGCGCCAACGCGCTTGACGGCTGATGCATCAGAGGCCGCTCCGCCGGTGGCAGGGTTTCCATGATTCTCAGCAACGATCCCACGCTGCTGCCCTTTTGATAGAAGGCGTCCGCGGCAACGCCGGAGGGAACCTCGTCGCCATGAAACGCTCCGCTCATGGCAATCGTCTGCACGGAAGGAAACCGGCGACGCACCACTGAAAGCAGCTCGAAGCCGGACATCCCGGGCATGTTGAGGTCAGACAGAAGAATGTCTGGAGTTTCCCGGCGCATCTCAGCCAGGGCGGAGAATCCATCCTGCGCTGTTCGCACATGGTACCCGATCTCGTGCAACACGTGCGACATTGCCGTTCGAATCGTAGGCTCGTCGTCAGCGATAAGCAGTTTTGCTCTCGTCTCAAGCATCTTCCACCTCACCTGGGGAAATTATTCAAGGAAGTGGATTGAGTATTCCATTCAACGATTTGCAAAAGCTGATCAATTGGGAACAGAGATGAATTAGGAGGAATGGGGGGTCTGGAATGGCTACATTGAAATGCCGCCAACAGCCTCAACGTCGTCATCCTCGTCCGGCATTCGATCATGCAGAATCACGTTGAGCAGCGACTTGTGAACCCGGATCCGCCCGTTGTACTCAATAAAGCCAAGCTTGCGAAACCGGTTCATGAAGAAGCTCACGCGAGAGCGGGTGGTGCCGATCATCTCCGCCAACGTCTCCTGCGAAATCTTCGGAATGAACGGTTCCGGCTCGCCCTCTCTTCCGAATTCGGCCATCAGAAGAAGAATTCTCGCCAGGCGCTTCTCGCTAGAGTTGAAGAGTTGATCCACCAGATCCGCCTGGATGCGCATGCTGTGCTCAAGCAGAAACTTCAGGAAGAGGTCGGAGAAGCTATGCTCCTCGTGCATCACCCGGATCATCTCTCCCCGGCCTATCTTGAGCGCGGTGCAGGCGCTCACGGCTGTGGCAGTGGCCAGGCGCAGCCCAGCCACTGCGGCAAGAGCCTCTTCTCCAACAAAGTCCCCTTCTGAAATAAGCGTGATGGTTGCTTCCTTGCCCGATTGCGAGACCACCGTAACCTTTGCACTTCCCTTTTGAAGATAGAAGACTGAATCCGCCGGATCTCCCTGGGAAAAGAAAGCCATCTTCGGCGCCAGTCGGACAATTCTTCGCCCCAGCCCGGCGTTCGCGAGAAACGCAGCGGCATCGAATGAAGGCTTCTCAAGCTCGATCATCGGAATGGCCTTTCCCCGGAAGCGGTCCTGGCAATCGATAGCGGCGGAGCCCCAACCGGACCATTCGCCTTGGTTAACAAGAAAGCTGCCGCCGTCGATGCGGAGTTGCCACCAGAAAACAGAGCCTTATGAACGGCCGAAAGCAGCCTCACCGGCGCACTTTGGGAGCTACACTTTCAGCCGCATGATGACATATTCTCGCACCGCCGATACCGGGATTCTGTTCAATATTGCTCAACTTCTCGAAAATCCTTCAATCCATGCACCCGGCAGACATTCTCTCAAAATGCATCGGCCGGCGGTTCTCCCTCCTTGAGCCGAATTGCTCAGACCCGCAATCGAATCGCCTTTATTGTGGGAAATACCTGGTGCGCCCCAAATGCGCGGAAATCAAGTGACGCTGCGCATAGGTAGAAAAAGGTGAAATGCATGAAGAAACTTATGACGTTGGCCGCAATTCTCGGTATGACGAGCGTTTGCTGGGCGGGATCGACTCGCGAAAACGTAGAAGAACGGCTGGACAACTCGGGCAGAGTGCTGCACGAGATTATGGATGCGCCGGATAGGGGCATCCCGGAAGAAGTTCTGGAGCACGCAAGGTGCATCGCAGTGGTGCCCCACATGCTCAAAGCCGGCTTTGTGTTCGGTGCCGACAACGGAAAGGGCGTTGCCACCTGCCGCACAGCCAATGGATGGAGCGCTCCGGCGTTCTTTGACATTACCGGAGCAAGCTGGGGCTTGCAGATCGGCGTCGAAGGCGTCGACCTGGTCCTCATCATCCAGAACGATCGGGGAATGGAGCGGTTGCTCTCCAGCCATTTCCAGATTGGCGCGGACGCTTCCGCGGCAGCCGGTCCGGTTGGGCGTCATGCCACCGCCGATACCGACTGGAAGCTGGATACCGAGATCCTGACCTACTCGCGCGCCAAAGGCCTGTTTGCGGGACTCTCGCTGACCGGGTCTGCGATTCGCGGAGACCAGGATGCCACCGAGGCCATCTATGGCCACAATGCTTCCACCCGCCGCATTCTGAAGGGTGAAGTCGCTGCTCCTCCTTCGACGGAGGGGTTCCTCAATGCCGTCAGAGGCGCAAAGGCGCAAGCCGTTGCTGCCAACCAATAATTGACCGTAAATGCTTGCGGGCGCCTCGGAAACCCGTCTGGGTCCCGGGCGTCCCAAGCCTCCGGAGGGTGCTTCTATGCTTTGGACAATTTTCGTGGTTCTCATAATTCTGTGGCTCTTGGGCTTCACCCTCCATATTGGCGGCGGCCTCATCCACATCCTCATCGTCATTGCCGTCGTCGTTCTAATCATCAACCTGATTTCGGGGCGGCGCGGCTTGTAAGAGGAAGGTCAGGGCGTGTTCAAACGCCCTGACCATGCCTCAGGCCGCGGAAAAGCTCCCTTCCAGTGCAATTTGCAAAGGCTGTGTGTCAGGGCACGACTTCAGTCGTGCCGCAAGTGCCGTAAAACAACGTGGGCTTTAGATGGGATGAGACGGCTGGTCTCGCGGGCAGCTAAGCTGTTCGCAA
>CAYWMR010000549.1:0-3141 GCA_964458965.1 uncultured Occallatibacter sp. | reverse complement strand
GGCAACTTTGGGCACGTGCTGGTGGTGGGCGGGACGTTTGGAACCGCAGGGGGCAAAGCGGGCGCTCCGGCAATGACGGCGCTTGCAGCGCTGCGTGCCGGGGCGGGACTGGTGACGGCGGCGGTTCCAGAACCGGCATTGGCTGTGGTGGCTGGAATTGCGCCGGAGCTGATGACCTGGCCGCTGGCGGCAACGGCGGCGGGAGAGATTGCGGCCCAGAATCAGGCTCCCGAATTTGTGGCCCAGCTTGCAAAAGGCAAAACGGTGCTTGCCATCGGGCCGGGATTAGGGCAGGCGAAAGAGACGATCCAGTATGTTTCCAGGCTGCTGATGGCTATGGTGGTTTTGGAGAAGCCTGTGGTGATCGACGCCGATGCGTTGAATATTCTGGCTAGCCAGCCGGTGTTGCTGGCCGACTTGTCCAAGTTGGCGAAGGATCGCCGAACGGTGGTGCTAACTCCGCACCCCGGCGAAATGGCGCGGCTGGCGGGGACTACGGTAGCCGAGGTGCAGGCGAAGCGCCTGGAGGTGGCGCGCGGATTTGCGCAACGCACAGGGTTCACTGTGGTGCTGAAGGGGGCGCGGACGCTGATTGCGCATCCCGATGGGAGCGTCGGGGTGAACACCACCGGAAATCCTGGGATGGCCAAGGGAGGTAGCGGCGATTTGCTTACGGGTGTGGTTGCGGGAATGCTGGCGCAGCATCCAGACGAGCCGGCACAAGCGGTTGAGGCAGCCGTTTATCTGCACGGGCTGGCCGCGGATTTGACTGTGCGAGAGGCTGACGAGCACACCTTGCTGGCTTCGGACACGATTGCGCAGTTTTCCAGGGCTTTTCGCTTTCAAAACAGCGGCTCGAAAGGGTATGTTTGGTTGCAGGGGCTACCGCCGGAGTCGCAACCGGGGGCAGTTCCGCGCGAGGCCACCCAATGAGCAACGCCGCACCCGCAACTGAAGGCCGAATTCACGAGTTCACCACCCTGAGCGGCGCCGGCACCATCGAGTTGGGGCGCAAGCTTGCGCGCCTTTTGAAGCCGCCGCAACTGCTGTTGCTGCGCGGCGAGCTGGGCACCGGAAAAACCACGCTGGTGAAGGGAATTGCGCAGGCCCTGGACGCAGCAGAGCCCGACGAAGTGACCAGCCCCACGTTCACCTTGATTCACGAGTATGACGGCGCGCTGGACGGCAAGCCGATGAAGCTCTATCACCTGGATGTATATCGTCTGGAAGGCGAGCGCCAACTGGAGACGCTGGGGCTGGACGAGTTGTTGACGCCGGATGCGCTGGTGCTGGTGGAGTGGGGCGAGAAGTTCAAGAGCATTCGCAAAAAGGCTACTGGGGAAATTGCGATCAGCTCCGCGGGCGGCGATGCAAGGAAGATTACGGTGACGCTGAAGGAATAGCTGCGCAGCTCTCAGCCATCAGCTTTCAGATTCCCAGGTCTCAAAATCGAGACCTGGGGCACCCAGCATTTGATGGCAACTGACAGCAACATTCTCGGAGGTTCCGATGCGCTCCATTCATTGCTCGGCAATGGTTCTACTTTTTGCGTCCACCCTGGCGATTTGCCCCAACGGATTGCAGGCAGCCGCCAAGCCTCACATCTATCAGCATCCCGCACTGAGCAAAGACCTGATCGCCTTTGGCTACGCGGGCGACTTGTGGACCGTGCCGCGCGAAGGCGGCCGCGCTACCCGGCTCACCACGGGCGTGGGGATTGAGACTGCCCCGGTCTTTTCGCCCGACGGAGGCACAATTGCCTTCACCGGGGAGTACGACGGCAACACAGACGTGTTCACCATTCCCGCTACCGGGGGCATTCCGTATCGCGTTACTTACGATCCCGCAGCCGACTTCGCCGTTGCCTGGTCTCCAGACGGCAAGCGGATTCTGTTCCGGTCCGCGCGCCAGTCGGTGAGCCGCTATACACAGCTTTTCACCGTGTCGGCACAGGGCGGGATGGCTACTCCGCTGCCGCTGCCCATGGCCTACGAGGGGCAGTATTCGCCCAGCGGCGACCACATTGCCTATTCGCCCCTCTCGCCGGCCTTCGGATTCAATTACACAAGCTTCGTCGCCTGGGGTAACTATCACGGCGGACTCGCAAGCACCATCTGGATCACCGGGCTGCCGGGCCTGGACACGGTGCAGGTTCCGCACGAGAAGGCCGCCGATTTTTCCCCGGTTTATTTGGGCGCCCAGGTCTATTTTCTTTCCGGACGCAACGGACATATCGGCATCTTTCGCTACGATACGGCAGCCAAAACTGTGACCGAAGCGCTGCACAACGACGGTCCCGATTTTCGCACCCTGGCGGGCGACGGAACCACACTCGTCTATGACCAGCTTGGCGAAATCTATCTCTACGACACCGCAACCCAGAAGAGCCGCCTGGTCCCCATAGAGATCGATGCCGACCTTCCCGAGGTACGGCCCAGGATCGAAAGCGTCGCGGACCAGATCGATCATTCTTCCATTTCGCCCACCGGATTGCGTGCCGCGTTCGAGGCGCATGGCGAGATTCTCACTGTCGCCGCCAAGCACGGCCCTACGCGAAACATTACCAATACTCCCGGCGTCATGGAACGTTCTCCGGCGTGGTCTCCCGATGGCCAATCCATCGCTTACTTCTCCGATGAGTCCGGCCTCTACGCACTCCATGTTGCCCCGCAGGCCGGCAATTCCCTCGTAGGCGCCGCGCCGGTGAAGAAGTTTCCGCTTGCAGCCGAGCCCGCGTACTACTTCGATCCTGTCTGGTCGCCTGATTCCAAACGCATCGCATTTCACGATAACCGCCTGAACATCTATCTCCTCGACACAACCACCGGCAAGCTGACTACTGTGTTCGACAAAAACGTCTATGGAGGCTTCTCCAACACCAACTACGACCTGGCCTGGTCGCCCGATTCCAAGTGGATCGCCTATCCGCGTTCGCTCGATAACCACCTGCACGCACTGTTTCTTTATTCGGTTGAGACTGGCCAGTCGACGCAAGTGACAAACGAGATTGCCGACTCCAGCGAGCCGGCCTTCGATCGCGAGGGCAAGTACCTCTATTTCATCTCCAGCACCAACGCCGGCGCAACCTCCGACGGCCTCGACATGACCAGCGACCTCTACCGCGTTACGTCGAACATCTAC
>CAYWMR010000548.1:0-3147 GCA_964458965.1 uncultured Occallatibacter sp. | reverse complement strand
GTGACTCTCAACGCGCTGCACGGAAAGCCATTGCCCGTCTACGGCGACGGCATGAACGTGCGCGATTGGCTGTTTGTGGAGGACCATTGCGCGGCCATTCGTGCCGTATTGCGGAACGGCCGCGTTGGCCAGACTTACAACATTGGCGGAAACAGCGAGCGCGCCAATATCGACGTTGTAAGAACGATTTGCGCCCTGGTGGACGAGATGCGTCCCGATGCCGCGATTGGGCCGCGCAAGGACCTGATAACATTCGTCAAGGATCGTCCCGGACACGATAGGCGATATGCCATCGACGCAAGCAAGATCGCACGCGAATTGGAATGGCAGCCCGCGGAAGAGTTTGAGAGCGGGCTTCGCAAAACTGTCCGCTGGTACCTCGACCATTTCTCGTGGGTTGAGAATGTAAGGACCGGGGCATACCTTGATTGGATTGCACAGAATTATACGGAGCGGCCTGCGCTATGAAGGGAATCGTACTTGCCGGAGGGTCGGGGACACGCCTCTATCCGGTAACTCATGTGGTCTCAAAGCAACTGCTCCCGGTGTACAACAAGCCGATGATTTACTATCCGCTGAGCACGCTGATGCTGGCCGGCTTGCGCGACATCCTGGTGATTTCCACTCCCCACGACACAGGCAGATTTGCCGAGCTGTTAGGAGACGGAAGTAACTGGGGGATGAATATTCAATATGCCATTCAACCCAGCCCGGACGGCCTGGCTCAAGCCTTTCTTATTGGGCGGGATTTCATTGACGCCGATCCGAGCGCGCTGATTCTGGGCGACAACATTTTCTATGGCCAGGGTCTATCCCGCCAACTGCAGCATGCGGCGGAGCTAAAGCACGGCGCCACCGTGTTTGCTTATGCGGTTGAAGATCCGCAGCGCTATGGGGTGGTGGAGTTCGATAAGTCGGGCCGCGCTGTCAGCCTGGAAGAAAAACCGAAGATTCCCAAGTCGCGCTATGCGGTAACGGGGCTCTACTTCTACGACAACAACGTTACCAGCATCGCCGCGTCGCTCAAGCCATCGGAGCGCGGTGAGCTGGAGATTACGGACCTGAACCGCTGTTACCTGGAAGCGGGGAATTTGAATGTAGAGATCATGAGCCGCGGCATGGCCTGGCTGGACACGGGCACGCACGAGTCGCTGCTCGAAGCCGGCCTGTTCGTGCAAACCATTGAGCGCCGCCAGGGCCTGAACATTGCCTGTCCGGAAGAGATTGCTTACCGCCATGGCTTTATTGACGCGGAACAATTGGAGCGGCTGGCTCAGCCCTTCAGCAAAAGCGGATACGGCAAATACCTGCTCGCTCTGCTTCACGAGCCATATTTTGCGGCCAGGGCTATGGAACCATGAAGATCACTGAAACATCAATACCGGGTGTGTTAGTCCTGACACCTTCGATTTACCGCGACGACCGCGGCGCGTTCTGCGAGACCTATAACCGGCGCGGAATGGCGGAGGCAGGCTTGCCGGAGTTATGGGTGCAGGATAACTTCTCGCTCTCAAGAAAGAACGTTGTCCGCGGCATTCACTATCAGATCATTCAACCGCAAGGGAAGCTTGTGCGCGTCACCCATGGCGCGGTCCTCGATGTAGCCGTGGACCTGCGCCGCAATTCGCCGACTTTCGCAAGGCATGTGGCAGTTGAGCTTAGCGGCGAGAACGGCGAGATGTTATGGATTCCCCAGGGATTCGGCCACGCGTTTCTAGCTCTGACAGAAAACGCGGGCTTTGCCTACAAGGTGACGGACTATTACTGTGCCGCCGGAGAACGGACGATATTGTGGAACGATCCGGACCTAGCGATCCCGTGGCCGATTTCCGCTCGGGATGCAATCGTCTCCGCCAAGGATCAGCGCGGCTCGCTGCTTCGGGAAGCGGAGATTTTCTAGTCTCCACCGGTGCTGCTGGCCCGCCGGAGATGTAACACACAGACGTTGGCTCGCTCTTGCGGAGGGAGCAGGGGCGGGGTACCCACCACGTGGGTCGAGGCCCCTGAAAAAGGACTTCGTGGATCTTGGCCTTTAGGCCCGGGCCCTTCTCGTCGATTCGTTGCTTTCTTGGACATGCACTTTTGTCTCTTTCCAGCTAGGCCGTGGCAGCCGCTTTCGATCACGCCCTGTCGATTATCCGGGCGTCGAAACCGGGACGGCTCTCACTTGGCGAAGAGGCAGCGCTGTCGCCGCCGTGATGCATTGTTGGATCTCGGCAAGCACGGAAAGGGCGATCGTCTCCGGCGATTCCGCACCCAGATCAAGTCCCGTTGGGGCGTGGAGCCGGGCGAGCCAGCGCTCCACATGGTTGACGCTCGCAGGGATGTTGAGCAAGCGGGCGGCCTGCGCCAGCAGCTCGCGGGTGCGGCGCTGAGGGCCGAGCACTCCAATGTAAGCAAGTGGGGATTCCCGAGCCAGGAGGTATGCCAGAACGCTTGCATCCTGCTCAAAGCTGTGGGTCATCAGGACGGCTCCGTCGGTTGGGCGCAGGCGGGTCAATGGCGGGCAACCAGCCTGGCCGCCGCTCAGTTCCTTCATCGTCAGGATGTGCAGTTCGTCGGCTCGAGGAAAGCGCTCTCTGGTGGCCAGATGAGAACGGCCATCGGAAACCGCAACGAACCAGCCCAGTTCCTTTGCCAGCAAAAGAAGTGGCAGGGCATCGTCTCCCGCGCCGAAGATCCACAGCCCTGGGCGGGCAGGTCGGAAGTTCGCCCAGGCTCTGGCTTCGGTCTCCCCAATGGCAACTTTGCGCTCTACTGAGCTTCCGCGCTCATACGAATCGTCTGCCAAATTCTGAAGGTCGTAAGGCGCAGTCATCTCGGGCGTCTTCGGCTCCCAGGTCTCGGAATCGAGACCTGGGGCACCCGGATTTGTTTTAGAATCGAGATCCTGTTTACCCGGCGGCAGCCCCGCGAATTCCCGGTGACCGATTTGCTCGCCTTCCAAAATGGTCGCCACCGCAATGGGAATGCGAAGTTCGTAGGCGCGCTCCAGCGCGTGCAGAAACGGGCCGGCAGTCGAGCCCCGCTCCAGAAGCACAAAGACCACGCCGCCGCAGCCGGAGCCATAGGGCAGGTCGCCGTCCTCTTCCGCAGTCGAGTAGCGCTGGATGGTTGGACCGCTTCTAGTGAACCACCAGGCTCGCC
>CAYWMR010000547.1:0-3151 GCA_964458965.1 uncultured Occallatibacter sp. | reverse complement strand
CCGACGAATTCTTCGGCATCGCCAACGGCCTCAAGCCCGACCGCTTCGGCTGGCTAACCCCAGTCAGAGTAACCGCCAACGAACCCGTAACCGCCTAGGCACGACCAGCCGGGAGGGACACGCAATGCAGGATATTGCATATACAGTCCACACCTTCAAGGAATCCGGAACGTATGTTGCATACGTTCCGGAGCTTGATATTTCCAGTTGCGGCGCCACCAACGAGGATGCCCGCAGGAATATCCAGGATGCGGTGCAGGGCTTTCTGGAGACGAGTTCGGATATGGGCGCGCTGGATGCAATCCTTGACGAGTCCGGCTACAAACGGAAAGGCGATTCCTGGGAGGCGCCGGAATTTGTTGCGCTCGGCCGGGAGACGGCCAGCGTACGGTAATGCCCGCCATCCGTCCCACTCACTATTCGTTACTTGTCAAAGTCTTCGAGCTGGATGGATTCTCCTTCGACCGCCAGCGCGGAGATCATCTCATTTTCACCAAGCCCGGCGTAATTCGTCCGCTCGTCATTCCTGCTTATCATGAAGTTCCGGTATTCGTGATCAAGAACCTGCTCCGAACCGCCGGCATGAGCAGGGAGCGATATTTCGAGCTCATCGCGAATCTCTGAAACACCAGCCACTCATCCCGCGTCTCCGGCGCCGCTTTCGACGCGGGCTTGTTCATGATCCGCGCGGTCGCGAGCCAAAGAGGTTTGCATCGGCTGGCTAACCCCGGTCAGAGTAACCACCAACGAACCCGTAATCGCCTAGTATCGCCGCCGCTTGATTTTGTAGTTCAATCAACAAGTGTGGGTGCCCCAGGTCTCGATTCTGAGACCTGGGAAACTATCTATGGAGTGTGGGTGCCCCAGGTCTCGATTCTGAGACCTGGGAGGCTGCCCCATTCAGTCAGTCGCGGTGGGGGCAGGTGGCCCACTCGCCTCGTTCACGGGTTAACGGTTCTCTGATTGAACGGGTTCGGTACGCCAAGCCGTTTGAGAATTTGAATGGCCTCCGTGCGGTTGGGCTCGGCGCGCTGCGGCAGAGTGCCGATAATTACATCCAGGTCAGCCTCGTTTTGCCTCACAGCCGCCTTGCGCCCTTCCTCAGACCCGTCAAACTCAAACACCCGTGCCATCCCATCCCGCGCCAACTCTCGTGCCGCCCGCAAAGCTTCATGCAACTGGTACGTCGGCAGGTTGTTTGGATCGCGCCACGCTGCCTCAAGCAGATTCAGCTGAAGTTGCCTGTTGCGCGAACTGGGCAGCCCATTCACCAGGATCAGGCCAATCGGCGTATCCTCGCCGCTTTCCTTCTCCTCCGCAATGAGATGAATCTTCGCGCGAATCGCCTCCTCGCCTTCAAGGCATGCCAGTCGCTGTGCCGCAAGGAGCCGGTCGGCATGTCTCTTCTCGTCTGCGGCCATCCGCTGTGCGACCACCTCGTTGAGCTTCGGCAACAGCTCCTTCATGCGTTTCTGGCCTTCTTCCGATTGATCTCCAGAAATAAGTTGCGCCTCCACTTCCTGCATCGTTTTCTTCTGCGACCCTGTCAATTCAGGCGGCGGCGCTTGCCCCTTGGTCTCCTCCAATTCGCGCGAAAGAGATGCAACCAGCTCGATCTCTTCCGTCGCATCGCGCGCGACAATATCGATGCCGACCGCGTTCGTCGCCGCACAGGGGTTGCAGTCTTCAATAGGCGACAATCGAACCAGTGTCGAGGCTGATCGCACTCGTTCGGAAGCAACCGACACTTCATAGTGACCGGGCTGCTCGAAAAGAATCGTTCGATTGATCAGGACAGGGACCCGCACCGGCTCACTCCCGAGCGTCCTCAGTGCATCGCCGTTCAGGCCTTTTCCACTCTGGCTCTGCTGCGACCGCTCCCATCCGTCGTCAGGGGAAACATAGACGATATCGCCCGACGGCTGGTATGGGTTGACGTCTGTATCCACGGAATAGCCCGAGGCCGCGCTCGTGAACACCAGGTCCAGAATGATCGGATCGCCCAACTTGAATTGAGTCTGGCCGTTGTGAGCCTCAAGCTTCACCGCGGCCCCGGACGCAGCAGACGCGGTGCCGGGAGCTGCGTCTTGTGCCTCGCACCACACGCAGGCAAGAAACGGCGCCACGACGATAAGCTTCCAGGCGAATTGGCGCATTGAAGATTGTCTCCCGTCTCTTTCTTACTGTAGCTTGGATTTCGCCCCCTGGATGAAAAACAGTTACTTCGGCGCGGGGGCGTCGATGAATTCTTCCTCGTCGAGCTATGCGATGCAACCTGTGCTCCTCTCTGTCACTCGTTTGCGTTCCTATGGCCTTCTACCGCACGCCCTTTATCCCGGGCGAGTATCATGGACCTGAGGCTCCAGCCGACCTGGCAGTCACGCTGGCCTCACTTGCGGGCGTCAATCAGCCCTCAGCAGCGGTAGGCCGAGTGTTGACCGAAGCAATCAAACCAGTCACCGCTCACTGACAACTGACAACTGACAACTGACAACTAACAACTAACAACTAACAACCGATCACTAACCACTAAAGGTTTGCCGCACGTGAAGCCAGACATGACAGTTCGCTTAGCCGGTCTGGAACTGGTCAACCCAGTCATCGCAGCCAGCGGCACATTCGGCTACGGCATCGAGTTTGAAGAAATCCTCTCCCTCGACCGCATCGGCGGATTCGTCACCAAGGGCATCTCGCTGGAACCAATGGCCGGCCACGCCGCTCCGCGAATCATCCAGACCGCCGCCGGCATGTTGAACGCCATCGGACTGCAAAACGTCGGCGTCGTCGACTACATCGAGCGCAAGCTGCCCCCGCTCCAGCGCTATCCACACTGCAAGGTCATCGTCAACGTCTTCGGCTATACGGTGGGTGACTACATAGGCGTCATCGAGCGCCTCAACCAGGCGCCGGGCATCGCCGCCTATGAGCTCAACGTCTCCTGCCCCAATGTCCACGCCGGCGGAATGGCATTCGGCGCCGACCCCGGCTCGCTCGAGTATCTGGTCCGCCGCGCCAAGTCCGCCGCGCAACGTCCGCTCATCGTCAAGCTCTCGCCCAACGTAACGTCCATTTCGAACATGGCAAAGATCTCCGCCGACTCCGGCGCCGACGCGGTCAGCCTCACCAACACCTTTCTCGCCATGTCCATCGA
>CAYWMR010000546.1:0-3155 GCA_964458965.1 uncultured Occallatibacter sp. | reverse complement strand
CTGGAACACGCCATCGGCGACTTGCCTGCAGGCTACCGGCTGATTTTTGTGCTTCACGATATCGAGGGATATGAGCATAATGAAATTGCCTCCATGCTCGACTGTTCCATCGGCAACAGCAAGTCGCAGTTGCACAAGGCGCGCCTCAAGCTGCGCGACGCCCTGCGCGCTTTTCCGCGGCAGGAGGCTCGCCGATGACTGAAAACCAGAACAACCTGACCTGCGCCCAATTTCAGTCCCAGCTGCCAGATCTGATCGGCTCCGGGTTAGATATTGCGGACCACCCTCACCTCGAGTCCTGCGACCTGTGCCGCGCGCTGCTCGCCGACCTCGAAACCATAGCCGAGGCAGCGCGACAGTTGTTTCCCGTGATGGAACCCCCGGACGAGCTGTGGGAGCATATCGAATCGGCAATCAAAGAAGAAAAAGCCGGCTCCAGGGAAGAGGCGTCCGATTCGGCCCAGGGCAAGGACGATTCCGAACGAAACTGAACGATACGAGACACACTGTCTTCCTTGCAGATTGCGGAAAATCCAATTGCTTTGAAAGGGTACGACCTCACAGATTGGTGAAAGGCCCTTTTCGAAGGAGGCGGGGGTTTTAACCCCCGCATAAGGCCAATGGAATCAAAGCGGGCTTCAGCCCCGGAAGGTCTATTTCATTCATTTTCATCGGAAATCGGAACCTTTTCAGCAAGCTGTTCATGCGTGCCGCAAAAGCAATAGAATCAACGCCTGGCTTTAGCCATTCAAGGATGTCTTCCGCCAATCTCATCCGAGATCCAGGGTTTTTCACAGCCTGCGTGAGATAAGGGGGCGTCCAGCGGTCGAGCGAGTCAGCAACACAAAAGAATCCAACCCGAAATCGATACCGGCCCGCTAACCTTCCCCATGATTTTGCCGATATCCTTTAGAGAAACAACGCATCCAAGCTGGTAGCCGGTCACAGAGTCATTACCAACTAAGCCCCCTCCCGATAGGATTTGAATTGGGCCGCAGCAGGGGGGAGGAACGGGAACCGACTCCGGCGCCTCACCGTATCTCAGGGTATCCGCGATCTAAGCCGGGAAGGGAGATCGCCGGGAGAAGGAGATTCCTGAAACTTTTTGAAGCCTGCGTTGTCTAATGAAGGAAAGTTGATACGAGGACACTCAATGCCAAACCAGCCTTCCAGCCCACCCCCCCACAAGAACGCTCCCGGCGTGCGCCGCATTCCGGTTCTTCCCGTGCGCGACACTGTCTTGTTTCCCCACGCCGTGCTGCCGCTGACCGTGGGCCGCGAGAGTTCGATCCTGCTGATTGAATCGATGGGGGACGAGCGGACCATTGTGGTTACGGCGCAATTGGACCCCAGGCTGGACTCGCCCAAACCCGCGGACCTGCACGCGGTGGGAACGCTGGCTACTGTGCACAAGGTAGTGCGCATGCCAAACCAGAGCCGGTTTGTGTTTACCGAGGGTGTGGAGCGGGTGCGGCTGCTGCGCTATGTGCAGACCGAGCCCTTCATGATTGCCGAAGTGGAGACAGTCGAGGACGCCGAACCGGCGGCCACTTCCAGCGTGGAAGCGCTGGTGCGCAACGTGATTGGGCAGTTCCAGCAGATTGTCTCCGAATCGCAGACGCTCTCCGACGAACTGAGAACCATCGCCGCGAACATCGAGGATCCCAGCCGGCTGGTGGATTTTGTTGCGTCTTCGTTGCCCTTCTTAACCACTGACGACAAGCAATTGCTGCTCGAGACGGCCAGCATTCTCGCGCGCCTCGAACTGCTTAACAGCCATCTTGCCAAGGAGATCGAGGTGCAGCAGTTGCGCACCAAGATCCAGACCGAAGTCCAGGACCAGGTGCAGCAGTCGCAACGCGACTACTATCTCCGCGAGCAGCTCAAGGCGATTCAGAAAGAGCTTGGCGATGTGGACGAGGGCCAGCGCGAGACCGACGAACTGCGCCAGAAGATCGATGCTGCCGGAATGCCGGAGGATGTGAAGAAGGAGGCGCTGAAGGAGCTGGCGCGCCTTTCCCGCATGTCTCCCATGGCAGCCGACTATTCGCTCACCCGCAACTACATCGAATGGCTGGCGCTGCTGCCCTGGGCAAAGAGTTCCGGCGTGAAGATCGATATTTCCAGGGCCAAGGAGATTCTGGACGAGGATCACTATGAACTGAAAAAAGTAAAAGACCGGATTCTCGACTACCTCAGCGTGCTGGAACTGAAGCCGGACATGAAGGGACCGATCCTGTGCTTTGTGGGCCCGCCGGGCGTGGGCAAGACCAGCCTGGGCCGGTCGATCGCCCGGGCGCTGGGCCGCAAGTTCCAGCGCATCTCGCTGGGCGGAATGCACGACGAGGCGGAGATTCGCGGACATCGTCGCACCTATATCGGCGCCATGCCGGGGCAGATCATACAGAGCATCCGCAGAGCTGACGCCAACGATCCGGTGATCATGCTGGACGAGATCGACAAGCTGGGGCGTGACTTCAGAGGCGATCCGGCATCGGCGCTGCTGGAGACGCTGGATCCGGAGCAGAACTTTGCCTTCCGCGACAACTATCTGGACGTGCCGTTCGATCTGTCCAAAACGCTGTTCATTTGCACCGCCAACATGCTGGACCCGATTCCACCGCCGCTGCTGGACAGGATGGAACTCATTTTCCTGCAAGGCTACAGCGAAGAGGAGAAGGTGCACATCGCAATCCGATACCTGGTTCCGCGCCAGATCAAGGAGAACGGCATCACGCCCGAGCAGATCGAGTTTCCCGAGGACGCGCTGCGGCACATCGTGCGCCACTATACCCGCGAAGCGGGAGTGAGGAAGCTCGAGCAGGTGCTGGGCACCGTGTGCAGAAAACAGGCGCGGCGCGTGGTCGAGGGCAAGACGGAAAAGCTGGTGGTTACGCGCGAGATCCTCAAGGAGTTCCTGGGCGGAATCCAGGTAAGGGTGGAAACGGAAGTCGCGGAACGTGTCAAGCGCCCGGGCGTGGCAGTTGGCCTCGCCTGGACACCGGCCGGCGGCGACATTCTCTTCATCGAGGCCAACAAAATGAAGGGAAAAGGCGGCTTTACCATGACCGGCCAGATTGGCGAGGTGATGCAGGAATCGATGCAGGCCGCGCTCACCTGGGTGCGGTCGAACGCCGCCAGCCTGGGCCTGGCCG
>CAYWMR010000545.1:0-3164 GCA_964458965.1 uncultured Occallatibacter sp. | reverse complement strand
CTATGTCTGATTTCGAGTCAGGTGCATTCAACCGGGCTCTGCCACCTCTCCGCTGATTCGTGCAGTTTAATTCGTCTATTTATCTCCGTATCCGCAAATCTCGCCAATTAGCGACGATTCGGTTTACCGATCGGCTTGCGACGAACTGCGCGCGAAAAGCCACAACGGCCATAACAAGTCTACCGGCAAAGGTATGGCGGGTGCAATGCCGTCTGGCTTTGGACACAGGGTGCGCCTGATGGCGCGGCGGCAGTGTGCCGGTGGTTCCCTCCATATTGGCGGCGAAGGCTTGGATCTCGACTTGGCACATCCAGTTTCAGTTGTTTGCTGGGCCCCCTGAGCATGCGGGCACAAAATGGCAGCGGGCTGCGGCGCCAACTCGCGTTAGAGGGCAGATTCCAGGGTCGGCTCTGCGCTTATTTTTCGTTCAATCCTGAGGATATGGCCGGGCAAGGTTGCAGGGTTCAATTCAACGTAGTTGCGGGGGCCGTTCCAGATGTATCGGCTCTCAGTCAGCAGATCCTCGACCTCAAATGGCGCATCCTGAGGAATCTCAAACTCATTGAGCGGCAAGGTTACGAATCCTGCCTGTGTGTAATGCGGATCGAGGTTGACCACCACGACGATGAGATTGGCGTGATCTTCCGACTCCTTGCTGTAGCACAGAAGCTGTTCATTGTCGGTGAAGTGGAACCTGAGGGACCAGTCGCTGTGGAGCGCTTGATTAGCTATGCGAATGGCGTTGACGGCGGCAATGAAATCGCGAAGGCTGTCAGGGCGGTCGAGATCCCAGGTGCGTATCTGGTACTTCTCGGAGTCGAGATACTCTTCGCTGCCGGGGCGCAGGGGGCGATTTTCGAGCAGTTCAAAAGCGGGCCCATAGATGCCGTAGTTGGCCCCCAAAGTTGCGGCCAGGAGGAGGCGAATCGCGAATGCGGGCCGTCCTCCAACTTGAAGGAACTCGATAAGGATGTCGGGGGTGTTAGTCCACTGGCTGGGGCGGAAGAACTCGCGCACCGGTGACTGGGTGAGCTCGGTGAGGTAGGTTGCAAGTTCGGCCTTGCCGGTGCGCCAGGGGAAGTAAGTGTAGGACTGGCTGAAGCCCAGCTTGGCGAGGCGATACATGATTTTTGGCCGCGTGAATGCCTCGGCCAGGAAGAGAACCTCGGGATGGTCCCGCTTGATTTCGGCGATGGCCCACTCCCAGAATGCGAAGGCCTTGGTATGGGGGTTATCGACGCGGAAGATGGTTACGCCCTGGCGAATCCAGTAGACAAATACATCTTTCAGCTCGTGCCACAAGGCTTCCCAATCCTGGCTCTCAAAATCGAAGGGATAGATGTCCTGGTATTTCTTGGGAGGGTTTTCAGCATATTGAATGGTGCCGTCGGGGCGTTTGCGGAACCAGTTTTCGTGGTCGCTGACATAGGGATGTTCGGGCGCCACCTGAAAGGCAATGTCGAGGGCTACGAGAAGGTCGAGGCTTTTGGCTTTCTTGACGAAGCTATGGAAGTCGTCGAGGGTACCGAGCTCGCTATGAATTACCTTATGGCCGCCAGCTCCGGAACCGATGGCCCAGGGACTGCCGGGTTCGCCGGGCTGTGCCTGAGGGTTGTTGTTGCGACCCTTGCGGAAGGTTCGACCGATGGGATGAATGGGCGGAAGGTAGACGACATTGAAGCCCATCTGTGCGATATAGGGCAAACGCGCTTCGCAATCTGCGAAGGTGCCGTGCTCACCGGGCTGGGCAGATGTGGAGCGTGGGAAGAACTCGTACCAGGCGCTGAAGCGCGCATGATCCGGATCGACCACAATGGTGGCATTGGCGCCAGACTCTGTGGCGAAGCGCTTGTCAGGATAGCGCAACATCATTTCGTGGAGCGATTCGTCGATGGCAAAGGAGCGGAGATCCGGTTTGTCGGCCGGGGAGCGCAACAAATCGACTTGTTCGCGGAGGAAAGCCGCATCGGAGCCGGATGCGCGAGCGGCGGCGGCTTCGATGAGGTCAGCGCCGATTCGATAGTCGATGAAGGTATCGGTTTCAGCCGCGATACGTTTCAGCAAGTCGCCACGCCAGGTTGCAAAGTGGTCAACCCAGCCTTGCAGCCTGAAGCCGTACTGTCCCAATTGGGTGACTTGAAACGATCCGGCCCAGCGGTCGTTCCCCAGCGGTTGCATGGGCATCTCCGTCGACAGCTCGGAGCCCGGGTGGTGAACGAAGAGCGAGGCGGCAATCGAGTCGTGCCCGTCGGTAAATATATCCGCTTCGACGCGGACCCAATCGCCCAGAATGCGTTTTGCGGGAAAGCGGCCGCCGTCGACCAGGGGGGAAATCCCTTCAATTACGACACGTTTACGTCCATCGTCCTTTATCGTCGCCATGTTCGGTCCAGTTTCCTCATTAACCAGGGCAGCATCGATTAAGCGGATCAGTCTTCTCTCAGGGGCTAAAGCCCACATAGATTTTGCGGCATTTGCGGCACGACTGAAGTCGTGCCCTGATACAAAGCATGCGCAAATTGCACGGTATGCCGGCTTTTCCGCAACCGGTGAAGTCGTGCTCTTTCAAAGCAACGGATTATTTCAAGGCAACGGGTTCATTCAAGGCAACAAATTAATTCAAAGCAACGGATTATTTCAAATCACCGAATCATTCAGACATTCGCTCGTGTCCTGTTTCTGAGGCACGTAGTAAAACTCACGGAGAACAAACGCAGATTCTTCGACTCACCACCCCCGAACTGACAAACGTTCGGGGCCCCGTTCGCTCAGAATGACAGCCTCGGTCTTGTTATGAACCACAGCCTGTGTCTTGTTATGAACCTTCAAGACAGGACACAAGAGTTATCTCCTACAGATTTTACGTCACGTTTCTTCGCTGTTCGATTAAGGTCTGGTAGAGCTCTACGGTCTGGTGGGCGATTGCTGTCCAACTGAAGATGTCTTCCACACGCCTTCTTCCGGCATCGCCGAAGCGCCGGCATTGCTCCGGATCGTCTAGCAGTTGATGGATTCGGGATGCCAGATCGCGCGCGAACTGTTCTGGATGGGTGGGAAAGCTGGTTTCGGGGTCCTGATCGAAGGGCACCAGGTAGCCCGTTACCCCGTCGACAACGACCTCTTTGATGCCGCCCGTGGCGCTGGCAACTACCGGCGCGCGGCAG
>CAYWMR010000544.1:0-3173 GCA_964458965.1 uncultured Occallatibacter sp. | reverse complement strand
AAAACCGAAAACACGCTTGACGATGCGGAAGGGCCACTCCACCTTGGCCCGCACCCGCGCCTTGGTGCGATTCTTGCGCTTCTCGGCCTCATCCACGCCGGCCTTGGTTTTTACACGCCGCGAGGTCATGTCCTGTGCTTCCGGCGCAGCCGCATGGATCGCCTCCGGCTGTCCTTGATAACCCGCGTCGCCCCACACCTTCTTCTCGCCGCCGTGCAGTAACTCCGGCAACATGTGAACGTCGGAAACGCTGGCCGCTGTGGAACAAACCGAGTGCACGATACCTTCCTTCGAATCGACTCCAATGTGCGCCTTCATGCCGAAGTACCACTGGTTGCCCTTCTTGGTCTGATGCATCGCCGGATCGCGCTCCTTCTTGCTGTTCTTGGTCGAACTCGGCGCGTGGATAATCGTTGCATCGACGATGGCGCCAGTCGTGATGCGAATGCCGCGGCTGTCGAGATAGTGGTTGACCATGTCCAGCATCTCGCCGCATAACTGGTGCTGTTCGAGAAGGTGGCGGAAGTTCAAGATCGTCGTCTCATCCGGTGCCGGTGCGCGACCAAGATCGATGCCCACGAAGCGGCGCAGGACGGGCGATTCGTACAGCGCATCTTCGACCCCGGGGTCCGACAACGCAAACCACTGTTGCACAAAGTAAACCCGCAGCATGATCTCCAGGCCCACCGGCTTGCGTCCAGTCTCGCCCTTGCAGTAGTGCGGTGCAACCAGCGCCACCAACTCAGACCAAGGCATCACGGCTTCCATCTCGTCCAGAAAATGCTCTCGACGCGTCTTCTTCCCGTACCGTTGAAACTCTGACTGTTGCGCAAAGGTTAACTGCCCCATCCGTGATCTGCCTCCACATATAGCTTTACTCAGAAGGCATAAGGATCAAAGCGATTTTCAGAGGCTCCTTAGAATAAATAAGTTACAGGCTATATTTACAAAATATACCCAACAATATACCCAAATTACTTTACTGTGATTTAATTCGCCCTTGGTGGGAGTGCCGTTTGCGCTCACTCCGCTTGCTGGTGCATGGCGCAGACCCTAACGCTGGCGCACCCAGTGCAGCAGCAACATTCAAAAACGCTCGGTGCATATCTCCTCCTGTATAACATCGGAATTTTCGCGTCTGCCATTGCGGCTGCTGTTCAAACGCCAGGCGAAACGCGCAGAACCTCAGAGCAACTCACTCAGCGGAGGGAAGGTCAACAGAAGGCTCAGCCCGAGCAATACAAATGCGATCAAGTTAATGGTTGAGAAAGCAACAGTCCGCCTGCGCCAGCGCCAATTGAGAATTGCCCACACGGTTAGCCAGACCAGGACAGCGAGGGTTGTTTCACCGGAGAGTTGTCCGGTGGGTTTGTAGAAGACAAAGAGGGTTTTGACGGAGGGTGACTTGTCGGCGGCAATCGCGAAGATAGCAATCGCGAAGGAGCCGATTGCTGCGGCGAGGATGGCGGCGGCGCCAGAGCCGTTGGGCCTGATTGCAGAGGCTGAAGGGGCTGCGGTTGCGGTCACGGCTACTCTCCTTTGACGAGTTGAATGGTTTGACCGCCCTCAACGGGCGCGTTCTTGTCCAGCATGGCTCCGAAGAAGCCGGCAACGCCGGCGGCAAAGAGCGAGACGGCGACAACGCTGAGCAGCGCAGTGCGAAGCCGGGGATGGTGGGCGATATCTCGCCCGTACTGAACAGCGACAACGGCAGCGGCGGTGATGACGATGGGAACTATCCAGGCGACGTGCTCCTTCCACTCCATGCCGAGGGAATGCCATTGCGCGGTAGCCGGATTCGACAGCAGAAGCGAGCGCGGAAAGGCGGCGAGATTTTTGGTGCCGGCGGGCGGCGCGGCACGATACCAGGGATAGATGATGTAACTTCCGGTGAGCACGGCAAGCCAGGCGAGCGCGGCCATGGCCGCCAGATAGGCGTTGAGCGCGCGGTGGCCGATGAGAGAAGCGGATTCGCCGGAGCCGGCGGACTGATGACGATACAGAGTGACGATGGCGCCTGAGCAGGCTAGCAGATAGAGCGCGCCAAAGCCCATGCCGTGAATGAGTGTCCAGAGACTGCGGGTGGTGATTTCCATGGGTGAAGGCCTCCGTTCGGGATGTACGAGAAAGGGGTACATGGGAATTGCACTGTTCGTTGGTGAATCTCTGGCGGCACTCGATCTTCTGAGCGCCGCCAGAGTGTGGTTCAGGATATGTCAGCGAGCGATTGACTGCTTAGAAGGTGATCTTCGCCGCAAACTGAACCTGGCGCTCAGTTCGTTGAAATGTCGATTCAGAAGCTGCCGAGGCGATGGTTCCGAAACCGTTGCTCCATTTTCCTGTTGCAGGGTTGTAGGTTCCAACGGTCGCAGCCGGATTATTGAACTGCGGCGTGTTGGCAAGGTTGAAGGCCTCCGCGCGGAGTTGAAGGACCTTCGATTCGGTCAGGTGAGTGTCCTTGAAGAGCGAGAAGTCCACAGACTTTGTGCCCGGACCTTCAAGAATATTGCGGCCCGAGTTTCCATAAGTCCCCGCGGCTGGAATAGCGAAAGCCTGGGTGTTGAACCACTGGCTGAGTGTGCGCTGACCTTTTGGCAGCGATCCGTTGCCGAAGCTAGGAAGCAGTTGTGCGCGGGTCGTCAGTCCATCGCCCAATGCAGTGCCCGAAGCAACGGAAAACGGCAAGCCGTCGAAGAACTGCGCAATGGCGTTCACCTGCCATCCACGCTCAACCGGTCCCAGCACCCCGTGTCCCTCGAAGGGCAGCTGGTAATTCGCGCTGGCCACAAAGCGATTGGGGACGTTGTAGTCGGCATTTCCGTAGTCGTAACGGATGTTATTGGGATTCGAAACGGTGGCCGATTCACCCGAACCTTCGTCCAGAGCGTGACTGTAGGTATAGGAGGCAAGGAAGCTCAGCCCATGCGCGCGGCGCTCAGCCGACACCTGCACTGAGTTGTAGCTTGAAATCTGTCTGGTCTCAAGCTCGTTGATCTGCGAGAAGAACGGGAAGGGACGATTGGCTGTAACAGTGGTCGCTCCATTCAATCCCAACGGGTTTGTATTGATGTCCCGGAAATTATCTAGGTGGACGCCCTTCGTTCCGACATAGGCAAACTTGAGGACGGTCGAGAAGGGAATCTGCTGTTCGATAGCCGCATGCCACTGCTCGG
>CAYWMR010000543.1:1396-3184 GCA_964458965.1 uncultured Occallatibacter sp. | reverse complement strand
CGCTGGGGAAACCGGGCATCGTCAACTTCGACGCGGAGATCAGTGCTGACGGGAACACGCTCTACTTTGTCGAGAGCCAGTTCAGCATCTTCGGCCAACCCAAAACCGCCCGCATCCTGTTCGCGCATCGAAGCGGCAATACCTTCGTCAGGGAGCCTGCAAGCGCATCCATCCTGAAGAGCGTCAACACCGATCGATTGAACTACGCGCCAGCTACCTCAGCTTCGGAATGCGAGATCTTTTTTACCCGCGTTGGGGCGCAGGGGCCGGCGATCTACATGGCACGGCGAGGGGACAAGACGCAGCCGTTTCAAGAGCCGCTGCGGCTTTCCGCGATCACAGGATTCGTCGAGGGGCCAACCCTGTCGCCCGATGAACTCTCCCTCTACTACCACAGGAGAGAGAACGGCCGCTTCGTGATCTACCGCGTCACGCGAACGCAGGAACAGAAGCCGGCCAACTGATGCGAAGCTCGTGGCCCATCCGGGGCATCGCTGCGGAACAGTCAGCCCACGCCCCAAAAACAACCTTTTTCTGAACCGGCGCACCCAATTCTGGAAGCGCTGTGACGCGGCAAAGGCTGCAATCGGCGAGGCGATCAATTGTAACCAGACTCGCGAAGTCGAACGTTCAATACTTGTGATTCACGGGGCATTTGCAGGAGAGAGCCTTGTGACACAGAGGAGAGATTCATGAAACCGAGCACACAGGATCGGGCCGAGGGCACCATCCACGAAGTAAAAGGGAAGATCAAAGAGACCGCCGGAAAATTGACGAACAATCCGGATCTGGAAAGCTCTGGAAGCGCGGAAAAGATTGTTGGCAAGGGACAAAAACTGGTTGGGCGCCTTGAAAAGGCCCTCGACAACTAACCGTTGAGCGCTTCATTACATGCCCGCAAAGGGCACAGGAGGTTGGCATGGCACAAACTGTAGTGGCACAAGCAACGGACTTCTTCGAAGAAACTGTTCAACAGGCCTCGCGCGCAACCGGCGCCGTTGCCGACGCATTTCAGGATGGCCTGGGAGGAGCCAGGCGAGCAGTGAAAGTAGCCAGGCGCGCAGTGAAGCAAGGCAGCGAAGCGGCCGAAGAATTCCTGGAAGACACCACGAGAAGCGTTAAGCGGCACCCGCTGCAGACGATTGCGATTACGTTTGCGGTTGGCGCTGCTGTGGGAGCAGTTTTCAGCTGGGCGATCAGACGCAGGTAGTTCGAGGCGAGGCAACCGGCTACAATCGTCTCGATGACCACCTCGAACCACGCCCAGCAACTGCTCTCTCTTCTGGCCCGAATCAGCTTCCGTCTCGGCCAGTTCAAGCTCTCCTCCGGGGCAACCAGCGATTACTACATCGACTGCCGCACCACTACGCTCCACGCCGAAGGCGGACGTCTGACCGGCGAATCCATCGTCGACCTTCTCAATGAAAATGGCATTGTAGCGGAGGCTGTGGGCGGACTGACGATGGGCGCCGACCCCATCGTTTCCAATGTGGCCACGGCCAGCGCCTGGCGCGCACAAACCAATCCCTCCGCGCCTCTGGTGCACGGGTTCCTGGTCCGCAAGGCCGAGAAGGCTCACGGCACCGGGCGTCGCATTGAGGGCTTTTGCCGCGAGGGAGCGCGGGTAGTTATCGTCGACGACGTCTGCACCACTGGCGCCTCCACCATCAACGCTATCGAGGCTGCCCGCGAGGCCGGCATGATAGTTGCCGCCGTGGTGTGCATTGTGGAGCGCGAAGAAGCGAAGGGCCGGCCCGGAGTCGAAGCCGCCGCGGCAGGTGCGCCGTT
>CAYWMR010000543.1:0-1296 GCA_964458965.1 uncultured Occallatibacter sp. | reverse complement strand
GCGGAAAGCCAGGAACGCGGAATGGAAAACTCCGACCATCCGCAGTCCAGGCAGACCCGGACATCCGGGGATGGCGTCATTGGTGGGTGGCTAAGCGTGCGGGGGCCGTTTCGATAAAGTCTGATCTCAGCCGGAATAATAGAGACTGAGCTTGACTGGCACTTCGGACAGAGCATGAGTACACCTCGTCACCAAGTACTTCAAAGGGGTTCAAAACAACAAATCTCTGGAGAAGTTCACTTTAACTGGGTTACCCACACCTTTTCAACAGGAACGTGTCTGCAATGTTCATTCGTCACAATATTGTTCAATCATTAACTTTTGTTTTGACGGCATGAAAACTCGTTTAACCGGATCCAGTGAGCGCACCCGGCGCCCGCATGCCATTTGCGCGTGTGCCGAGCGCATGGATCCTTTCGCCGGAAAGAGCCACGCACATCATGCAGAAAACACTCGGGGTCCCCGAAGGGACCCCGAGCGGCACATCTCGTTCAGAAGCAAGGTTAGTAGGTGATGTGGATACCCATGGTGATGGCTCTGTTGCCGCCGATGGTGCCGAGTACCGAGCCGAAGGTGGAAGCGTTGTTGGGGCAACCGACGGAGTTGTTGGGTCCGGTTACGGTGCCTGATGCTGTGCAGAGGGAGTTGGGGTTGGTGGAAGCGGGGATCTGGAGCGGAACGGAGAGGCCCTTGCCGGTACCGTTGGAGTATGGAATCTGATCCAGCCGGGCCAGGGCGGACTGCTGATCGGCTGAACTGTTACTGGTAACGATCTGCCCATAGTTTACGTAGTCTGAGGCGCAGTTGTTATACGAAATCGCCTGCGCGGAGGCTGAGCAAGCGTCGGCCTGCCGGATCTGGGCTGTATTCAGTGGCACATCGAGACTGGTTGTGTTGCTGACGTTGAAGACATTGAATTCATACTGAAGTCCGACCTTATCGCCCACCTTGAAACTCTTGCGGATGGACAGATCGAGGCGCTTTTGAGCGGCCTGACGGAAGAGATTGCGCTGGCCGGGAGCCCACGCGGTCTCGTAGATGTCAGAAGGATTGGTGCCGGTCGAAACCGGAACTCCCGATGAACCCGGAGAAACGTAGTTGATAGCGATCTGGGTAGGATCGATGGTGGGAATGTAGCTGCCGCCGGTACCGCGGAAGGAGCCTGCATTTCCAGTCAGGGCCGATTTTGGATTCTTCGGATTCTGGATGCCAAGCACTGGATTCATGAGGGTGGGATAATCGCCGAAGTTGAGGCTGCCGACGGCGCCGTAGAACTCATAGAGCGAATACGGCTCG
>CAYWMR010000542.1:0-3191 GCA_964458965.1 uncultured Occallatibacter sp. | reverse complement strand
AACGGCGGCTGCCCTTACGACGAGCGGATGAAGAAGACCGTGGCCATGCTGGCCAGCGCGCGCGTCTCCATTTACCCCATCGACGCGCGCGGCCTGACGACACACACGCTGTACTCCGCGGAGAGCCCCGCCTTGTCCTTGCAGCCGGCCACCGTCAGCTCCTCCAAAATGGCGGTCCAGGCTCCATTTGCGGCGGTCATCGGCGCTCAGGCAGACTCGCTGAATCAGGACCTCAAAGACAACGGCCTGAACATGGCCGACGAAGATGAGCTGGCTAAAGCCACAGGCGGCAAAGCAACCTCTGGCAGCAACAATTTTCTGGGAGCCATCACCTCTGACATCGATAACGGCTCGCGCTATTACACCATTGCGTATATACCCGCGAATCACAGTGAAGTGGGCAAAGAGCGGAAGATCGAGGTAAAGTCCGTTTCGGGAAGTTACAAGCTAGCCTACCGCCGCAGTTACTTCGAAGACACGCCCAAGGAGTTGAGAGAATACGAAGCAGCTCCTGGGTCAGACCCCCTGCGGCCGATGATGGATCGCGGAATGCCCGACTTTACCGAGCTTCGCTACCGCATGAAGGTTGCTCCGGCCGCGCACCAACCGGAGCCGGAGGACAACCGCGCCGGCGACAATGCGACATTGAAGGCGCCATTCACGCGCTATACCATCAGCTTCTCGCTCTCAACCGAGGGCCTGACGCTGGAAGCAGGGCCCGACGGCGTGCGTCGCGGAAACATCGAAGTGGCGCTGGTGGCCTACAGCCAGGCAGGCGAGCCGTTGAACTGGGAGGCGCGTACGATAGGGCTCAAAATCCGGCCCGAGCAGAATGCGATGGCCCAGACCTCAGGCATCCCGCTGCACTTCGATATCGACGCGCCGCGGGGCGATGTTTACCTGCGCAGCGGCATCTACGATCTCGAATCGAGCCGCGCGGGAACGCTGGAGATTCCGCTCACATCCATCACCGTTGCGCGCCAGTGACCTAGTCACGCTGCGCCAGAGCCGGAGCGCGGCTTGACAGCCGGATTGCGTTTTTGAAACCATCCAATCGAGGTTGCAGATCTCGATTCCCCGCCTCCACTGAGGCCTGCAATTGAAAACCAACGGCGGCCTGTGAATTACCGGATGCGGCTCAATTCGATTGCAAGCGCCATCGATTGAGCCATCCTCCACCAGGCGCAGCTTGTTTTCAAGATCCTCGGCTCGTAAATTGCGGCTCCATGGAGGAACTGTGTTCCCAGATTTCCAGCCTCAGCAACGGGCAAAGCTCAAGGTGCTTGCGTTCTTCACAGTCGTTGCCTCCGTGGCCCTCATTGCAGGCATTGTGACCTTGCAGATTCGCGCCTTCAGTCATGGGCTTATCGCACCGGTGTATGCGGCGCAGGATGCTCCGCGAATTCTATCGCCTATTTCGATCGACTACCCCGAGGACGGCTCCATCTTTCCGCCCGGCATCACTCCGCCCACGTTCCTGTGGCGGGATGCGGCGGGAACTTCCTGGAGCATCGACATCGAGTTTGCCGACAAGTCTCCGGCAATCCACGCTGCTTCAAAGGGAGAGCGGATGCACCTTGGCGCCATCGATCCGGACTGCGTCGCGGACTCCAACTCGCCCCCCAAATTGACTCTGCAGCAGGCTGCGACCTGGACCTGGGTTCCGGACACGGCTACCTGGGCCGCCATCCAATCGCATTCGGTCTCCGGTGCCGCAACCATGGTCATCACCGGCTATCGCGAAGGCCACGTTGCTTTTTCGCAGTCCCGCGTTCTGTTCACAACGTCGAAGGACCCGGTAGGTGCGCCGATCTTCTACCGCGATGTGCCGCTGATGCCATCGGCCGGCGTAAATGGAGTGGTCAGCCCGCTTGCGCCCACCGCGATCCATCTCATTCACTGGCGTCTCAGGGACATCACCAAACCCGAGAGCCACACCGTTCTCAAAGACATGCCCACCTGCGGCAACTGCCATTCCTTCTCAGGCGACGGCAAAACCTTTGGCATGGATATCGATGGTCCGGCCAACGACAAGGGGCTGTATGCCGTGGTGCCCGTCCAGAAGCACATGACCGTCCAAAGCAAGGATATGATTCACTGGAACCCCGCCGGCCAGATCGGCACAACCAGGGTTGGTTTCATGTCGCAGGTTTCACCGGACGGCCGCTACGTGCTGAGCACTTTTGCAGGCCCGTCGCTGAAGCTTCTGGATAGCTACTATGTAACCAACTTCCTGGACTATCGCTTCTTGCAGGTGTTTTATCCCACGCGCGGCATACTTGCGTGGTACGACCGCACCACCGGCCTGCGAACTCCGCTGCCCGGGGCCGACGATCCAAAGTATGTGCAGACCGATGGAGTGTGGAGTCCCGACGGAAAGTACATTGTGTTTGCCCGCGCCGAGGCCCGCGATCCGCGTCCAGCGGGACAGGGAAGGGCGCTGCACGCTCTCGATGAGAACGAAACGCAGATTCAATACGATCTTTACCGCATCCCATTCAACAACGGCAAGGGCGGAGTGGCCGAGCCCATCCCTGGCGCTTCGGGCAACGGCATGAGCAATAACTTCCCCAAGATATCGCCCGACGGCCGCTGGCTGGTATTTGTGCAGTGCAAGAACGGCCAACTGATGCGCCCCGACAGCCAGTTGTACATGATTCCCTCGCAGGGCGGCGTGGCGCGCAGGCTCAGGGCCAACACGCGGCTCATGAATTCATGGCACAGCTTCTCTCCCAACGGGCGCTGGCTGGTATTCTCATCCAAAGCCCGGTCACCCTATACGCAGATGTATCTGACTCACATCGACGAGAATGGCAACGACTCGCCCGCCATCCTCATCGATAACGCCACCGCGGCAAACCGCGCCGTCAACATTCCGGAATTCGTGAACATTCCGGGCGACGGAATCGAAGACATTCAAGTCCACGTAGCCGATGCACCAGCCCTTGCCGATGCTCGCAAATAGAAAGTGCAGGCGATAACCGTGCGGCCATCCCTCTCCGGTTCGCTGCAGCTGACTGTGTGGATCGCCGCGCTGCTGACTGCGCGGATCCCTGCGCTGCTGACTCTGCGGCTAAAGCATTTTACCTGTTGGCAGAGTGTGAATTTCCTGCTTCGCTCAAGGTTGCCGCTCGCTGCAAGCACATGTAGCGCCGGCCTCCCGGCCGGCTGTCGCGTGGACCTCCCGGTCC
>CAYWMR010000541.1:0-3205 GCA_964458965.1 uncultured Occallatibacter sp. | reverse complement strand
ATGCGCCACAATCGCCACCAGTTGCTGCGCCAGCACATCCAGCGGATTGCGCGGATACCGAGTCGACTCAATGTGCCCTTCATGCATCGCCCGCGTCACCGCCGCGCAGGCCACCAGGTCGGCCCTGTACTTGGGAAACAGAATCCCTTCGCTCACCGCGTCCACATGGTGCCCCGCGCGCCCAATCCGCTGCATCCCGCTGGCCACCGAAGGAGGCGCTTCGATCTGGATCACCAAATCCACCGCGCCCATATCGATACCCAGCTCCAGCGTAGAAGTAGCGCACAGCGCCCGAATCTGCCCCGCCTTCAGTTGCTCCTCGATCACCGACCGCTGCGCCGCCGCCAGCGACCCATGATGCGCGCGCGCAATCGCCTCCCCGGCTAGCTCGTTCAGAGCCCCCGCCAGCCGCTCCGCCACCTGCCGGCTGTTCACAAACAAAATCGTAGAGTTACGCGACCGAATAATCTCCAGCAACCGCGGATGAATCGCATTCCATATCGAAACCCGCCGCGGAGCCTGCGAGGCCGGTCCACTGGGCAAATACTCCTGCTCCCCCAGCCGCGCCATATCCTCCACAGGCACCTCAATCCGCAACTTCAGTTGCTTTGGCGCGCTAGCATTCACAATCGTCACCGGCCGATACTTGATCGCAGAAGCATCCGCCAGGTCCGCCGCCCACACCGCAGGGCCGGAAGCGTTGGCCTCTTCTGGCGCGCAAGCGCCGTCTGCCCCACCGCAAGTCGCAGGATTCTTGGACGCGGGAACTGACAACTGACAACTGACAACTGGCAACTGTTCCTCGGTCCCACCGAGGAACCGCGCCACCTCTTCCAGCGGCCGCTGCGTAGCCGAAAGCCCAATCCGCTGCAACCGTCGCCCGGTCAGCGCCTCCAGCCGTTCCAATGTCAGGGAAAGATGCGCCCCGCGCTTGGTAGGCACCAGCGCATGAATCTCATCCACAATCACCGTGTCCACGGTGCGCAGAGCCTCCGAAGCCTGCGACGTCAGCAGCAGATAAAGCGACTCCGGCGTAGTAATCAAAATCTCCGCCGGATGCCGCGCAAACCGCGCCCGCTCCCTTTGCGGCGTGTCGCCGGTGCGCACGCTTATCGCCGGCTCTTGGAACGCCACTCCCATCCGTCGCGCCATGTTGGCCATCCCCGCCAGCGGCGACCGCAGATTCCGCTCCACATCCACCGCCAGCGCCTTCAACGGCGAAACGTAAACAATCCGGCAGCCAGATGGGTTGGTAGGCGCCTTGCGACCACTGTCCACTGTCCACTGTTCACTGTTCACTGGCGTCAGCATCAGCCGGTCCAGGCACCAAAGAAACGCCGCCAGCGTCTTCCCCGTCCCCGTCGGGGCCAGAATCAGCGCGCTCTCCCCGCGCGCAATCGCCGGCCATCCCATCCGCTGCGGCGCGGTAGGCGCGTCGAACACAGCCCGAAACCATGCCGCCGTCACCGGATGAAAGCAGGCAAGCGGATCGGCTGCCTCTGGCTTCTTCAACGAAGGTTCGGAAGCGGATTGCGTCGGATTGGAAGGCTTGGAGGACACGGAGCTTTAAGCATAGCGCGATTCAGCGGCGAAGAGGAAGCGAAAGATGAAACTTCCGATTATCCTCTTGTTCCCGAAAACTCACTGACAATTTCAATCAACCCAACAATGTGCCGATTGAATTCCTCAAGCTCCCCCGCCGGAATCCAGTACTCCTGATGCACCCGCGCCCCAGCCGTTTGCACCGGAAATCGAGCCAGATACTCACTCTCCACCCGGAACCGCAACACATACCCGGTTCCGCCGTCGCGAGTGTTCCAGTCGCGGGCAATCTTGGTCGCATATTCTTCGTTCAGCACCGGGTAGAAAATAGGCTGTTCAGGCAGTCGAGGAGGGAACACCCGCCACCCGCTCGCGCGAATCAACGCAATTTCCTTCTCGCCAGTGGGCCGATAGAGAGTAGTGACCAGCATTCCCAATCCTCGCCTAATCTCACTTTATCCGGTCCGCGCAGGCCGCCCTGGAATTTGTGTTATCCTTGTGTACACAAAGGGTGCCAGAATGCAAACCGAGAGAATTGGAGTCCGGGAATTTCGCGAGAACCTGTCCGGCTACCTCGAGTCGCCGACACCGGTCGCAATCACGCGTCATGGCGAGACAATCGGCTTCTATGTGCCCACTCGCCGCCGCCCAGATGAGGCTGACCTCGAAGCGCTGCAAAGGGCAGGGGAACGATTGAGCGCTTTGATCGCGGCATCTGGCGCAACCGAAGATGAGCTTGTCAACGAGTTCAAGACGCTGAGGAAGAAGCCCCACGTTGGGCGCTAAGTTGCTTGTTCTCGACGCGAACATACTCATCCGCGCCGTTCTCGGAAAGCGTGTCCGGGCTTTGCTTGTCCGCTACGGCGGAACTGTTCAGTTTTTTGCGCCGGACTATGCCTTCGAGGAGGCACGCGAGCATCTGCCTGAAATTCTTCCCAAGCGCAATATCCCCATCGAAGAAGGCCTGGCCGTCTTGAACTCATTGAGCAATATAGTGCGAGTGGTCGGCATCGAAGCCTACTCCGCCTATCGGCAGCAAGCGCAGCGACGTCTCATTGGACGAGATGAGCAGGATTGGCCAATCCTCGCTGCTGCAATGTTCCTCGACTGTCCAATCTGGACTGAGGACACGGATTTCTTTGGCGCGGGCGTCGCAACCTGGACAAGTGATCGGATTGAATTGTTTTTTCAGAGTGCGTCAACTTCCTGAAGATCTCGACTAACCCAGCAACATGCCTATTGAATTCCTCAAGTTCCTCCGCTGGAATCCAACACTCCCGCTGCATCCGCACCCCGCCGTCCGGCCTATGTCACCCGCGAAAAGTGTCACAACCGTCCCATCCCCACCAAGCATTTGATGCGATTGTGTTTTAACAGTGACAGAGCCTTCGCGCGCCGCATCTAAAATGCAGACACCGAAACCCCCGACCCACCCGGGAGCGCCCATGCGAGACCATTTGGCCACACTCCTCGACGACTTCCGCCGCTATGGTCGCGAGGTCGCCGTGGTGCGCTACCAGGGCAACCGCCGCCGGGTCACTACCTACGGCCAAATCGCCTCGCTCGCAGGCCGCTTTGCCGCTCTGCTCGACCAGCGCAACATCGGCTCCGGCGACCGCGTCCTGCTCTGGGCCGAAAACAGCGCCGAGTGGATCGCCGCCTT
>CAYWMR010000540.1:0-3212 GCA_964458965.1 uncultured Occallatibacter sp. | reverse complement strand
CAAATAGCGCAGGAACTGTTCGATTCCGACAAGGAAGTAATACCCGCCCAGCGTGCGGAAGACGCGATAATCCCGCGCCGCCCGCCACAGTGCCACGAAGGCCGCCGCCAGGCAGCACATCAGCGTGCCGATGACCAGGAACGGCGTGAACAGCATCTGCTCGTGCAAGGGTATGGGCGGAAACAGCCGCCGCATCAGCGGTACGCCGGCGATGACCAGGAAGGCGGGAGTCATGCCGTCACGCTCCTGACCGTAAGCACGGTGATGTCGTCTTCCTGCCCGAAAGCCTGCGCGGCCTGCGCTACTGCTTCGGCGGACTCCCGGGAGATAGCCGCTGTGCGTTCAAAGCCGAACAGCGCCCCAATTTTGTCTCGCGCTTCGACCACGCCGTCGGTGAGCAAAGTGAGCTGCTGGCCCGCCGCCATTTCAAATGAGGATTCGGCATAGGCGGCATTGGACGCAAGGCCCAGGGGAAGACCGTTGTCGATTTCCAGTTCCCGCCCATCGATGTAGGGAGCAAGGTGGCCCGCACTGGCGGCCGTCATATTGCCTCGGGTATCGATACGAACCACAAGGCAGGTGGTGAACCCATCGCGATTGCGTCCGGTGAGTGCCCGGTTGAGCGAGGCCAGAATTTCCCCAGGCTTGGTGGTGGCCTCAACCGCCAGACTCAACGCACCCACCAGTAATGAAACCGTCATCGCGGCCGGCATGCCCTTGCCGCTCACATCCCCGATGACTGCTAGAACGCTGCCTTCGCCGAGTGGAAGCATCTCAAAGAAATCTCCGCCAACATCGCCGAAGGGCCTGTAGACGGACTCAACCCTGAATCCCGGAATTGTGCGCGATTCATTGGGGATGAGCATCTGCTGCACGGCGCGGCTTGCGGCCAGTTCGGCGGCCAATCGCTGCTTTTCACTGCGGTCGCTGATCAGTTCGCGAACAAAGACGGTGAGCGTCAATGCGCCCAGCAGCGTGAGGTAAACAACGGTGTAATTCCACTGCCAACCCAGGATTGTGAAGTTTTCATTGATGCCGAGGAACTTGTGCAAAGTGGTGGAAAGTGTGGGGCGAAGGATGAGATAGAAGCCAAATGCGGCAGAGATCAGTTTGTCGCGCGCGTTGCCGTGGCGGAAGCCCTGGACGACGAGAATGCCGAGCGGGATCTCTGAGACCAGCAACGGCCAATCGGAGGTAAAAAACAGAGGCGGAAACCACACGGCGACAGAGACGAAGAGGTAGATAGGCCAGAAAAGGCGGGTCCATTTGCGGCGTGTGATGCGCATTGCGTCACCCGCAAACTCAATCAGGACGATGGCCGCCAGGGATCGCATGGAAAGTGTCGGCACTATGCCGCCGAAATACGTGAATGTCTGTTGCAGGAAGACCAGGACGTAAAAGATGCCCATGGTGCGAAAGGCACGAAAATCGGGCGCGGCCCGCCATAACGCAAGATACGCGATGGCCATGCAGAGGTCGATCAGAGAGAGGATCAGGAATGGCGTGTGCTGCACTTGCTGCACCAGCGGCACGGCCGGGAAGACATTCTGCATGAACGGCACCGCTGAACCAAGAAGCAACGAAGTCGTCATGTGGCCACGCTCCTGACCGTGAGCACAGTGATGTCGTCTTCCTGCCCGAAAGCCTGCGCGGCGGTTGCAAACGCGGAGGCTGGCTGCCCGGTTCGAATCATTTCCCCGACGCGGTCGAAGCTCTGCGCGCGCGCGAATCCGCACACCAGGGGCACCAGCAGCAAAAACAGGTTGGGGATTTTTTTCATGAGATCGTAGTGAATCGGGGATGCCTTCGCAAGCTATAGCACGCTACAGGGTATCTCTGGAAGGAAATACGCCGTTAGTCGCCGGATCGAGCATCCCTCAAGCCACCGTTTCCCAACCTCAAACGCCACGGTGGTTACCACTCCCGATGGAACAGTTTGACGTGAAAGATATGCAGCAGCGAGTTGTCGTAAAACGGCGTGGTGGTGAACGTCAGCAGAAAGATTCCCAGGCCGATTGCGCCCAGAACAAGTCGCCCACGGTGCAACTCGGTTTGCCGCGCGACCCTGGGATGGCGCATGGCGGGAATCGTCAAAAACAGTCCCCAGAGAATCCAGCCGGCCCAGAAGACGGTTCCGGCGATGAACAACACAAATGGCAGGCAGTTGGTAAATATCTTGTGCAGGCGCGGCGAGACCGCATACAAAATGTGTCCGCCGTCCAGTTGACCGCCCGGAATCAGGTTCAGCGACGTAATGAACAGGCCGATCCAGCCTGCAACCAGAACAGGATGCGGGATGAGATGTTCAAACGATGGCAGCGAGGGGTACCAGTGCGCCAGCATCGCATGCGCCAGCCGAATGGTGAGGGGCGCGCCGCCAAAGCGAACCAGCGCAGCCGGCGCGTTGGCCAGAGCCGGATTGCTGAGCGTAAATCCAACCGCAATGGTGACTGCCGATGCCACATAACCGGCCAGCGGCCCATAGATTCCCACATCCATCAGAGCATCACGGCTAAGAAATTGCGAACGAATCTGAATAATTGCGCCTGCGGTACCGCTGAGTGTGGGAGCCGGCAGCACCCAGGGCAGCGTAGACCTGATCCCGTGCCACCGGCACGCCAGGTAATGGCCGAATTCGTGGATGAGAAGAATGCCCAGCAGAGAGGCCGAGAATGCCCAACCTGTTTTGAAGAACTCCGGATGGCGGGCCATCCAGCCCCACGGCCACAGGTCGCTCTCGCGTACCACCGGCGGCAGCCCCTGAAGAAAGTTCTGCATGAACCGCGCGCCGTTCACAGTAGTGGTAGCCACGCTCACCAGCAGCAGCAACAGTGGCAGGCCATACTCCCTGAGACTAGAACGCACCGGCCACCTCTGATTCAGTGCAGGCGGCTGTGTGGCGTCTGACCGGGTCGCTCAAGTCCGATGTCTGATCCCGCAAGTTCCTCAGCACCCGTGGCGCCGATAGGGTTCCGCAATCGTGGCGCACACTGACGCCTGCCCCGCCGCTAGGTGGCCAGCGCGAAGCATGCCGCAATGGATGCAGCCTCAAGCGTGCGGCGCGCCGTCTGAATCCAGAGAGTGGAGTTCCTTGCCTGGTTTGAAGCGAACTGCCTTCCCGGGGGCAATGCTGACCTCGGTGCCGGTGCGGGGATTGCGGCCGATGCCAGTTTTGCGGGCGCGGACGCTGAAAACGCCGAATCCGCGCAGTT
>CAYWMR010000539.1:0-3236 GCA_964458965.1 uncultured Occallatibacter sp. | reverse complement strand
CTCGCCGGCCTTGAGGAACCGCTGCCGCTGCCGCTCGCGCGCGGCCATCACCCGGCCGCGAATCTCAGCCGAGCCCTCAGCCGCCGCCCCGCCGCGAAGCTCCTTGTAACGCACGGCCGGAACCTCGATATGAATGTCGATACGGTCCAGCAGCGGCCCGGAGATTTTTGCCACATAACGTTGGATCATCGGAGGCGTACACATGCACTCGCGCGACTTGTCGTTGAAGTATCCACAGGGGCACGGATTCATGGCTGCCGCCAGCATGAAGCGGGCCGGAAAAGTGAGCGACATTGAGGCCCGCGCGATGGTGACGGTGTGGTCTTCAAGTGGTTGGCGCATCACTTCGAGCACGTTGCGCGGAAACTCCGGCAACTCATCCAGAAACAACAGGCCATTGTGAGCCAGCGAGACCTCGCCGGGCCTGGGCATGATGCCGCCGCCAATGAGGCCGGCATCGGAGATGGTGTGATGCGGGGAACGGAATGGCCGCTGCGTCACCAGGCCGGCCGCCGCATCCAGAACCCCAGCTACGGAGTGAATCTTGGTGGTCTCAAGCGCCTCTTCAAACGTCAGCGGCGCGAGGATTGACGGGAGGCGCTTGGCCAGCATGGTCTTTCCCGACCCGGGCGGCCCAATCATCAGAATGTTATGGCTGCCTGCCGCCGCCACCTCCAGGGCGCGCTTGGCGGTCTGCTGCCCGCGCACATCCTTGAAGTCCACACTGAAGTGCTGCAACTCGCCCAGCAAGGCCTCGGTGGACACGCGCACCGGCTCGCGCTGAACAACCCCGACGACGGCGGAGTTGAGCAACTCCAGCACATCGAGCAGCGTGGAGACGGGGTATACGCTGACGCCCTCAACCACGGCTGCCTCGGCTGCATTGGCGAGGGGAACAATCAGGTTGGGAATCTTCTTTTCGCGCGCCAAAATGGCGATCGGCAACATTCCCGGCACACCGCGAACAGCGCCGTCGAGGCCCAGTTCGCCCACCAGCAGAAATTGGCTCAGGTCGTTGTTCCTGAGCGCCCCGTAAGCACCCAGGATGCCCACGGCGATGGGCAAATCAAACCCCGCGCCTTCCTTTTTCATATCCGCCGGCGCAAGATTGATGGTAATAAAGGTTGGCGGAATCATGTAGCCGGAGTTTTTAATGGCGGCGCGAACGCGGTCGCGGCTCTCGCGCACCGCGGCGTCGGGCAAGCCCACGGTGTGGAACACGTCCTTGTCCATGACCACGCCGCTATAGTCCACCTCCACGTCGATGAGGTTGGCGTCGATGCCATAGACAGCCGCGCTGAGAGCCTTGAATAGCATGATTGAAAGCAGCATGGAGTGTAGCATCGCCAGCCGCGCGGGAGTGTGACGCCGGTCAGTCGCGTTTGCGCAGACAAATCCAGGAATCCCGTTCGCAGGTTTCAGACTGGATTCCACCTAGCACGGCGTAGGGAGAATTCCCGCATCCCTGTTGTTTTTCTTGTTACTAATTTGCAATCCCGTTGCTATAATTTGTTTCAACAAGCAACCCTCCCCTTCTATCGGGCCCTCAAATTATCCCCAGAGGTTACGGATGTCCGTTGAGAACCTAGCTATGGTTGCGATTTGCAACCCAGAGGCGGATTACTGTGCATACACCAAGGGCATGGAATACCTGATTCAGGTGGTCCAGGACTTGTCTTTGGCCCGCGATCTACCCAGAATCATGGAGATTGTCCGCCGTGCCGCCCGGGTTCTGACCGGCTCGGACGGCGCAACCTTCGTACTGCGCGAAGGCGAGCAGTGCTATTACGCCGATGAGGATGCCATTGCCCCGCTTTGGAAGGGCTCGCGGTTTCCCATGAGCATGTGCATCAGCGGCTGGTCAATGAAGCACTGCGAACCGGTGCTGATCGAGGATGTCTTCGCCGATGAGCGGATTCCGGCGGACGTCTATCGCCGGACGTTTGTTCAAAGCCTGGCCATGGTTCCAATTCGCAGCGAACAGCCGGTGGGCGCCATAGGAAACTATTGGGCCACCAAGACCTTGCCTACCCCGGAGCAGATGAGGCTGATGAAGGCCCTGGCCGGCACAACCGCTGTGGCGCTGGAGAGTGTGCGCATCCACGCGGAGATGGAACAACGGGTTTACGAGCGGACCGCGGAGTTGGAGACAGCCAACCGGGAGATCAGCCGGCTTTCGCTCACCGATGAACTGACCGGCCTCTACAATCGCCGCGGCTTTCTGCTGATGGCACATCAACAATTGCGGGAGGCGCATCGTTCAGGAAAGACTGCCGAGCTTTTACTTGCCGATGTGGACGGACTCAAATCCATCAATGACCGGTTGGGGCACGAGGCCGGCGACCGGCTGCTGACGCGGGCCGCGCAGGTGCTTCGCGAAACGTTTCGCGAAATCGACGTCGTGGCCCGCATCGGCGGAGATGAGTTTGTGGTCTTCGGAACCATGATGCAGACTCACGACCATCTTCGCCAGCGGCTTCAGAATGGCATTGCGCGTTCCAACCGCGGATGCGCCGACGGCATTCAGCTTTCCATGAGCATCGGCGTGGTGCGTTGCACCGCGTGCAAGGACTTCACCCTCGAGAAACTGCTCAACGATGCCGACATTGCCATGTATCACGTGAAGCGAACCCATCATGCGGCCAGCCCTCGTCCAACTGTGAATTGAAGGCAGCGAACTTTTGGCGCAGTAAAACTGCATTCGAAGCTCCGCAACAGGGTCGTGGGACACTTCGAGTGAAATTGGCCTACAATTTCATCCGTGACCACGAGTCTCTTCGACCTGTACAAGATCGGTGTCGGCCCTTCGAGCTCGCATACCATGGGGCCCATGCGCGCGGCTTGCCGCTTTGCACGCGAGCTTTCGCCCCGCGGCGTGCTGACAAGGTGGCTCGAGTGAAGGCGACGCTGTATGGTTCGCTTGCGCTGACCGGCCTGGGTCACGCTACTGACCGCGCGGTGCTGTTGGGCCTCTCAGGAAACGAGCCGGCGAACATTGATCCAGCGGTAATCGAATCTACTGTCGCCGGCATTCGAGCTTCGCAGAAGATTGGGCTGGCGGGCGAGCGGTCTATTCCGTTCAATGAAGCTTCCGATCTTGTCTTTGAGCGCACTATCATGTTCCCGCCCGGAGCAACCACGCAACATCCCAATGGTTTGCGCCTTACTGCGTTCGATGCGACGGGCGTGGTGGTGGACGAGCGAACATTCTTTTCCATCGGCGGCGGTTTCATTAT
>CAYWMR010000538.1:0-3253 GCA_964458965.1 uncultured Occallatibacter sp. | reverse complement strand
GGCGAAGCCGGTGGCATACCTCAGGGGCTGAAGCCCACGTTGATTTGATTGGCTTGATGCCGGGGATGAATCCCCAGCCTACCGCCCGGATGAGTTTTTCTGCAACATGTGAAGCTCATACCCTTCAAAGTGACCCACTACCGAAGATTATTGCCTTGGCACGGGCACTGCGGCGATCAGGTCGGAGAGGACGCGGTCGGCGTCGAAGCCCTCCAGCTCGGCTTCGGGCTTTAGCATTACGCGATGGCGCAGGACTGGCAGAACCGCGCGCTTGACGTCGTCGGGAACCAGGTAATCGCGGCCATCGAATGCGGCCGTTGCCTGGGCTACGCGCATGAGGCTGAGGGCGGCGCGGGGACTTGCGCCCAGAGTGAGCGTGGGCCACTCTCGGCTGCGGCGGGCCAGGGAAAGAATGTAGCCGTAAAGCTCCGGCTCGATTCTTATGGCGCGGACCTCGGCACGCGCGGAAGCCAGCAGGCCGTCGGGAATAGGGACGATTGCCGTGTCCTCCAAAAGGCCAGCGCCGGTGCCGCCGTGATGGCGCTCGAGAATCTGCAACTCCTCGACCTCGGACGGATAGGCAACGCGAATCTTGAGCAGAAAGCGATCCAACTGGGCTTCGGGCAGGGGATACGTTCCTTCGAAGTCGACCGGGTTCTGGGTTGCGAAGACCGTGAACCACACGGGCAGGGGGCGGCGAGTGCCGTCGGAGGTGACCTGGCGCTCTTCCATACATTCGAGGAGCGCGGCCTGGGTGCGCGGGGGCATGCGGTTGATTTCGTCTACGAGGAGCAGGTCGGTAAAGACGGGGCCGGGGTGAAAGCTGAAGTTCTCAGAACCGGGACGCAGAATGGTGGTGCCGAGAATGTCGGCCGGCATGAGGTCGGGCGTGGCCTGCACGCGCTGGAAGCCGAGGCCAGTGAGACGGCCCAGGGCTTTGACGATCAGCGTTTTTGCAATGCCGGGCACACCTTCAAGCAGGGCATGGCCCTGGCACAGGACAGCGATCAGCACCTCCTCGATCACTTCGGCCTGGCCGGAGATTACGCGGCCCAATTCCGAGCGCGAGTGTGCGATTAACTGGCTGGTGGCGTGAAGAGAAGACGGCGGCTGCGATTCAATGGGGTACGGTTCCTGGCTCATCAAGCGCTTTCCTTTGGCATGGAATAAGTATCTTCGATTGTTGCGGCCTGGGGGCCCGGTTTTACGGCGGACACGAGCTTTTCCAGGTGACGGTGGAGGGTTTGGATCAGCTTGAGGGCCTCGCGAGGGGCGATGGTATCGGTGCGCAGGGTTGCTTCGCAGGCGGCGAGGTCGGTTTCGAGGCTGGGATCGGAGGCTGGAGAGCGGCGGCGAATGAGGGCGGCCAGGTCGGCCGCGTTCATCTGGCTTCCTTTAAGGCCGCAAAGTTGCAGGGCGCGGCGGCGAAATCGCTCCCAAGCTATGGCAACCGCGGTGGACGATGCATCGGCGTTGCGGTAGAGCGATCCGAGAGCCATGAGAAACTCGACGGGCATGGCGCGCGGGGGAGTGGGCAAGTCGCGGACCGGGCCGCTGCGGCGGCTGAAGCTGAAGACTATGAGCAGGCCAAGGACCGGCAGGCTGATTTGCAACATGGTGAGCGCGGGGCCTGAAGCGTAGCTCCAATCGGAGCGGATATCGCCGTGCAGCGACTCATCCCAGTAGAAATGGTGGGCGTCGCGGGGCCCGAGCGAATTGAGCAGCAGGTCGAGATTGTTGGCGCGGGCCAGGGAGCCGTTCTCAAGCGGCGTTGCGCTGGCCCACCACACCGCGTGGCCCTTGCCCCAGTCAAACTCCACCACCGCCGGATGGCCGGCGCAACTGTATTCGACGCGATGGGTGGGATCTCCAACCTGCCAGGTGGCTTCAGGGACCATCCACACTTCGCCGGTGCCGGAGAGTGGATCGATGCCCTCAGGCCCCAGCCTGCAGGCGGAAAAGTCAAACTCCTGCCGCGTATCGCTGGCCTCGCCGGGGAGAATGAATCCGCCCCAGAAGCCAGTCGAGAGCACACGGCCGCCACGATCGAGAATGGCGCGGATGGCTTTGATGTCTTCAGGATTGCGCGAAAACGGCTCGGCAAAGATGACCACGGTATCGGGTCCCGCGGTGGCGGCCAGCTCGCCCAGCGGACGCTCCCAGCGTTCGATTGCGTAGCCGGATTGAAGCAGCGTCTCGTAGGCCGCTCGGGCGCCGTGCTGGCCGGACAGATAAGTTGAGGGCAGCGGATTGTCGTTCGAATTCTCGCCGGGAATCACGAAGCCGCTCAGGACTGCAAGCGCAATTCCCACGCCCACAAACCAGAGGAGGAGTTTGCGGTCTTTTGGGTCGAGGGTGGAGAGGAAACTCATTGCGAAGCGCCTCCACCAGAGGCCGCAGGCGAGCTGCCGGAGATGAGCGCGTTGGCCAGTTGCTCGGCACGCCGGTAATCGTCTTCGGCGGCGGGGCGGCCGCCGTACCAGGTGCGCTCAAAGCTACCGGTCAGCGTGGCCAGACCGGGGCGGCGGTGATCGGTCGCGGCCACCAGCGCCAGGTATTCGCGGGGAGTTCGGGCGCGGTCGGCCGGCCACAGCCGCCGGGATTCGAGGCGCGAGATGGCGGCCCAGTAGACGAAGTGAATCGCCTCGCGCCACTGGCCGGCGGCGGCGGCTTTGCGCGCGTCTGCAAGCCATAGCTGCCACTCGCGGGCCGAGGCGGCGGTTGCGGCTGGAATGGCGAAGTCAGGCGTCAACCGGACGCGCCACCGCTTCTCTAACTGTATGAGCCCCCATACGAGGCCGGTGCAGACTGCCAGAACGAATCCCCAAATCAGTGCCTGGCCAATCCATGGCGAGCGAGCGCCGAACCTTGCCGCGGTCTCAAAAAGCTGGTTGAGCCATGTGCCCACCTTCTCCTCAAGCCTGTCCAGCGGGGAGGGCGCTTCCAGCTTGCTGAATTCACGGCCTGCAAGCACCTGCTTCATGGCTTCGCGCTCGGCAGTGTGGGCGGGGGGCGCGGCAGCCGCGGAGCCGTCCTGGGCAATATCATGGCGGAGGCGAACCAGCGCATCCTGCAACTGTTGCGTGGTTGTTTTGGGGGGCGGGAGAACGCCGGCGAGGGCTTGATCCGGGTTTGCGCCGGTTACCGGTTTGGCCTTGCTGGTATCTTCGACTTTGTCTTTATCCTGAGCATTTGATAACAGGATTCGCAGCCATCCATAGCGCACCAGACGCCGCTCTGCGTTGGGGACCTG
>CAYWMR010000537.1:0-3267 GCA_964458965.1 uncultured Occallatibacter sp. | reverse complement strand
AGCTCCGGATCGTCTGCCAGGTTGAGCGAGGCTTCGGTGAGGAAGTCAAAGCTCTTCTTGTGTTGGCTGCGCCACTGGGCCAGGGCCACGCATAGCTCCCTGGCGCGGGCCTTGTTGCCGATGAAGTTGTCGTCGACGATGAATACCGCTTCACGCCATCCGGCAGCGAATAACTGGTCAAGCTCAGCCAGCACCTGGGCCACGGCCTTGGTGCGCGGGCGGCGACCGTAAATCTCAATGATGTCGCAGAACTCGCAGTTGAATGGGCAGCCGCGCGAGTATTGCACCGCCATGGTGGAGTAGCGGTGCATCTTGATCAGGCTCAGGTCGGGCAGGGGGCTGGTGGTCATTTCAGGCCGTTCGGCGGCTTGATAAATGGGCTTCGCAGTGCCTTGCTCCAGGTGGAGGGCGAGATCGCCGATGAGGGCTTCTGACTCGCCAATGACGACGTGGTCGGCCTTTAGGTCGGCAAAAGAGAGGCTGCTTGCGATGGGTCCGCCCACAACGGTGCGCAACCCGCGCGCGCGGCAGCGGTCGACGATAGCCGCCAGAGAGTCGCGCTGGATGTGCATGCCACTGAGCAGCACCACATCGGCCCAGGCCAGGTCGCGGTCGCGCAGGCGCTCCACGTTGGTGTCGATCAGACGCTTGTTCCAGCTTGCCGGCAGCAGGGCAGCTACGGTCATCAGTCCCAGAGGAGGCTGAGCGGCATGCTTGCCCAGGAAGTTGAGAGCGTGTTTGAAGCTCCAGTATGTATCAGGGAATTCAGGGTAAATCAGGAGGGCGTTCATTGGGTCCCTTTATGGGAGAAGAACGCGGGTGAGTTTGAGGTGGAGATATCCAGGCCGTGTTTCCCGCCGACGGAAACAATTGCAGCCAGCTCGCGCAGGCGTACTTCTCCCAGCTTTATTTTTGCCACTGGCGGTGCGGAAAGCTGGTCAAAAGGGACCAGGCTGCGAAATTGGGGATGGTATGGGTTCGAGCCGGCGCCGCGGAATAGGAATCGTGGGCGCTATGCTTTCTCGCTTGGAACAAGCCACGCTATAATTCCTTTATGCCTATCGCATCCCGGCCTCGCGCCCTCACGCCTTCGCACGATTTCAGCGCGCTCGCGGCCCGTGCAGCGGCGGCTCGCGCCGCCTAGTTACCTGCTTTTCCCATCCCAAAACCCAGACAAACAGTTCCAAATCAGGTCCATTTGCGCCTGATTCCCGGTCATTGGTCACATTCCGCCGCCTGCTCGCGATTGATAATGGAGTCATTATGGAAGAGTTCAGTCGTATTCAGCGCCTACCGCCTTATGTGTTTAACATTACCGATGCCATGAAGAAGGCCGCGCGCCACCGCGGCGAAGACATCATCGACTTCGGGATGGGCAATCCCGATGGGGCCACACCGAAGCACATTGTGGACAAGCTGGTGGAGGCGGCGCTGAAGCCGGCGACGCACCGCTACTCGGTTTCGCGAGGGCTGCCACGGCTGCGCAGGGCCGTCTGCACGTGGTACAAGACGCGCTACAACGTCGACCTCGACCCGGAGACCGAGGCCATTGTCACCATTGGGTCCAAGGAGGGAATCGCCCATCTTTGCCTGGCGATTCTGGATTCGCGCGACACGGTGCTGGTACCCAATCCCAGCTATCCCATTCATATCTATGGGCCGGTGATTGCGGGGGCGCACGTGGTAAGCGTACCCGTCCACGACCAGGAAAAATTCCTGGCGCAGCTTGAGGATCTGATTCCGCGCATGGTTCCGCGGCCCAAAGCGCTGATCGTCAATTTTCCGTCGAATCCGACAACCGAGTGCGTCGACTTGCCGTTCCTGGCCCGCCTCGTCGAGTTGGCCCGCGAGTATGGCTTCCATCTGATTCAGGATCTGGCCTACGCGGATATCGCCTTCGACGGCTACAAGCCGCCGAGCGTGCTTGAAGTTCCCGGCGCAAAAGACGTTGCGGTGGAGTTCTTCACCCTGAGCAAGAGCTACAACATGCCCGGCTGGCGGGTGGGATTCATGGTGGGCAACCCGGTGCTGGTCTCGGCCCTGGCGCGCCTTAAGAGCTACTTCGACTACGGCACATTCACGCCCATCCAGGTTGCTTCCATTGCCGCGCTCGAAGGCCCGCAGGAGTGCGTTCATGAGATTTGCGAGAACTACCGCAGCCGGCGCAATGTGCTGGTGGAGGGGCTGAACAAGGCTGGCTGGCCGGTGGCGCTGCCCAAGGCGACCATGTTCGTCTGGGCGCAGATCCCAGAGCAATACCGCAAGCTCGGTTCGCTCGAGTTCTCAAAGCTGCTGCTGACCGAGGCCAAGGTGGCCGTGTCGCCAGGCATAGGTTTCGGCGACTACGGCGACGGGCATGTGCGTTTCGCGCTGATTGAAAACGAGGAGCGAACGCGGCAGGCGCTGAGGGGGATTCGGCAAATGCTGGCCAAGGGCGTGCTGGTGGGGCAGTGAGGTTCCAGGGCGATCGAGGCGGGACCTCTCGGAAGGCTCTTAGGTCAGGCTCCTGACCGGCGTCTTCTGCCGCGTTTGATGCCGGCAAGCAGATTTGCGGTAAGATGAGAGGCAAGTCGGAGCGGAGCGGGAAAGGGGCGGGGAAGATGGGAACAGCCACACAGATTTCAATTGATACCTACCTGACCACCTCTTATGAGCCGGACGTCGATTACGTCGACGGGGTTCTGGAGGATCGGAACGTGGGTGAGTACGATCACAACGTGGCCCAGCAGGCGATTCAGATCTGGTTTTACCAGCATGGGAAAGAGTGGCGCATACGGTCGATTCAGGAGCAGAGGACCAGAGTAGCTGACAGCAAGGTGCGGATTCCCGACGTATGCGTTTTCTCCCGTGACATCCCCATTGAGCAGGTTTTCACCAAACCGCAGCTTATTGCCATCGAAGTTCTGTCCCCTGAAGATAGGCGTTCCCGCATTGATGAGAGGCTGAGGAACTTCGCAAGTTTCGGCGTACCCAACCTCTGGGTTGTAGAACCGGAAACGCGCGCTGGCTGGGATTGCAGCGACGGAAGCTGGGTTCGCAAGGAGCGGCTGGAGGTCGCCAACTCGCCCATCTATTTATCCCTTCCCGAGCTATTCGCAAAGATCGACGAAGATAACGCGGATTGAGAGAAGGAAGGCGTGGCATGGGTCCGAGCTTCAGGATTCCCCTCAAGAGTGGGAGTTGAGCACGCGCTGACGCTGTGAACAGAAACCTCTAGCGGGCTAGTTTTGGCATAGTTGGCCAATTCCCCTATACTCTTGTCTGAGG
>CAYWMR010000536.1:0-3271 GCA_964458965.1 uncultured Occallatibacter sp. | reverse complement strand
CGCGGGCAAAACGGTCGGGATGCACCTTGCGGCTGAGGCGATGAAACTCATGCTCGAGCGCTGCAAGATCGACCTGGAACGCGCGCTCTAAACCAAACACCCGAAAAAAATCGCCTCCCGGCGGAGGCTGAATCTTGCTGCAGTGCGGACAAAACAGCGTGGAGTCGGTGTGCCCGATGGAACAGGACCAACACGCAATAGGAACCGCGGTATCGATGACTTTGAGCATAATGGAACTCTTGCGAAACAAACCCTACGACGAGAACGACGAACCGCAGCCGCAGGAGCGCGTGGAGTTCGGATTGATGAAGTTGAATCCTTGCCGCATGAGGGTCTCTTCGTAGTCCAGCGTCATGCCGTGAAGGTAGAGGAACGATTTTGGATCGACAAAGACACGCACACCGTCGAAGTCGTAAATGCGGTCCCGCTCGCGCGGACACGTGTCGAACTTGATGGAATAGGAAAGCCCAGAGCAACCGCCGCCCATCACGCCGAGGCGCAATCCGCCCTCTTGCGGCGAGACGCCCTCCTTGGCCATTGCGATCCGAATGCGCTGGATGGCGCGGTCAGTAACCTGCAACCCGCCTGCGGTGGGGCCGACTCCGCTTGCGGCGGGCGCCGGCTTCGCAGACGCCGCAAACGCGCCTTCTGCCGGCTTCGATTCAATTGTCACCATGTTCGACATCATTGCCTTCTCATTCCCAGATTCCAGCATTCGAGGCGGCGCGGTCTCAGCCGCGCCACCCGGCAGGAAAGGGGAAACCTCTTAGTGTGCTGCCGTTGTTGCGCCAGCAGCCATCTCTGTCGCCGCAACCCCGTTCTTCTTCTTCCAGTCGCCGATGGCTGCGCGAATGGCATCTTCGGCCAGCACCGAACAGTGAATCTTCACTGGCGGCAGCGACAGTTCCTTCACAATATCGGTGTTCTTGATAGCGAGTGCGTCGTTTACCGTGCGCCCCTTGATCCACTCCGTGGCCAGCGAAGAGCTGGCAATGGCAGAGCCGCAGCCAAAGGTCTTGAACTTGGCCTCTTCGATAACCTGTGTCTCAGGATTGACACGGATTTGCAGCCGCATCACATCGCCGCACTCCGGCGCGCCCACCAGGCCGGTGCCGACTTCCGTCGAGGCCTTGTCAAGCGTGCCCACGTTGCGGGGGTTGTTGTAGTGGTCGATTACCTGATCGCTGTATGCCATGGTCTGTCTCCTCTGCGGGGAAGCCGCGTAAAGCAGTTCTTAGTTCGTAGTTCACAGTTCGTAGTTCACAGTTCCCCGTTCGTCAGTTTGTGCCTCTCAACTGTGAACTAAGAACTGTGAACTGACAACTTGCTCTTAATGCGCTGCCCATTGAATCTTGGTCAGGTCAATACCCTCTTTCACCATCTCGTACAACGGTGAGAGCTCACGAAGCTTTTTCACGATGTCGATGACCTTGTCGGCCACGTAGTCCACTTCGACCTGGGTGTTGAAGCGGCCCAATCCGAATCTTATTGAACTGTGCGCAACATCGTCGCCCAGTCCCAATGCCTTAAGCACATAAGACGGCTCGAGTGTGGCCGAAGTGCAGGCCGAACCGCTGGAGACCGCTACGTCGTTGATGCCCATCAGCAGCGACTCACCCTCGACATACACAAAGCTCATGTTCAGGTTGCCCGGCAGCCTGTGCTCCCATGAGCCATTCACATGGATGTAGTCGAGTTCGGACTCCAGCTTGGCCTTCAACCGGTCGCGCAAGCCGCGCAAGTAGGCTGCCTCTGTATCCATCTCCTCACGGGCAATTTCGCACGCTTTGCCCAGGCCCACAATGCCGGGCACATTCAAGGTGCCGGACCGCATTCCGCGCTCGTGGCCGCCGCCGTCGATCTGAGCCGCGATTTGAACCCGCGGATTGCGCCGGCGTACATACAAAGCGCCCACGCCCTTGGGGCCGTAGATCTTGTGTCCCGAAAGCGAAAGAACATCGATGTTGTCGGCGATGACGTTGACCGGGACCTTGCCTACCGCCTGCACCGCATCGGTGTGGAAGATGACGCCCTTTTCATGACAGAGCTTGCCGATTTCGCGAATAGGCTGCAGCACGCCGATCTCGTTATTGGCCGCCATGATCGAGACAAGGATGGTCTTGTCGTCGATGGCGCGTCTCAGGTCGTCGAGATCAATGAGCCCGTCTGCCTTGACGGGAAGATACGTGACGCGATAGCCGTACTTTTCCAGCCGCTTGCAGGTGTCCAGAATCGCCTTGTGCTCGGTCACCTGGGTGATGATGTGGTTGCCGCGCTCGCGATACATCTCCGCGATGCCCTTGATGGCCAAATTGTTCGACTCGGTTGCGCCGGAGGTGAAGATGATCTCCTTGGCGGTGGCGCCGATCAGCCTGGCAATCTGCTCGCGCGCGGTCTCGACGGCCTGCTCAGCTTCCCAACCAAACGAGTGGTTCCGGCTGGCCGCGTTCCCGAACTTGGTGGTGAAGTAAGGCAGCATCGCCTCCAGAACCCGCGGATCGAGCGGGCTGGTAGCGTGATTGTCCATGTAGATCGGCAGGCTCAAGCCTGCCGGCACTTCCACATTGCTTGCAACGGTACTCATTCTGGTCTCCATCCTCTTCAATGCTTTGCTCCGCATATAGCGGAGAGGAAAACTTGTTGCTACAAGGTCAGTGCAACCAACCCCTGGGCGGCGTGAACTGGAGCGCCCTGCGCGCGGGTCGCGGGTTGTTCGTGCTCCGCCAAATCTTGAATGCTGATGCTCTTCAGTACTCCGGCGATCGTGTCGTTCACTCGCGCCAACGGTTCCTTGATGGTGCAACTCGGCGTCAGCTCGCAGGATTTTGCGCCCTTGGTGCAGGAAGTAATGAAAAACGGCCCGTCGATGGCGAGAATTACTTCGTAGGCCGAAATCTTGCGCGCATCCCGCGCCAGGGAGTAGCCGCCGTTCATCCCGGCGTGCGAACGCAGCAAACCATTCTTTGTCAGCAGTTGCAGAATCTTGGCCAGCAACTGTGCTGGAATGCCATAGGCGTCGGCAACATCCTTGGCGCTGAGCGCAGTCGTCTCCGGGTGCTCGGCAAGGTATTTGAGCGCCATCAACCCGTAATCGGCTTTCTTGGTCAGCTTGAGCATTCAATATCCGACTTCTTCGGTCCGTATTCAGTATACGACCGTTTCTGTCGGGATTTCAAGTCCTCGTTGGAATCGTTCACGCCCCGGCCTTAAAAAAAATTGCGGGCAAGGCCGAAGATTCGACAGATTTTCGTTCAAAATTATCTAAAAGACC
>CAYWMR010000535.1:0-3287 GCA_964458965.1 uncultured Occallatibacter sp. | reverse complement strand
CGCGGCCGTTGCTGCTGCTGGGCTCCGGAAAAGATGCCGGAGAAGATGTCTTTGAAGCTGCCCCAGGACGACGAACCAGGCCCCGCCTGCTGGCCAGCCTGGCCGCCGGCGCCCTGGAATCCGGAGAAATCGAAGCCGTCGAAGTCCACCGGCGGACGCCCGCCCGCGCCCTGCTGCCGCGCATAAGCCTCAGCCTGCGCCGGGTCGATCTGGTCGGAGTAGAAGCCCACCTGGTCGTAGATCTTCCGCTTCTTGTCATCGCTCAGCACGTCGTTGGCCTCGGAGATCTCCTTGAACTTCTCCTCGGCCTTTTTATCTCCCGGGTTCACGTCCGGGTGATACCGCCGCGCAGCCTTGCGGAAGGCTTTGCGAATCTCCTCCGCCGTAGCCGTTTTCTTCACGCCAAGCGTGCCGTAGTAGTCTTTGTTTTGTGTCGTGGGCATATGTTGTTTGGACTCAATTCCTCGTTAAGAAGTCTTCGCTCAAGCAATCTGTCGAGCCTTCAAATTCCCGTTTTCCGTTCGCGGCGCTGGAAAGATCTCCACCTCGATCCGGGCCTTCACTTCCCGGCTGGCCACCGCAAGGTCGTAAGACATTTGCATCTTCATCCAAAAGTCCGGCGTTGTGCCAAAGTACCGCGCCATGCGGAGCGCCGTGTCCGCTGTAATTCCCCGGCGCTCGCGCAAAATCTCCGAGATCCGCGTAACCGGTACTCGCAATGCAAGGGCCAAAGCATTGGCCGAAAGTCCCAGCGGCACAAGAAAATCCTCACGCAAGAACTCCCCCGGATGGATCGGTACCCCTCTCCGATCGTGTTTACGCGGAATGCTCATCGCCGGTTCTCCAAAGTGATAATCAACAATTGCTGGCAGCATTGTCTAATCGCCCACGCTCAGTCGAGGATGACCATAAATAAGGCAGTCCTCATCGCTGGACAGAAACGCTTGAATTCGCGGCGCCGCATTGCGAAGAATGAAGTCGGCTCGCGTAGTGGTGCAATTCCCAATGCGCAGCCAAATCACCTTGGGTGGACTGCCCAGCAATGAACTTCGTTGAGCAAAGTCCGAGTCTTTGGAAAGGATCGCAAATCCGTTCTCCTGCGCATACTGCCAGATTCTCACATCGGAAGCCCCTCGAAGGCCACAATCCCGCAAGTGAACCGATCCCGGATAGAGGTCGGCAAGCACTTGCGGCAGTCGATGCGACAGATTCTCATCGAAGAGAAGTTTCACGACGTGACAATCTCAAACCTACGTTCACCATCTGCGGCAAAGGCCAGGCAAGCACGGATATCCGTCTCAGTCAGGTCCGGGAAATCCTCCAGAATCTCCGTCTGTGTCATGCCCGCGGCCATATAACCAAGCACGTCGTAAACGGTAATCCGCAACCCGCGGATGCAGGGCTTGCCGCTCCGCTTGCCGGGTTCGATGGTGATGATCTGCGAATAGTCCACATGAACCTCCACTCTGCGCCGCTATTTGCTCAGTATAGGCGCGGCTCTAGCGGTGCGCCAAACAATGATTCCTGCCATCTACGCTGCAATCTCCTGGAGGCGTTCGTAGAATTTCGCGCCGTCATCCAGCAACACCACAATTTCAGCCCCGGAACCAAAGCCTGGTGTTCTCAATTGAACGAATGCGTGTGCTTCAAGTCGCGCGATTGACCCTCTGCTCTTTGCCAAATCAATCCCTCCCCTCTCGGCTGCTATCTTGGTTCTTGCTATCCACAAGTCGGTAATCCGCGACAGACGGTCCCTATCGCTAGACCCAGAATCCCGGAGGGCTATAAACTCGAGGTCGTAGATTTGCTTCAGTAGGGCAATATCCGCTTCACTCAGTTCAACCGCTCCCCGCATCATGTCATCAAGACTTTCAGTCTCCAATTCGTTCTCTCTCACGCCGTTGGCGATTAGATTTGCAAGCCGCTTGAGCCGGCCTTCGATGTTCGTACGGGTGATATGTAGTGTCGCGTTCGCAACCGCATTGCTGAATTCCGGAGAGTCTATGCGCTCATCGAACTGACGCTTTAACCCTTCGTAAAGCCGATACAAGCGCCGAATATCGTCGACAAGCGCCTCCCCGAAATAGATGAGATTGCCCTCGTCTTTGTTCACAGGGAGGCTTTTGAGCGTGGGGAGAAACTTGACGGAACAGGAGGCGCCAGCGAAACCTATCGCTTCCAGAATTATTCCGCCGAGAGTCGCAGCTTTTTCAACATTGCCATCCACTGGCGACGACGAGAGGCCTTCACTCTTGATGCGGGCAAGTGCTGCTTCCGTGGGCGAATCGAACTGTCCCATCTGCCTATCTCCGTTTGTGTTCTCGGTCCTGCCGACAAACCGCAGATCCTTCGACTCCGCTGCGCTCCGCTCAGGATGACAGCGTGTGTTGAGAAATAAGTTCGGGGTGGGCAACGATTCGTCGCCCACCCCTCAAGTTTTTCCGCCGTCAGGCGGGTACGCCTGGACGGCCAGTCCTACTTCTTGTCTTCCACGTCCACATACTCGGCGTCGATCACGCCTTCGTCCTTCTTCTGCTCCGCCCCGGGTTCCCCGGTGACCGGAGGCGTCGAAGCAGCCGAAGCTGCGTTCGCCTTGTAAAGCACCTCGGCAAGCTTGTGGCTGGCCCTGGTCAGCTTCTCGTGCTGGTCCCTCAGCTCCTTTGAAGAGGGCGTGCCCTCCAGCACCTTCTTCGAATCGGCCAGAACCGACTCGACCTCTTCCTTCTCCGGACCCTGGATCTTCTCGGAGTTATCCTTCAACATCTTCTCGATGTTGTAGACCATGCCGTCCAGCGAGTTGCGCGCATCGATCTCCTCGCGCTTCTCCTTGTCCTCGGCGGCGTGCGCGTCGGCGTCCTTGGCCATGCGGTCCACTTCTTCCTTGCTCAAGCCCGAGCTGGAAGTGATGGTGATCCGTGTGTCCTTACCCGTGGCGTTGTCTTTCGCCGTCACATTCAGAATTCCGTTTGCATCGATGTCGAATGTGACTTCGATCTGCGGAATGCCTCTCGGCGCCGGCGGAATCCCGCCCAGCTTGAATTTGCCCAGCGTCCGGTTCTGCGCCGCCAGCGGCCGTTCCCCTTGCAGCACATGCACTTCAACTTCGGTCTGCGAGTCCGATGCCGTAGAAAACGTCTCGGTCTTCTTGGTCGGAATCGTGGTATTGCGCGGGATCATCGGAGTCGCCACACCGCCCAGCGTCTCAATCGACAGCGTCAGCGGCGTCACGTCGAGCAGCAGAAGGTCCTTGACCTCGCCGGCCAGCACGCCTGCCTGCACCGCCGCGC
>CAYWMR010000534.1:0-3292 GCA_964458965.1 uncultured Occallatibacter sp. | reverse complement strand
GCGAGGCGCTCCTCGACAGACCCGTTGGGATGCCTCCAGGTGACGCAGCGCATCCAGGCAGGATTTCGCACGCACGCCGAAGTCGCAATCCTGGCCACCGCTGTGCGGAGCGGGCAACGCCTGCGGAGGCGGCGCTGCATCTTCTGCTTCCGTTTCCTCCTCGACAACCACTCGAGTAATTGACTGTACTGCGTGGAGCACCAGTCCGCTTCCCGGCCGCATTGCGGCTTCCCGTGAAACCTGGCTCACCTGCGCCGTGAACTGGTATCCCTTGCCCGGGACTGTGACGATGGCGCGGGCGAGCGAACCGCTGGTTGCCAGAGCTTTGCGCAACAGGAAAACATGTTGCGCCAGGTTGCTCTCATCCACAAAGGCTTCCGGCCACAGAGCCCTAAGCAACTCTTCCTTGTAGATCACTCGGTGTGGATGCTCAACCAGGAATTTCAACAGATCGAAGGTCTTGGGACCGAGCGCAATCTGCCGCCCGCCCTGTATGAGCGTGCGCGCAGCGGGATCGAGTTCATAATCCGCAAAACGAATTAAGGCAAAGTCGGCCACGACTTTGATCCACCTGGAATCGTACGCAAAGCAGACGTATTAAGTCCTAGTGTAATCTCCATAGCCGGAAAATCGAGGGTGTAAACGATGAACAAGGCCAATACATTGTTAAGGATGCGCTAACAAACGCGTCATCTCCGCCCTCGCCTGCTTCAATGGCGGCAGATCTGGATCTGCGGGGCTCCAGAGGGTGAGCAACCGGGCGTATTCCTTCCGCGCTTCTGGTAGCTTGCCATCGAGCACCAGTGCCTGTCCGAGGCTCAGGTGGCCCCCACCACCTCTCTTCATCCCTGGCCCAACTCCCCCCATTCGGCGCGCGCCACCAGCAAAGTCCAGCAAAGAGGACTAAAGTGGTGTGGGTGAGTTTGTTCGGGCCTTTGGCGCCGGATGCGGAGGGAAGATTTCCCGATCGGCCGCCAACAACTCGCGCGCCCAATCAATCAGGCTTCTGGAATCAAGCAAGGTGGGATACAAAATTGTCCGAATCAATCGAATGGCCGCATAAAGCACTTCCGTCACGGCCGCGCCGCCGCCGTACCGTTCTTTTCCTCATCGCTGTCCTCGCCGTAATCATCTTCGGGGGCCGGACCGCAGTGTCCTATTGGGTCGACCTTCTCTGGTTCCGCTCGCTTGGGTACGGAGAAGTTTTCTGGAAGACGCTCGGCCTCGAATGGGGGATCTTTGCAGCGTTTGCCGCTGTCACATTTCTCATTCTCTTTGGAACATTCTCAGCTCTCAAATGGACGCATTCCGCCGACCTGCCCAGCGACCACACCATCTTTATCGCCGGCAATGCTGTGATCCTGCCTGTGGCCACTACCCTGCGCCTCATCGCGACTGGAGTTTCGCTGTTGATTGCCGTTGCCACCGGTGCAGCCATGCAGGCACAGTGGCCCACTCTGGCGCTGTTCTGGTATGCGCCGCACTCCTCGGGCACTGTCGCCGATCCCATCTTTGGAATGCCGCTGAACTTTTTCCTCTTCGCCCTGCCCGCCTGGCAGCTCATCGCCGGGTGGCTGCTTACCCTGGCGGTAATTACCAGCATTCTAGCCGTATTGTTTATCCTCATAACCGGCAGCTCACGCGCGCTCACCGGGCGTCTCAGCACCCGCGTTCCGCTGCCCTGGCGCGGGTTATCCATTTCCATCGGGTTCCTGTTGCTCATTCTTGCAATGCGTGTTTACATTAGCCGTTTCGAGTTACTGTTCGAGCACCACACCATCTTTGAGGGAGTTACCTACACCGACGCTCATGTAAATGTCACGGGCATGCTGTTGGTCTGCGTGGCCCTTGTGCTTGGAGCGGCAATTGCCCTCCTCAGCACCGCGTTCATGCCGCGCCTGCGCTGGCTGATTACAGCCATGGTTCCAGCAGCGGTGTGTTATGTGGGGTTAGGATTAGTCGGCTGGTATGTTACCAGCTTTCTTGTGAAACCCAACGAACTGGTGCGCGAACAACCTTACATCGCGAATAACATCGAGATGACTCGCAAGGCCTTCGGCCTCGATCTCTTCTCGCAGCGGGAGTTTCCCGCGGAGACCACAGCAGGAGCAACCGATCCAGCCAACAATCAGCCCACTTTGCAAAACATCAGGCTCTGGGACTGGCACGCCCTCCAGGATACGCTGCGCCAGATTCAGGAGATTCGCACTTACTATGATTTTCCCGACATCGATATCGACCGCTATCAGATTGACGGCACACTGCGCGAAGTGATGCTGGGCGCGCGCGAACTGAACGTAGACAAGCTTCCTGAGAGCAGCCGCAACTGGATCAACGACAAGCTCATCTATACGCATGGCTACGGCATCACCATGAACCCTGTGAATGGATTCACGACCGAAGGCTTGCCCACGTTAATGCTGAGTAACATGCCCGTCCAGAGCACGGTGAAGAGCCTCAGCCTGACACGGCCGGAGATTTATTTCGGCGAAATGACTAACACCGATGTGTATGTAAAGACCGGACAGCAGGAGTTCAATTACCCCGAAGGTCAGACCAACAACCTCACTTCATACCAGGGCAACGGCGGCATCGTGGTGGGTGGGTTTCTGCGCCGTCTGCTGCTGGCGTTCGACCGGGGCGATATCGCAAAACTCCCCTTCAGCGACGATGTCAACGCCGGGAGCCGCTTGTTGATGCGGCGCAATGTGCTACAACGAGCGGAGACACTGGCTCCCTTTCTCACCTTCGACAAGGATCCCTATATCGTCGTGGGTGAAGATGGCCGCCTCACCTGGCTCATGGATGCCTTCACCTCATCGGACAGTTATCCATACTCAAGCCATTACAGCCTCGAAGGCAACTCAATCAATTACATGCGCAATAGCGTGAAAGTAGCAATCGACGCGTACGATGGCACCACGACTTTCTATGTCTTCGACTCTGAAGACCCCATCCTTGCGGCGTATCGCGGCATCTTTCCGGCGTTGTTCAAGGATGCTTCCGCCATGCCTGCCGGTTTGCGCAAGCACGTGCGCTACCCTGAGATGCTGCTCAAGTTACAGGCAGAAGTTTATGGCCTGTATCACATGACTAACCCTGAGGTCTTTTATAACCGCGAAGATCTTTGGACGGTAGCCAGCGAGGTGGGCATGGCCAGCGGTGGAGAACAAACCACCGAGGCAATGCAGCCTAACTTCGTATTGATGAAACTCCCCGATGAAACCGGCCTGGAGTTTGTTGAGATTCTCCCCTTCACGCCGGCAAATCGCAACAACCTGATCGGCTGGAT
>CAYWMR010000533.1:0-3313 GCA_964458965.1 uncultured Occallatibacter sp. | reverse complement strand
CCACCGCAAATTTGCTCCCCGGCACCGGCGGCCTGAAGAGCCCGCTGATGTGCCTGAACCAGGCGCGCTACGGCATAAGCTGGGGCGCTATCGGTGCGGCCATGAGTTGCTACGACACCGCTCTCCAGTATGCGAAAACTCGGAAGCAGTTCCACGGGGAGCCCATAGCATCGCACCAGCTCGTGCAGGAAAAGCTGGTGTGGATGGCTAGCGAAATCTCGAAAGCCCAGTTGCTCTCGCTGCACGTCGGGCGGCTCAAGGATGCGGGCAAAGTGGGCCACCAGCACATATCCATGGCCAAGCGCAACAACGTCTGGATGGCTCTGGAAACGGCTCGTATGGCCCGCGACATTCTGGGCGCGAATGGAATTACCGAAGACTACCCCGTAATGCGCCACGCGATGAACCTTGAGTCCGTAAAAACATACGAAGGGACGCACGACATCCACGCGCTGATTCTCGGGCAGCACCTGACGGGGATCGCCGCGTACTGAATTGGCCGCCTCAGCCGGCGATGCGCGCGCGTGCCCATCGACAAGCCGAATCGAATGCGGCATAGTGTTAGCCATGCCGACTTTTTCTTTTGGCCTTCGTGTCCTGCTGCGGGTGTTCTCGCTGGCCCTGGGCACCGTGCTCGCTCACGCGGTCTTTGCCGCCGCTCAGCAATCAGGCCCGCCCATCGTTCTCCACGCCGCACGGCTGCTCGATGTGGCAACCGGTGAGGTGATCTCGCCCGGCGAGGTGCTCGTTGATGGAGACCACATTCGCGCTGTCGGAAAATCCGTCGATCATCCGGCAACCGCCAAGATCTTCGACCTCGGCGACGTGACCCTGCTTCCCGGTCTGATCGACGCTCACGTTCATCTCTTCCTGCATCCGGGCGCGGAGGATCTGCAGACCGTCCAGGAATCGGTTCCGTGGCGCACGCTTGTGGCTGCTGAAGCGGCCAAGGCCGACCTATTGGCCGGATTCACAGCCGAGCGCGACATGGGCACTGAAGGCGCAGGCTCTGCCGACACTGCCGTCCGCGACGCCATCAATCAGGGCCTGATCCCCGGACCCCGGCTGCGCATCAGCGGTAACGCAATCGACATTCTGGGCGGCCACGAAGACGCGCTGGGCTTCAACCCCGCGCAGCACGTTTTCTCCAACGCCGACTACGCCAACTCGGCCGAGCAGTTGGTTGAGGTCATCCGCGCGCAACACAAAGAAGGATCCGACTTTGCGAAGATCTACGAGACCGGGCCGGACAAGATGATCGACGGCGTTTTGCACACGCCATATCAATATACCGCCGCGCAACTGACCGCCGCTGTCGAAGAAGCAAGGCGGCTTGGTACGCGGGTTGGAGTCCACGCGATGGGCGAGCCGGGCACGCTTTACGCCGCACAGGCCGGCGTCGCCTCCATCGATCACGCAACGCAGCTCAGCGACGAAACCATGCGGCTGATGCGCGAGAAGCACATCCCCGCCGTGCCCACCTTCGCCATCTTCGATTACTTTGCCCGCCACCGCGAATCCCAGGACCAGGCTGCGCGCGAAGCAGAGATGCTCGACTACAAGATCAAGGAGTTCAAGAAGCAGATCGCCGCGGGCATTCCCTTCGCGGTCGGCTCCGATGTAGGCCCGTTCCCGCATGGCACCCAGGCCGTGGAGCTGGAGCTGATGGCGCGCTACGGCATGAAGCCGCTGGCCGTGCTCCAGGCCGACATGATTGAAGGCGCGCGGCTACTGGGCTGGGAAGGCCAGATTGGCCAGCTCAAGCCCGGATACCTGGCAGATATCGTGGCCGTCGCCGGAAACCCGCTCGACGATATTACCGTGGTCGAGCATGTTAGTTTCGTGATGAAGGGCGGCACGGTAGTTCGACAATAACTTACTTCCTATAACTCTGCTGTAACTCCGGAGCGAGGCTACAAGTTAGCGGCCATCTCGGCCAGCGTTGCAACAGTATTCATGTTGCGCGCCGTGCCATTCTTCGCCGCCGGAATCTTGAGCCTGGAATTGCCTTGGCCCTCAGGGTAATAGACATAGACTTCGCGCAGGCCAACCTGAATTTCTTCGTTCTTCCGGTTGGAGGCCGTGTCCGGAGCGTTGGGAGCTGGAGGATCGTCGAGAAAAATTGCGACGGTCAGGTTGGCGGGCATCTGTTTGAACGGGTTCTTAGCTAGAACAGCCGCCATTTCCGCAGCGGTGCGGACCATGACGCCAACCGGCTTTCCGGCATATTTGGCCAGGGCCGCTTCAAGGGCAGCTTTCACCTGGGGCTCGGTCTTTGTGGATTGAAAGACTACGTTGCCGCTGGCGATGTAGGTTCGCACTTGCTTGAAGCCGGCCGCCTCGCACATAGCCTTGAGTTCGGCCATGGGAAGCTTGCCTGTGCCACCGACATTCACAGCCCGCAAGAGTGCGATATATGCGTTCATTTGGTAAAAATAGCTATAATATCCATGTTAGTCAATTCGCGAGGTGGAAACATGATTACGATGACCTCCGTCGAAGCGCAAAATCGCTTTGGGCAGTTGCTGGATACTGCACAGCGCGAGCCCGTTGCGATTACCCGGCACGGCCGGCCGGCGGCCTTTGTCGTGTCTCCGCAAGAGATGGAAGAGCTTGTGGACTCCAGGCGCAAACGCAGCCGGGCTCTCGCCGATCTTGAGGATTGGAGTGTCAAGGCCGACAGGTATTTGACTCCGGCACAGGCCGCCGCCTCAGCCGCATTGACCGATGAGGACGTAGTCCGCCTCGTGCATGAATCTCGATGAGCCGCATTGTGCGCGTCGTTTTAGACACAAGCGTTCTGGTGAGCGCAGCATTGAGAAAAGGCTCAATACCCCATCAGGCTTTGGCAAAGGCTCTCGGCTCCTGTCTGGTTTGCGCGAGCACGGAAACCCTCGCCGAGTTGGAAGAAGTGTTGGATCGCGAGAAATTCGACCGCTATCTCAACCGGGAAGCACGCCGGGAATTTGTCGAGTTGGTAAGCCGGCATGCGCATTTCTTTCCGGTCGGCAATGCAGAAATGGCCGCTGCACAGTCGCCTTGCCGCGATCCAAAGGACACTCAATTCCTGGCCCTCGCACTGACGGCCGAAGCCGATGCGCTGGTGAGCAGCGATGAAGACTTGCTCGTATTGAATCCCTGGCGCGGCATACCGATTTTGACGCCAGCGGAGTTTCTGGCCTGTAACCCGTAGCCTGACTCACTTGGGAGCCGAGGCCGCTGTCTCCTGTGCGCGCTGCTGCTCAATCTTCTTCAGCGTCTCTCGCCAGCGTTTCGATTTAGTTTGCGTGACGGAGTCTTCGACCGCCTTGCG
>CAYWMR010000532.1:0-3337 GCA_964458965.1 uncultured Occallatibacter sp. | reverse complement strand
TTCCCGGGCCACCTCGGACAGGAACAACCTGTTGACACTACACACCTACTCCCTACTCCCTTGGCGGGTGCCCCCGGTCTCGACCGAGCTTCATCAAGTTCATTGTGCCCCCGGTCCCTAGCCTTTGGGGACCAGGGATGGAAGCCAAATGAATTTGCTCCTCGAACCGGCCCTCAGTCCCTCAGTCCCTTAGTCCCTCAGTCCCTCAGTCCCTATTCCCTATTCCCTATTCCCTACTCCCTCCCTCACTCTCCGCCCCCTCCGCCAGCATCACCAGCGCCCTGACCGCCGCCAACTGCGGGTCCCGCAGCCTGCGCCGCTTGCCCTCCTGAGCCCTCCTGTCGTCCGCCGCCACGCGCCTTTTCCTCAGCACCTTAGCCCGCGCGGCACTCCGCACCGCTGCCCTCTGGCGCAGCGTTCCCCGTTTGGGCCTAAGACCATAGACCAGCTCGCAGTCCATCCCCTCGGCCGCCCGTCGCAGAGCGTCCAGCGTGATCCGGGACTCCTTCTCCATCTTCTCCAGCCTGAAAATCTCTCCTCTCTTTACCCCTAGCCGCCGCGCCAGCTCCTCCACCGGCGTCCTCACCGCCTGCCGCACCGCCCGCAGCCAGCCTTCCTCAAGGCCGGCCATCTTGCGCATCATCAGAAAAGGCACCGTCGCCTCCTCCACACTCGTCAACAGACGCTCCCGCATTTCCTTCCTCAAATGAATTCCCACGTTTCTCTCCAGTCCCCGTTCAAGGTTTGTGCAACCAGCCAACACCACAGTCGTAGATCCAATACTCCGGAGCGAGCACGGGGTTTCACAGGTTGCGGAAAAACTCACCCGGGCGGTAGGCCGGGGATTTATCCCCGGCACAAAGCCAATCAAATCAACGTGGGCTTTAGCCCCTGAGGTATGCTCTGGGCAAGTTCCACCAGAAATTCCGAGTTTTTCCGCAACCTGTTCAGCCCCTACGGGATGTGTTCTGCCAATTCAATCCGAGATTCCGTGTTCTTCCGCAACCTGTTCAACCCCCTGAAGAAGCAGTCGTAGATCGAATACTCCGGAGGGAGCAGGGGGTTTCAACCCCCTGAATAAGCGGCAAATCGACGAGGCCTTCAGGCCCGGGCCTTGCGCCTTTACAGGAAATTCAACCGTAGTACCAAATGCCAGCAATGCATGCACTTTCGCACCGCAAACCGGCATTTTCGTGCGCAAAAAACGCATCGAAAACGCATGTTTTCGCGCTTATGTCGCACTAAGTCGGCCCTATTGTGCGTTGTTTTGCTTCAATTGTCACACGTTCGAATGCATTAATCTGCAAACTCAAAGCAGTCATTTTCAACACCGCCGCGAACGCAATTAACCGCACGCCCCCATCACGCTCCATGCGCACGGTTTCGGTCTACTTTTGCGGAGGGAGCAGCGGCGCGGAGCGAGCAGGAGCGTGGAGGGAGCAGGGGGTTTTAACCCCCTGAGAACGACGCAAATCGACGAGGCCTTCAGGCCCGGGCACTTTCTCGCCAGCCTGTTAAACAACGCCCCGAAAGGCCGCAATGGTGCACAAACCCGTAACGCCACTGGTTCCCGATTACCCAAGCCGCGCCAATCAGGCTTACAGTGGAAACATGAGGGCTGTAGTTTCCCCAACCCCCGCGCCGCTGTCCACTCGCTGTCTGGCGGTTGCGCTGGCCATGCTCATGGCGGCGCTCCCAGTCTCTGCCCAGAGCCCCGCCAGTTCCTCTGCCCAATCTGCCAAGCCCGCCGCCTCCGCCAACCCCAAGCCAAAGGCAACCAAAACGCACGCGAAGACACCCGCCAGGCCAGCCGCGAAGGGCAAAAAGCCAGCGAGCCGTGCAAGCGGGGCTGCACGCTCAGCCAGGATCGCAAGGATCAGGCAGGCCTTTGTTGCTTCAACCGAGTTGCGCCCCATGGCCCAGCAGTTGGTCACGATGCGAATCCCCGCCGCTTACGCCGGCGTCACCAAATACGCCAAACTGCACACCGGCGAGGCTGCCGCCGCGGCTTATCTCGCGCTGGGCCATGCCTATCTTTTGGATAAGCGCTACGCCGAGGCCGTAACCAACTTCCATCAGGCGCGTCAGTTCGGCGACGTGCTGGGCGACTACGCTGACTTTCTCGACGCCCAGGCCAGCCACGACGGAGGCAACGATGCTGCCGCCGAGGCCTTGCTCCATGACTTTGCCCTTCACTATCCCGACAGCATCTTCAATCCGCAAGCGCCTGAATTGGAAGCAAATACCCTGCTTGCCATGAACAATGCCCCAGCCGCTCAACAGGTCCTCACCCAGGCGGCCAGCCTGGTTGACTCCAGCCGCCCCGGCTTTCAGCTTGCCCTGGGCGAGGTTGCCTATACCCAGGGCCGCCGCGACGACGCTGTAGGCATCTACAAGCGCCTGCTGCTCGCACACCCGTTGAGCCAGGAGGCCCAGAAGGCGCGCGCCAGGCTCACCTCCATGGGCGCCGAAGGGACCCTCACAACCGTTGAACTGCGCAGCCTGGGCGATGCCTACTACAATGCCGGGCACTACGAGGAAGCTGCCGAGCAATACCGCGCGCTGGCACAAAAATCCGGCCTCGATGAGTCAGCCCGGAATGGTTTTGCCGTCGCTGAAGCCGCATGCGATCTGAAGCTGAAACGGCTCACCGTGCCCCAGGCGGAAGCATTGCAGGACACCCGCGACGAGAATGGCGCTCGCCGGCTTTATCTGCTCATGGAATTGGCCAGGAACCGCAATGACCTCGAGAATCAGCAGAAAATTGTCACCGAGATGGAGGCGAGTTTTCCCCACAGCCAGTGGCTGGCCGAAGCCCTCTTTTCCAGCGGCAACATGTATATGCTGCGCCGCGAGTTTCCCGCGGCGGTCGAGTACTACAGCTATCTCGCAACCCATTTCCCTGACAATTCCAATGCCGCCGCAGCGCATTGGCGCGCAGCCTGGCTAACCTACAGGCAAGGTCTCTATGCCGACGCCGCAGTGATGTTCGACGACCAGATCCGCCTCTACCCCAACGCGAAGGAGATCTCTTCCGCCATCTACTGGCGAGGACGCCTTTACGAATCGCAGGAGCACAAACCGGCCAATGCCGCGGCCAATTATCGTACGCTGATCCGCGCATATCAGCACTTCTTCTATGCGCAGATGGCGCGTCAGCGCCTCGCCGCACTCGGAAATGCCCAACCAGCGCCTCAGCCCCAACTAGACCGCCTCCAGGCGGTTCCGGTTCCGCACCTGGAAGAGAGTTTTCCCGCCGACAGCCCCCACCTGGCCAAGGCCCGGCTGCTGGCGAATGCGGGGTTGAACGATTACATCGCGCAGGAAATTGCCGCCG
>CAYWMR010000531.1:0-3340 GCA_964458965.1 uncultured Occallatibacter sp. | reverse complement strand
AACAAATGCAAAGACAAAAACCTTGACAACACCAGCCGTCTCATAGAAGCCCCTGCGGCATGCATCTCGGCCACAATTCCGCCTTTTCCCGCTGCCTGCTAGGCCGCGTCTCTAAAGTTCACCACAAGATTGAGCTGTCATTACTGAGCGAACGGGGCCCCAAACGTCTTTCAGTTCCGGGGTCCCCAAAGAGCGGTCTCTGCTCTTTGGGGTGGAGTTTGGGGGTCGTGAGTCGAAGAATCTGCTTGTGTCCTTCGCGAGTTCTACAAAGGACTCCAGGGACGGAACACTAGGAATTAATCGCCCTCATCTCCCGCTCGCCTTCCTCGATCTCCTGCATCAACTGTTCCACCTGCTCGCGCTTCCGGGCGCTCATGTCGAGGAAACGAATACCCACCAGGAAGCGCTCGCGATCCTGAATCGCCTGAATTACTCCTCCCAGCCGGATCGGCAGCCCCTCCAGGCGAAACTCCGTCTCCACCCTGGTATAGATTCCCACCGGAAACCGCTCGTCGGTGCGGATGCGGCAACCGCCCGCGCTCATGTCCACTATGCGCCCTGTAAGCTGTGACCCGACGTTGATCAGAAGAATCACGGCTGAGGTGTCCACCTCGTGCCGCGACTGCGTTCGGCGCTCCCGCTTGCCCCGGACCGCAGGCGGCTTGACGGCCTCCTGCAACGCAGGCGGCGGAAGCGGTTCAGAATCTGCAAAAGACGAGCCAGCGAGCAAAATTGACTCCGAAATAGGTGTGACCGGGTCGGGATCGAAAACCGGCCGTGGCTCAGGCTTCTTCAACTCGATTTCCGGCGGAGTGGAGATAGGTTCAACCAGCTGGGTGAGAGCTTCAGATTGGATCGTCGCCGCCTGCACACCTGCCGCTGCCCGCTCTTGCTCGGCCTTAGCTTTAGACGCTTCCTTTTCCGCCTTGGCGTCAATTGCGGCCTGCAACTCGCACAGCACTTCCATTAGCTCATCCATGCGCCGCGGAATCATACCGACGAATTGGACTCCGATCAAACTCGCGCCATTCGCCCACTCGGTGACGCCGCCAAACCGAAACGCAATTCCGCGAATCTTGAAGGAAACTTCCACGCGAACATGGCTGCCTGACGGAAGCCGCTCCCGGGTGCTGATCCGGCAGCCGCTCACACTCAACTCGACAATGCGGCACTTCAGGCGGGCATTGCGCTCCACCAGCAGAACCACAGCTTCTTCGTCGACTGCGCAACGCGGCATGATCCGGCGATCAACGTCTCCCGGTGCCTCTCTCTCGGCCTTTTCTTCCGCTTCCATGGCTGGCCCCGCCAAGACCACCGCAAAAAATCGATTCAGTGTCCCGCCGTCAGCTCCCAGGGGCGCGAGGGCGCCGCTTGCGCAGCCTCTCGGCCCTTCAATCGATCGTATTGGTGCGAGTCGCTGGTGGTTCCCAGCGACTCGTTGTACAGGCTGATCGCGCCCGTCAGTTGTTTCAGCTCCTCGCTGAATAGATGTATCGCCTGCAATTGGCTGGCCGACGCCGGAAGCTCAAATTGAGAAGTCTTAATGAATTTCTGGTAGCCACGATCCAGCAAAATCGCCACTTCCCCATTCACCAGCGCTCCCGGTCGCTCGGCAAACGCTGCCGCCACCTCCCCGGCCTCGTCCTTCGAAGCTTGAGCGGGAACCAGCACTGCCCCAGCCCCATACTTGCTCACCAACACCCCGCCTGCGACCGGGGCGAACAGTTGAACATCAAAAGAATGGGCGCGCAGAATCTTGAGCGTCTGATCGAAGTTCGGATTGCGGGACTTTTTCGTCACTTTGGCTTTCCAGTCTGCGAGGATGGTTGATGTAACTATCGGCTGAACTGTACGCTTGGCTTAATCCCCTCGCATACTCAATCTCGCATAACGGGAGCAGTCGCCGCAATTTCCTATGGAATTCAATCTCGAACTTAACCGGCCCGGGTCGACCCTGCCGCAGCGTATCGGCTCCACGCCGCTCGTCCGGCTGGACCGCCCGGTCTCCGGCCTGGACGGCATTACCCTGCTCGCCAAAGCGGAATGGGCCAACCCCGGAGGCAGCGTCAAGGACCGTGCCGCCGCCTCCATGGTTCAGGATGCACGCGACCGGGGACTTCTCGTACCCGGCAAAACCCTGCTCGACGCCACCAGCGGCAACACCGGCATTGCCTTGGCCATGCTTGGCGCGGCGCTTGGTTTCCCGGTTTTGCTCTGCATGCCCTCCAACGTTTCGCCAGAGCGAAAGCGAATTCTCAAGGCGTACGGAGCAGCCGTGGAATGGACCAATGCCGACCTGGGTTCGGACGGAGCCATTCGAAGAGCTCGAGAACTGGCCGGCAACGACCCCCGGCGTTTCTGCTATACCGATCAATATTCGAATGACGCCAACTGGCTTGCGCACTATCGAACCACCGGCCCGGAGATCTGGGAACAGACGGGCGGCCAGATCACACACTTTGTGGCGGGCCTCGGAACCAGCGGGACCTTCATGGGTACCTCGCGCCGCCTCAAGGAGTTCAACCCCGCCATCCAGGCCATCAGCTTCCAGCCCGACTCGCCCTTCCACGGGCTGGAGGGATTGAAGCACATGGGCTCGTCCATTGTCCCGGCCATCTACAACCCCCACCTGGCCGATCGCCAGCTTGAGGTGGAGACTGAGGCGGCATATGCCATGGCCAAATGCCTGGCGCGCGAGGAGGGCCTGCTGGTAGGCATTTCCGCCGCCGCCGCCGTGGCCGCCAGCCTCTCGATAGCCCAGGAAGAAGCAGCCGCCGGCCGCCGCGCCGTGATCGTGACCGTACTGCCGGACTCCGCGGACAAGTACCTGTCCGAACATTTTTGGGAGGAGGATTGATGGGAGTACTCCATTTGACTCGCGCCGTATATGAAGCCATCCGCGCCCACGGCGAGGAGACCTATCCCCACGAGTGCTGCGGCGCTCTGCTAGGCAAATCCACAACCGATGGCTGGCAGGTTCAGGCCGCCGTGCGCGCGGGAAACACTCGCACCGACTCTGCCCACAACCGTTACCACATTGCCCCATTCGAACTGGTAAAGATCGAGCGCGAAGCTCGCCGCCAGGGACTCGGCATAGCCGGCTTTTACCATTCCCACCCCGATCATCCCGCCCAATGGTCTGCCACTGACTTTGCCGAAGCCCACTGGCTGGGCTGCTCTTACGTCATCACTGCCGTGGCTCAGGGCAAAGCCACCGTCACCAATTCCTTCCTGCTCGCCGGCGCCACCGAGGATGACAAGCGCTTCGAGCTGGACACGATCCTGGTGGACGAGGAAAGCACCAGCCCGGATGGAGCCGACAACACCCACAACTGACTCG
>CAYWMR010000530.1:0-3348 GCA_964458965.1 uncultured Occallatibacter sp. | reverse complement strand
GCTGGGTTGCGCGCCCATTGCCTATCTGCTGTTTCACAAGCTGCTCAAGCACAATCCTGCGCATTCCAAGTGGCCAGACCGGGACCGCTTTGTGCTCTCCAACGGCCACGCCTCGGCGCTGCTCTATTCCACTCTGTTCCTCTCCGGGTATAACGTAACCCTCGACGACCTGAAGAGCTTCCGCCAGTGGCACTCCAAGACACCCGGCCACCCCGAGTACGGCGACACCGACGGCGTGGAAGTGACCACCGGCCCGCTGGGACAGGGAATTGCGATGGCCGTGGGCATGGCGATTGCGGAAAAGCACCTGGGGGCGATCTACAACAAGCCCGGCTTCGAGGTGGTGAATCACCACACCTTTGCGCTGCTGGGCGACGGCGACCTGATGGAGGGAGTCTCGCACGAAGCTTCTTCGCTGGCCGGGACGCTTGCATTGGGCAAGCTGATCTTTATTTACGACGACAACCTGATTTCGCTGGACGGACCCACTGAGCTGAGTTACACCGAGGATGCTCTGGAGCGCTTCAAGGCCTACCACTGGCATGTGCAGCGGGTTCACGATGGCAACGACCTTGAGGCAATCGAGGCGGCTATCAAAGCAGCCAAGGCGGAGACCGGCAAGCCCTCGATCATCGCGGTGCGGACGATCATCGGCTACGGCAGCCCCAAGGCGGGCACCAACAAAGTGCACGGCGAGGCCATGGGCGCGGAGGCCGTGGCGGCGACCAAGAAGTTCTTCGGCTTCCCTGAGGATCAAAGCTTTTACGTCCCCCCAGCGGCCTTGGAGAACTGGCGCAAGGCGGTGGATCGCGGAGCGGGCCTGGAAGCGGAATGGAAGACGCTGTTTGAGGGCTACCGCGCGGCAAATCCAGAGGCTGCGGCGGAGTTTGAACGGACCCAGGCGGGCGTGCTCCAGGCCGGCTGGGAAAAGGCGATTCCGAGCTTCCCCGTGGGCAAGGCGCAGGCTACGCGCAACGCCGGCGGAGCCGTGATGAACGCGATTGCCAACGTGGTTCCTGAGCTGTTCGGCGGCGCAGCGGACTTGACCTCGTCCACCAAAACCATCTTCAAGCCGGGGGAGAGCTTTCACGTCGATCCCACGGGGCGCAATGTCTTTTTCGGGGTGCGCGAGTTCGGCATGTGCGCGGCGGTCAACGGCATGGCGGCCCACGGAGGGCTGATTCCATTCGGGTCCACGTTCTTTGTGTTTTCCGACTACTGCAAACCGGCTATCCGGCTGGCCTCGCTGATGCAGGTCCACTCGCTGTTCGTCTTCACGCACGACTCCGTTGGCCTTGGCGAAGATGGGCCGACCCACCAGCCCATCGAGCACCTGATGGCCCTGCGCGCGGTTCCGGGCCTCACGGATTTTCGTCCCGCCGACGCCAACGAAACCGCGGCAGCGTGGCGGCTGGCGCTGGAACGCAAGAAGCCGGCCTGGTTTGCGCTGAGCCGCCAGGACTTGCCGGTAATCGACCCCGCCTCGCGCGACATGCTTGCCGCGGTAAGCAAGGGCGCTTATGTGCTCCAGGATGTGGACAGTCCGCAGGTGGTGCTGATTGGCACGGGCTCTGAGCTGTGGGCGGCTGTGGATGCCGCAAAGCTGCTGGCGGCCGAAGGCATTCAGGCTCGTGTGGTCAGCTTCCCGAGCTGGAAGCTCTTCGAGGAACAGACACCGGAGTACAAGGCCAGCGTGCTGCCTGCTGGCGTACCCAAGCTGGCCGTGGAAGCGGGAGCGACGTTGGGCTGGTGGAAGTATGTAGGCCAGGATGGCGACGTCATAGGCCTCGACCGTTTTGGCGCGTCCGCCCCAGGCCCAAAGGTGCTTGCGGAACTGGGATTCAGCGCGGAGAGTGTAGCGGCGCGGGCGAAGAAGCTGGTGAAGTGAAGGCCGTTATCAGTTATCAGTTGTAAGTTGTCAGTTGTCAGAGGATCGTTGATTCGTCGGCGGGAAATGCAGCTGAGGTTTCAGCCCCATGTTCAAACGGGAACTTACAACTTACAACTGGAAACTGTTCACTGCACACTGTCCACTGCCAAGGAGCACATCGTGAAACTTGTCATCGCCGCCGACCATGCGGGATTCCCCCTCAAAGAGGAAGTGCGCGCCTACCTTGCGCAAGCTGGCCACGAGGTGGTCGACCTTGGAGCTTATACCGGCGACCTGCCCGACGACTACCCCGACTTTGCCGAAAAAGTGGGCGACGCCATCAAGGCCGGCGTGGCGCCGCGCGGCATTCTTATCTGCGGCTCCGGCGTGGGCGTTTGCGTGGCCGCAAACAAGATTCCCGGCATTCGCGCCGGCATGTGCCACGATACCTACTCCTCGCACCAGGGCGTAGAGCACGACGATATGAACGTGATCGTGTTGGGCGCGCGAATCATTGGTTCGGCGCTGGCCTTTGAGTGCGTGAATGCGTTTATCGGCGCGAAGTTCATCGCCAATGAGGAGCGATTCACGCGGCGATTCAAAAAGGTGCTGGCCATCGAGGCCAAGTATCAATGCGGCGACGGCTCCGCTAATCCTGCGTAGGGGCCCGTTGTCGCCTGCATCCGCCTGCCGATTCCGCTGGAGTAGTTCCAATGCCCTTCAGCCGCAAACCTCCGAAGCCTCGCGTCTTCCTCAACGAAGCCGGCCTCTATGACTTCGCAGTCAAAACGCTGGGCCGGGCCATGCGCTCTGAAGCCGAGCTGCGCCGCCGCATGAAAACCCGCATCGAGTCGGGCGAAAAGGGCGAAGCGGCCATCGATCAGGCCCTGGCCCGCCTCCGCGAACACGGCTACCTGGACGACGCCGCCTTTGCCGAAACATACGCCCGCCTCCGCCAGCAAAACGAAAAACTAGGCGTACGCCGCGTCCGCCAGGACCTGCAGCAAAAGGGAGTGGGCGCGGAGCTGATCGCCGAGACGCTTGAAGCCCGCTACGGCCAGACCAACGAAGAAGCACTGGCCCGCGAGTACCTTGACCGCAAGCGAATGCACAAGCCGGAAAACCCCAAAGAGACCGCGCGCGTGATGCGCCGCCTGGTCACAGCCGGCTTCTCCACCGGAACGATCTACAAAATCCTGCGCCAGTGGGACGTCCCCGACGAAGCCCTCGCCGCCCTCGAAAACCTGGAAGAAAATCCGCACGAGGACTAGCCTCGCGTCAGGCTAATTCCCTCACCGCTTCCGGAGCCTTGGCGGCAAGAATATCCAGCATATCCACTTGGGGAAGCGGGTCGAACAACTCCTCGGCTCGTGCAAACAGAGCCTTGGCAATCGGGCCCGTCACATGAGCCAGCCTGCCCTCCGAGGTTTGGAATGTGTCGAAGATGGCGTACCTCGACCGTCCCAGTTTCGCGGCGT
>CAYWMR010000529.1:0-3356 GCA_964458965.1 uncultured Occallatibacter sp. | reverse complement strand
TGACCGGCGAAATCACGCTGAGCGGCAACGTGCTGCCGGTAGGCGGCATCAAGGAGAAGTTTCTGGCCGCGCGCAGGGCCGGAATCGAAACCATCATCCTGCCCGCCGAAAACCGCCAGGATGTCGAAGAGGACCTCACGCCGGAGTTGACCAAGGGCGTCGCGGTGCACTATGCCAGCCGCATCGAGGATGTGCTGGCCGTGGCGCTGCCGCTTTTCAAAGTCCGCCAGGACACGCTGCACATCGCGGCGGAGCGGGAAGTCAGCAACGCGGCATGATGAAGGCAGTAGTTACCATGAGGGGCCGGCGAATCTGCCGGCCTTTCTTGCGTTTGGAGGGCGCTGTACCAATAAAAAGCAACTTAGGGCACTTTTCTCTCGTGCAAATGCCCAACCTGCCGATAAGAGGAACAGAAATCAGTGCGCGGAAGCGCACCAAAAGGTGACCATGGCGACTGCACCTATCATCACCCCTTTACACCTTTCTGGAAACACCACAGATGTCCAGAACGCCCAAATCAAGGAGTTTCTCGGGGAGGCCGTGCAGGCAGCCTACCGGGCGGCCATTGAACAACTCGACAAGCACAGCGCGCAAATCGTGCTTGACCTTACCAAGCGGCTCAAGTCCGAGGTGGCCGACTCAGTGGTCGAGATTATCCATCGCCACACGGTAAGCAACAAATACATCGACGAAGAAGTGGGATCCAACCGGGTTTATCCGCCCACGTATCGCGTTCGCCCGGTAGAGGCCCAGGTTACCGAACTGCGCAAGCTGTTTCCATCGCTTGGCAGCGCCATGGAGAAACTGGGGCGCAAGCCGCTGCTGGATGGCGCCGAGGCATGGTTCGCCATTCCGCGTTGGCAGGTGCTGGCGCCCACCTATAGCGAGGCTGTGGAGATGGTTCTTGGCGTGCTGGCTACGCGGCGCAAGTTCCAGAATCGGATCATTGGCCGTCTCGGGCCCAATTTTCTGCGCCAGTGCGAGCGGTCCAAGCTGGCGGAGAAAATTCTGGCCGACCAGCAGCAGGGCAACGACTTTCTGGTAATCGCGGCGCAGGCCGGAATGCTGCACCGCGGCTGCTCGGCGCGCCGCACCCGTGTAGCCATGGCCGGGCACGAGTTTGGTCTGGGAATCTTTGCCATAGCCTGCATGCTTCTAACCCATCCTGAGCGGCTTTCCGCCGAAGATACTCTCATGATCGACTGCGGAGGCGACGAGTATTCCATGCGCGGCGACTGCACCTTCGACCGCGTTCCGCTCTTCGACTACGACATTGCAGGCATCGAGTTCAGCATCTTCTACGAAGACCGGGCGCGCAACCTGTGGGGCACGCCGACAGGTTTTTTATTCAAGTTTTCCTAAGTAACTCACTCGCCGCGTCGAGTTACCCCATCAATGAACTCGCTGTCCGATCCACAAATGCACCGTGCCCCGTCCATCGCTCTCTTCTAGCGATGGGCGGGAAACCACAAAACTCAATCGTCGTTCTTTCAAAGCTGCGCCGCCTTCCTGACTGAATTGCCGCCTGCCGCGTCTAACCGGCAGGCGGTATTCTTTGTCCAGCATGCACGTGAATATTCTTCCGTTTGGTGTTCTTAAAGATTGGTTGGGCGCATCTGCGACGCCGGTCGAGCTGCCGGCAGGCGCTACAGTGGCGCAGTTGCTGGAGATCCTCAAGGCGCGGCAGACGGGGAGCAACCCGGCGATTGAACTGTCCCTGCGCGGGATTGCAATCAGCGTGAACGCCGAGTATGCCACCGCGGCCCATGTGCTGTGCGATGGCGATGAAGTGGGTTTGCTGCCTCCGGTTTCGGGCGGTTGTGAGCACGGCCCGGATCTTTCGCTTATCACCTCCAATGACTGCACCGCGGTCACCTCGCTCTGCCGCGGGCCCATCGATTCCGAACCGCTGATTGCAGCCATCAAGCGTGGCGAGGACGGCGCGGTCGTCGTCTTTGACGGCATTGTGCGCAACAATACGCGCGGCCGCAAGACGCTCTTTTTGGACTACGAAGCCTACGAGGAGATGGCCGAAAAGCAAATGAGGGAATTAGCCCTGCAAGCGGCAACACAATTCGCCGTGCGCCAGGTGATTCTCGTCCACCGCCTGGGCCGCCTCGAGGTTGGCGAGACCAGCGTCCTCATTGTCGTGGCATCCGCGCACCGGGCCCAGGCTTTCGAGGCCTGCCGGTGGCTTATCGACACCCTGAAGAAAACCGTGCCCATCTGGAAGAAAGAGACCTTTGCGGATGGGAGCGTCTGGGCTGCGGGCGAGCCGTTTCCCGCGGGGCTGGCTGTTGAGCTGGAGGCTTCGCATGAGTCGTAGCTCCAGCCCCGGCGCAATCTGCGAAGGCTTTGTGTCAGGGCACGACTTTAGTCGTGTCTCCATGGGCCTTCTGCTCACGCAATTGGATGAAAACACAGACGCTGGGTGCCCCCGGTCCCTCGCCTTTGGGGACCGGGGTGTGCATGAACCAATCTTCGCCCTTTCATCCCGCGATTTCGACGGTGCCGCAAGTGCCATAGAATCAACGTGGGCTTTGGAGGCTGCGAAAAAAATATGCTCGCGTGCAAATTGCGAGCGCTCTGTATCAGGGCACGACTTTAGTCGTGCCGAAAGTTCCGCAGAATCAACGTGGGCTTTAGCCCATGCGGCATGCATTTCGGACGCCTCACCCAAACATAGGTCCTTTTCCCGCGGTCTCCCACGCCTCAGAAGCACCCGGCTTTTGTTCCTGGCAGCGGCGTTCTTCGCCCCCTGCCTGCCCGCGCAGGACCTTACCCTGCACGTCGACGTGAAACTGGTCAGCGTATTTGTAAACGTCACGGATCAGAACGGGGCCATTGTGGGTGCCCTGACGCGCGACGACTTTCAACTGACCGAAGACGGCAAGCCGCAGCAAATTGCAGTCTTCGAGCGCCAGTCGGAACTGCCACTGAACCTGACACTGGCAATCGATACCAGCGGCAGCGTGCGCAAGGACATGACGGAAGAGGCGGACGCGGCCCGGCGGTTTACCCACGCCATTCTGCGCCCGCAGGACCAGATGAGCCTGCTGCAGTTTGCCACAGAAGTGCATGAGCTGACGCCTTTCACCAACAAGGTTTCGCAGATCGATCGCGGATTGGCGCAGTTGCACTTCGACTACGCGACAGCGCTCTACGACGCCATCTACCTGGGCTCCGAGAAGCTGGGCGGCAGGGAAGGGCGCAAGGTGCTTGTGCTGGTCTCAGACGGCGGCGACACGGCCAAGAGTACAACCTATCCCCAGGCTCTGGAGCAGGCCCTGCGCAACGAGGTGATGATCTACTCCATCATCGACGTGCCCATTGAGGCCAGCGCGGGGCGCGACCTG
>CAYWMR010000528.1:0-3357 GCA_964458965.1 uncultured Occallatibacter sp. | reverse complement strand
ATTGCCGGCTACGGCAACTGCTTCGGCGTGCCAAACCTCGGAGGGGAGACCAAATTCGAAGCCTGTTATAGCGGCAATCCGCTGGTGAACGCTTTCGCTCTTGGCCTGGTTCGCATCGACGAAATCTTCTACGGCAAAGCTTCCGGAACCGGCAATCCGGTGATCTACGTTGGCGCAAAGACGGGCCGCGACGGCATCCATGGCGCGACCATGGCCAGCGAGGAGTTCCACGAGGGTACCGAGGCCAAACGCCCTAACGTTCAGGTGGGCGACCCCTTTATGGAAAAGCTGCTCCTCGAGGCCTGCCTTGAGGCGATGCAGACTGGCGCAATCGTAGGCATTCAGGATATGGGCGCGGCCGGACTGACCTGTTCCACGTGCGAGATGGGGGCGCGCGGCGGTGTCGGACTGGATGTTGAGCTCGACCTGGTTCCGCAACGCGAGACCGGCATGACTGCTTACGAGATCATGCTCTCCGAAAGCCAGGAACGCATGTTACTGGTGGCGAGCCTGGGCCGCGAAGGCGAGGTGCTCAGCGTCTTTTCCAAGTGGGGCCTTGACGCTGTCATCGTCGGCACAGTGCAGCCGGAACCGCGACTGCGCATCCGCCACCACGGCGAACTCGTCGCCGACATTCCCAATAAATCCCTCACCGACGACGCCCCTCTCTATCATCGGCCAGTGGGCACATGGAATTGCCCAGCCCCGTCCAATCCCTCGGAAGATGTCCTTAGCCAGCTTGCCGAAGACCGGGACTACGTTGCCGACTTGAAGAAGCTCCTCGCCAGCTCCAACGTCTGCTCCAAGCGCTGGGTCTTCGAGCAATACGACACCATGGTCCAGACCAACACGGTTATCGGCCCCGGTGGCGAAGCCGGAGTGATGCGGATCAAGGGCACGGGAAGGGCGCACGGAATTGAGGGTCCAATAGCGGAGATCGGCCTCGCGATGGCCCTTGACGGCAACGGCCGCTGGTGTTATCTCGATCCCAAGCTGGGAGCGATGCACGCTGTTGCCGAATGTGCGCGCAAGGTTGCCATGACCGGCGCAACCCCTGTGGCCGCTACCAACTGCCTGAACTTCGGCAACCCGGAGAAGCCTGAAATCATGGCTCAGCTCTCCTCGGCCATCGACGGCATCGCCGAGGCCTGCACCGCTCTCTCAACGCCCATCACAGGCGGCAATGTGTCTCTCTATAACGAGACGCGCGGCGAAGGAATATATCCGACGCCGGTGTTGGGCATCGTGGGCATTCTGGACGATGTGACCAAGGCGGTTCCAGCGGAGTTCCAGAAGGCGGGTGACGCGATTCTGCTGCTTTGGCCGGTTCCCAGGGGTGAAGAGCCCAATCCGGAGCTTGAAGTTCCCTTTAAGCCGTTGCCAATGAGTCCCTACGTCATGCTTCCTGTCACTCTACCTGCGCCTTTTCCAATCGCATCTCCCATTCCCGACGCGGTTCCCGATGTTTTGGAAGACACAACGGGAGCTGCAGCCGCGGAGGTGGCTGCATTCGGCAGTTCGGAATACGCCAAAGTAGTTCTCGGCGGCCTCTGGGGTACGCCACCCGCGCTTGATCTCGACGCCGAAGCCAGTCTTCATAAACTGCTGGCCGCGCTGGCGGAGCAGGGTCTGCTTTGTTCCGCCAACGACATCTCCGACGGCGGCATCGCTGTTTCTCTGGCGCAGGCGGCATTCCCGAAGGGAGTTGGGGCTACTGTCGAGCAGGACCGATCGCTCATGATCCATCCGCTCTTCGGTCTCTTTGCGGAACCGGCCTCGACAGTGCTTGTCACCACTCACCCATCGAATGTCTCCACAATCGAACGCCTGGCCGGCAAATACAATTTTCTCATCGCCCACATCGGAACCACCGGCGGACAGCGTCTTGAAATTTCGGTTGACGGCGAGTCATTTATTTCGGTTCCGCTCACCGCTCTGCGTGAGCCCTGGGCCTCCGCCCTGGAAGCCACTCTCCACGGTGAGGTTACCGCATGACGCGGCTACTGTTTCAAGGCGTCCCCTGCGTCGCCGACGAATCAAATCAACTCTGTGCTAGTTCGGCCGCGCCGTCACTGAACACTGTTCACTGTTCACTGTCCACTGCCTTCGACAAGCTCCGCGAGGAATGCGGCGTAGTCGCCATTCATGGCCATCCCGACGCCGCGCGTCAGGCCTATCTAGGCCTCTACGCCCTCCAGCATCGCGGCCAGGAATCCGCCGGCATTGCCACTGCCAACGGACTGCACCTTGCAAACATCAAGGGCATGGGACTCGTCTCCGAAATATTTACTGACGACGTGCTGCAAAAGCTTCCCGGCTCCATGGCCATCGGCCACACCCGGTACTCGACTACAGGCGACTCGGCCCTGCTCAACGCCCAGCCCATCCGCGTCGACTCCACCAAGGGCCTCATCGCCATTGCTCACAACGGCAACCTCGTCAACCTCGGCAATGCGCGCACGAATCTGGAACGCATCGGCGCGTACTTCCAAACCACGAGCGACTCCGAGATTATCGTCCAGCTCATCGCACACTCCCGCGCCAGCTCGCTGGTTGACGCCATAGCCGACTCGCTTGCCCAGATCGAAGGCGCTTTCTCCATCGTCATGATGACGCGCGACCGCATCTTCGCCGCGCGCGATCCACGCGGATTCCGTCCGCTCTCCATGGGCCGCATCCGGAATCAGGACGGGCCCGATACTGTCGTCTTCGCATCCGAGACCTGCGCCTTCGACCTGCTCCGCGCCGAGTTTGTGCGCGACGTTCTGCCCGGTGAGCTGGTGATGGTAACAGAAGACGGCGTAACCAGCCGCCAATATGCTACGGGCTTTCCGCAATCGAGCTGCATCTTCGAGCACGTTTACTTTGCACGCCCCGACAGCCGGATTTTTGGCCGATGGGTGCAGGAGAGCCGTGACCAGATGGGCCGCCAGTTAGCTCGCGAATCCGCAGTTCCAGCCGACGTGGTCGTCCCAGTCCCAGACTCCGGAGTCACCGCCGCGTTGGGTTACGCGGAGCAGGCCGGCATTCCATTTCGTATGGGCCTTATCCGCAACCATTATGTGGGCCGAACGTTCATTGAGCCGGAGCAGCGTGTTCGCGACTTCGGCGTCCGCCTCAAGCTCAACCCCGTCCGCAACCTGCTTGAAGGCAAGCGGGTAATTCTGATCGACGACTCCATCATCCGCGGGACTACAAGCCGGAAGATTGTGCGCATGGTTCGCGGCGCGGGAGCGAAAGAAGTTCATCTTCGCATAAGTTGTCCACCCACAACTTCGCCTTGTTTTTACGGAGTAGATACCCCAAGCAAGCGGGACCTGATAGCAGCTAACAAGTCCGTTGAAGAAATCCGCCGCT
>CAYWMR010000527.1:0-3386 GCA_964458965.1 uncultured Occallatibacter sp. | reverse complement strand
CTGCGAAATGTTCGAGACCGACGGCCAGTTGATGGTGCGCGACCTGGGCTCGCTGAACGGCACGGTGCTTGACCCATCAGGAGCGGCGGTGCCCGGAGCCATCGTCACTGCAACCGACGAAGCAATCAACGTCACCGAGACCACAACAACACAGAAGACCGGATTCTTCCAGATCTTCAATCTGCCCATCGGCACATACTCCGTCAAGGTTTCTCATGAGGGCTTTGAGAAGACACAGACCACCGGTATCAGCGTGCAGGAGGCCCGCGCAACCACGGTGAACGTATCCCTAACCGTGGGCAAGGCTACGGAATCGGTTGAGGTGACCGCGAACCCGTTGCTGAATGCAACCGACACCACCAACGGTTACACCCTGGACTCCGCGCAGATTGAGATCACCCCTCTGGCCACCGGCAGTTTTACGCAGTTGGCTGTCCTCTCGCCGGGCGTAAACGCCGAGTTGCTGTCCAATCTCGATTCAAACAGCGGCTTGGGCAACCAACCCATCTGGGCCAACGGCCAGCGCGACACCTCCAACACCTTTCAGGTGAATGGCGTCGACGCGACCAACCTCTTCAACGGCAAGAGCTCCAGCGGCTCGACCTCGCAGCGCTATAACTGGAATATCGGAGGCGGCAGCACTTCTTCCACCTCCTCCGCAGGCACTTCCACGGTTGGCGGCGGCGAGCCCGTCGGAACTTCGGTCTACGGCTCGAACGGCAACAGCCTGCCCTCGCCGCCTCCGGAGTTCCTCCAGGAACTGCGCGTCAACGCTTCAATGTACGATGCCCAGCAGGGAGCCACCAGCGGCGCGCAGATTGACGCCAACACCGCAACGGGCACCAACAATTGGCATGGCGGGGTGTACGGAACCTTCGCCAACAACGCCCTCAACGCCAATCCGTTCTTCTTCAACCAGGAGTACGAGCTCACTGCGCAGCAGGGCATCGGCGCCTTCCCGCAATCGATGGAGAATCCCTGGTTGCAACGCTGGACTTTGGGCGCTACCGCCGGCGGTCCGATCCTGAAGAACAAGGTATTCGTCTTCCTCGGCTATCAGCATCGCGCCAACGCCGATCAGGGTACCGGACTCTCGCAGATGACTGTGCCCTCCGGGCTCACCAGCGACCGTACCGTAGCCGGACTTGATGCAGCCGCAACCTCTTGGAACAACGGCAAAGCCTTTACTTCCGCGATCGATCCGATCGCCATGGCCCTGATGAACGCCACCCTCCCCAACGGCAGCCTTTTGATCCCTTCGGCGCAAACTTCTGCCCCCTATCAATATGGCGTCCCCAACGTCAACCTCATCGGCACTTCGACTGTGGTTGCCGACCAGGCCACTGCCGCGGTGGACTACGACCTCAGGCAGTCGGATCGCATCTCCGCGAAGTACTATTTCCAGGACGACCCGGTCTCCAAGCCCTACGGCTTCGCACAGACAGGTGGTTTCCCCATCTCCCAGAACAACGGTTCCCAGGTCATGGCCATCGATAACACCATCGCCATCGGCCCTCGTCTCAATTGGGAACAGCGCCTGGGTTTCGACCGGATGTACTCCTACAGCTCTTACACCCAGACGCTTGTCAACTCCGGCGGCGCCTCAAACTTCGGCATGGGAGCGACCGGTTCTTTCGGCACCGGATTGCCGGGACTGCTCCTGAAGTCCTTCGCCGATACTCAGCTCGACTCCCCCGGCCTCAAGGTCGGTCCCTATAGCTCCTTCGCCGATATGGGCTATTATCAGAACCGCCTCAATCCCTCCACCAACGTCATCTTCGCCATGGGAAAACACACCCTCGTGGCCGGTGGCGGATACAGCTATACGCAGTTGAATATCGAGAACAATCGCAGCGGAGATGCGCAGATTGCCACCAAGAACTTTGAAAAGTTTCTTACCGGCGCCGTTTCCAGTTCCAGTGTTCTCGAATCCATCGATCCCGTCAGCGGACGCAATGACGCCGATCGGTACTATCGCTCCAACGAAGCCAGCGCCTATCTTCAGGACAAGTGGCAGGCGCTCACCAACCTAAGCATCACAGCCGGCGTTCGTTATGACCTGCACGGTGGCTTGACGGAGAAATATGGCAACATGTTCAACTTCGATCCGTCGGTCTATAACGTGACAGGAACCACCACGAGCGGCTTCACCGTGAACAATGCGGGCTTTGTCATCGCAGGCAACAACAAGTACGACCCCACGTCCGGGGAGAGCGATTCGACCCTCAGCGGACGCCAATGGGGCATCTCGCCGCGCGTCGGTTTCGCATGGGCGCCCGGGATGACCCATGGCAAACTGGTCATCCGCGGCGGCGCAGGTATGTACTACGATCGCGGCGAACTCTTCAGCTACCTCTCGCAACCGGCCGGCAGCGGAAATGGAGGCCCCTTCGGTGTTACCGAATCCGCGCCGTTAGCCAGCTATGTGGTCGGGACCGGCAAAACATTGGAGAATCCGCTGGGTACGGCGGTCGGCGGTTCCAGCTACATCCCGCCGAGTTCCAACCCCGGCGTGATTCAGAAGGCATTGCAGACCACGCTCAACGGCATGACCGGCCAGAGCAAGTACTATGGGCCGTATTGCGGCGGCGTCGACAATCAGGAAGGCTACACCGATTGCCCCGACACCCTCAACTTTGGCGCATACGACAAAAACAATGTGCTGCCTTACACCATCAATTACACATTTAATGTGCAGTGGCAGCCCACCAACGATCTAGCCGTCACCATCGGATATACCGGCAATCGAGGCCGCCACTCCGTGATTCCGTTCCCCTTGAACGAACCGGTGATTGCAACTCCCACCAACCCCATCTGGGGTGAAACCGCTACCTACGGGTTCGAGGTGCTCAACCAAAACTCTGAGAGCGACGGGTACGATTACGATCCAATCCCAGGCGAGCCCTGGAACACTGAGGACGGAGGCAACACTGATTTCCGCACCCCGTATGTTGGATACAGCCCCAACGCCGTGCTCTACAAAACCATAGGCAATTCCGCCTACGACGCGCTGGAATCCCACCTCGAAAAGCGGCTCTCGCATAACTTCCAGGCTGGTGTCAGTTATACCTACAGCCACTCGCTCGACGAGCAGAGCGACATCGGCATCTTTTTCACCGGCAACGATCCCCAGAATCTGCACAGTTCGTGGGCTTCTTCGGATTTTGACCGCACCAACGTCTTCAGCGCCAACTTCCAGGTAAACTCACCCAAGGTCGCCAAGGACGGCTCGGTCGCGGGCTTCATCGCCAACGATTGGCATTTGACTGGAATCGGCGTCCTGCAAAACGGCGAGCCGTATTCGCTCTATGAGTTCTACGGCGCCGTCGGCAGCATCAACTTCGGCGATTATCCCACCCTCATGAATCCAGTGCTTGGCATCCAGA
>CAYWMR010000526.1:0-3397 GCA_964458965.1 uncultured Occallatibacter sp. | reverse complement strand
GTCGAGATGGTCAGGTCGAACTTCACTCCGTGCTGAAAGTCCATCCCGTACCACGATCCCTGCAGCCGCTTGCGCACGGACTCAAAATCGGTAACGGAACCTGCCTCGCCCAGCACCTGGCGCATCATGGTCTGCGTGCCCTTGTCGTCCAGAATGCTCCACAACGGCTCGGAGTCCACCGTCTTCATCGCTTCCATCATGGGCGCGTTGGTCAGCAGGCTGGGGCCCATTCCGTCGCGGGCGTCCAGAGCCTTGTCAACCGCGTCTTTGGAGCCGAAGACCATGGTGGAGGGATCGACAAAGCAAAGAACCATGCTGGTCTTGACCATGGGGTAGACCTTGTTGGTCCGCACCAGGCTGGCCTTCAGCTTCTGCTTGCGGAAGCTGGCAAGGATATCGGCCACGGGGAACTGCCCCTGGGCAATGCCCACGGTAACCAGCCCTTCACTCGTGGCCGAAGGACGGAACAGGGCAAACGCCAACTGGTCAACGTACTGATCCATGTCGTGGTTGTCGTTCAGGGCCGAGTGGCGCAGCGCTTCGTCGAACGCCTTCAGCTCGGGCGGCATCACGCGGTCGCGCAGATTCATTGCCGTGGTCGAGTTCTGCATGGTTCTGTAGTCGATAACCACCAACTGCTGCACTTCATGCGGAACGGCCGTACGCGCGTCAGAGTTCAACTGAGCCGCTGGGGCCAGCGTTGCTGCCGCCAGTAACATCGGTGCGATCGAATACTTCAAAACAGCTTTCAACAATTTCATCCTCCGAGGGCCATGCGTTTTTCCTGTCGCAGCGCCGGCATTTTCAGCAACGGCGCTTCAGTTGGCAACCAGGAAAATCGCATTGGACCCACCCTGTTATTGTACCCGCCGGACGCATCGCCCGACTCGTTTCAAACTTCGCTTCCAGGCCAGGCCAGCGGAGCATCCAACCGGCGCTCCAGAATCTTGGTCTCCGGATCGAATCCAACCAATTGACGCATCCACTCGCTTTCCCGCTCACAGGCTGACTCCGGCAGCAACCCAATTACCTCGCCCTCGGCCAGCGCAACCTTGTGACGCACCGCCAGGCTTGAGACCGCGCGATAAACCTGAGAGATAGGCGTGGCCGCAAAGTCGGTGATGTTCATGGAGAGCTGCGCGCGCCCGTGCGCAAGAAGCCCCAGCGCCTTTACGCCCTTCAGCCCGCCGGAAGCAGCGCGGATTTCGCGAGCAATCGCTCTCGCCATCGCCACGTCGGTGGAATCGAAATAAATGTTGTAGGCCACCAGAAATTTACGCGCACCCACGGCGCATGCCCCAGCAGTAGGATGCAGGCCCGGGCCGCCGAGGTCCGGCCGCCGCGAAGATTCCTTGCGCACGGCGTCCCTAAGTCCTTCAAACTGCCCACTGCGCACGTCTTCCAGATTGGCGCGATCGGGCCTTGCGGCGGCGGCTTCATAAAAGAAGACCGGCACTCCGAAGCGCCGCCAGATTTCCAGCCCGGCCTGCCGCACCAGCAGAGCGCACTGCTCCAGTTTGATGCCGGAGATAGGTACGAACGGGATCACGTCCGCCGCGCCGATCCGCGGGTGCACTCCCTGCTGGCGCGTCAGGTCAATCAGCTCGGCCGCCTTGCCTGCGCCGCGCACAGCCGCCTCGACCACCGCGGCGGGCTCGCCGGCTATGGTCACAACGGAGCGGTTGTGGTCGGCATCCATCGACCAGTCGAGCAGACGCACCCCCTCCATTCGCATCGCTGCCACAATGGCTTCGACGCGGCGGGCATCCGTGCCCTCACTGAAGTTGGGAACGCATTCTACTAACGGCCCGTTCATGATCTTGCTCCAACCTAATGCGATCCACTGGCGCTCTGGCCGGGATCACTTCCAGTATGTATAACCGATCTGCACCTGAACGCTGGCATTGACCCCTGGATTGCGATCGCCCAATGAGGCCGAGGAGATGTGAACCCCGTTGACGCCCACGTCGATGGACCGCTTGTCGCGCACGAACCAGTGAAATCCGCCGCCGCCCTGTGGCGAAAAGTTGAACACCGAAGTTCCCCCCGGAGTTCCATGCGGCACCAGCAGGTCCGGCGGAAACTTGTGCGTGGTATAGATCAGCCCTCCGGCGCCTTGAAACCAGGGCTGAAAACGGTGCGAATTGGAAAAAAAGTTCCAGCGCAGAATCACCGGCGTAAGGCTGGCTCCGGTGTAGGTGCCCCCCCCGTCCGGCCCCTGGAAGTATCCGCCGGGATAGCTGAAGTTTTGCTCATGCGGAGCCGGCGTATAAGCCTGCCACAGCGGCATAATGTTTCCGGAGAATTCAAACTGCCCCTTGAAGATTCCAGCCCCCAGCACCGGGGTAAGAATCTTGCCGGCCTGAACGCCAGCGGAGAAGAACTGGAAGTTGTCACGGTTACCCAGGCCCCAGCCGCCGTTCACAAACGGCCCAAACTCCCAGCTCTGGTTCTTGCGAGCCAGTTCCACGGGATACACCGAAATGGTATTGCCGCCCACCCAAGCCCCATCCGGGTTTTCGGCGGAGCCGGCAACCGTCCCCGCAATCAACACAAATAAAAGTAACAATGCAGTTCTGGCCAACGTTGCTTCCCTTCCCTCTATTCACAAAGATACGATTCCCATAAAAAAGCCGCCACAACCGGGCGGCTTTTTTAATATGCCTGCCACACCGCCCCTCAGCCTGCCGCCTGCTCCATCTGCTCCGCGTCCATGTCGAAGTTCGAATAGACGTTTTGCGTATCGTCGCAGTCTTCCAGAGCCTCCAGCAATCGAATCATCTGGTTTGCCGTGTTGCCCTCAAGCTTGGTATAGGTAGACGCCACCATGGTCACTTCGCTCATCACCGTTGGAATGCCCGCGGCCTTCACCGCCGCCAGAACAGCATCGTACGCGGCCGGATCGGTCAGAATCTCCCAGGTGTCGCCTTCGTCGTTCAGGTCTTCGCCGCCATGCTCCAGCACAATGTCCATCAACTGGTCTTCGCTGGCCGCGTCTTTTTCAACGGCGATAATGCCTTTTTTTGCAAACATGAAGCGCACCGAGCCGGACTCGCCCAGGTTGCCGCCGTTCTTTGAGAAGGCGTGGCGAATCTCGCTCACCGCCCGGTTGCGGTTATCGGTGGTTACGTCCACAATAATGGCAACGCCGCCGGGGCCGTAGCCCTCGAAGCTGATCTCCTCGTAGCTCAGGCCTTCCAGTTCTCCCGTACCGCGCAGGATGGCGCGCTTGATATTGTCCTGCGGCATGTTTTCCGCTTTTGCCGCAAGAACGGCGGTGCGCAGCCGCGCGTTGGTGTCGGGGTTACCGCCGCCCTTGGCGGCAACGGCGATTTCCTTCAGGAGGCGGGTGAATATCTTGCCGCGCTTGGCATCCAGCGCGCCCTTCTTGTGCTTG
>CAYWMR010000525.1:0-3406 GCA_964458965.1 uncultured Occallatibacter sp. | reverse complement strand
AGCGGCTGCATGAGGAGGGAAGCCAGTTGGTGACAAATTGTCACCAACTGAAGCTGCCAGCCTCCGACGGCAAAAGCTACCTGACCGATGTTGCTACCGCCGAGACGCTGCTGCGGCTGGTTCAATCCGTTCCCAGTCCGAAGGCGGAGCCTATCAAGCTTTGGCTTGCCAAGGTGGGATACGAAAGGATGCGGGAGATCGCCGACCCGGCTTTGGCGCTGGATCGGACCAGGGAGAACTGGCGCAGGCTGGGCCGCAGTGATAAGTGGATTACCCAGCGCATGACGGGACAAGAGACGCGCAACAAGCTGACCGATTATTGGGCCAGCCACGAGGTCAAGCAGGCGCAGGAGTTCGCCATCCTCACCAATATCATTCACGAAGAATGGTCCGGCGTTTCGGTCAAGGAGCACAAGGATTTGAAGGGGCTGGCAACGCAGAATCTTCGCGATCATATGAGCGAAGCCGAACTGATCTTCACGGCCCTGGCTGAGCTTTCCACGCGTCAGATCGCGGAGACAGAGGCTGCGGTGGGCTTGCCCGCCAACAAAAAGGCCGCAAAGACCGGCGGCGGGATCGCCAAGCGCGCCCGGGTGGAGCTTGAAAGCAAGACAGGGCGGAAGGTGGTTTCCGGCGAGAACTACCTGCCGGCGTCCAAAGCGAAAAGGGGCCTCGGGGCTTGAGAGAAGAATGCGCGTTTTGTAGCTCAAATGGGCTACAATACTTGCATGGCCGCAAATGCCGTTGTCCGTTCCAGAATCGACGCCGACGTAAAAGAGAAGGCTACTGCCGTGCTTGAGGAGATGGGCCTGACGGTCTCCGACGTGATGCGCATCGTTTTGACTCGCGTCGCTAAGGAGAACGCTCTGCCGTTTGACTTGAAGCCGAACAAGCTGACGCGGGAGACCATTCGCAAGACCGCGCGTGGCGCGGAAGTTCATCAGGCAAAGGATGCCGCCGACCTCTTCCATAAGCTGGGAATCTGATGCGCTCCCCGAGCTATTCCAGCCAATTTCAGCGGGACGTAAAGCGGCTTCAGAAGAGAGGCAAAGACCTTGCAAAGCTGAAAAAGCTGATCGAGCTTCTGCTCGCCGGACAGGCCTTGCCGGCGCAATACAAAGACCATCTCCTCAAACTGAATTGGGCCGGATACAGGGACGCCCACGTTGAGCCGGATTGGGTGCTCATCTACTCCGCGACCGCTGAAAAGGTTCACCTTGAGCGAACCGGAACCCACGAGGAACTCTTCGAGAGCGATTGATGGCGATGAAATCGCAGGTCTCACTCGCGAGACCCGGTGCAGTCGGCGCTACACGCGGGAATAGGTATCATGTCCCCTTTATTCCCCCTTTATTCCCTTATTCCCCGAAAGTGATTATTCCGTTCCCTTGAGCTTCTCGCAGCCCCACTGGTCGCCCATTGAGCAGCCTTTGAGGATAAGCCGGACGGCTTCATTAGAATTCTTAGGGACGCCCCAGCCATTCCGGTAGCTGTCGCCTAGATTGCTGCATCCGTAACCGCTTCCAGCGTCGCATGACTTGGAGAACAGCGCAGCCGCCCGCGTGAAGTCCTGTTTGACCCCGAGGGGGAATTGGTACATCAGTCCAAGGTGTGCGCACCCGTTCCCGTTACCAGCGTCGCAGGATTTGGTGTAGATTTCTACCGCGCGAGCGTAATCCTGGTCGACTCCATAGCCCCGCTCGTACAGGCCTCCAAGAAAGTCACACCCCGTCATTTCACCACCGCTGCATGCTTGGTCGAAGAGTGGCGCTGCTTCCGCATAGAGCCTTTGGTGGTAAAGTGCTACCGCCCGCGTCTCTAGTTCCGCGATACTCGGCTGTTGGGAGGAGGGTTTTGCAGACCCATTCACAATTGGCACTTTAGGGGCTGGCGGTCTGGGCTTTTCGTCTCGTTTGAGAGGGGGCGCTTTCGGCGGTTCAGTCTCATAATCTCCATCCTGAAGCATCACCGGAGATGAATCTGGAATCGTTCCTACGGGCGGGTTGCTAGCTGATTTCTGCGAATTTGCTTGGAAATGCGAAACGGGTCGCAGCTTAGGCAAGAACGTCCGTGTGACAAGCGCCGCTGCCAGAACCACGAAAACGAATGAGGCCCAGACCCAGATTGGCCGCCATCTGGGCCGTTTTCCGACTGCACTTTTTCCTGCGTTCTCGCTCACGGTTTCCAGGTGTGGATGCGGAAAAGCGAGTCGCGCAGCGGCGAGCAGACAAAGCAGTTCGGCGGCGTCTTTGGGCCGGCTCTCGCGTTCTTTGGCCAGGAGGCTGAGGACGAGTGCGTCGAGGCCCTGCCAGGTGGCCAGTTCGGGGCGGAGATGGCTGGGAGGCTGCGGTTGCTCGTTTAGATGCTGGACCATCCAGCCTTCGCTGTTGTGGGCGTGGAAGGGAGTTTGGCCGGTGAGCATCTCGTAGAGGACGCCGCCGAGGGCGTAGAGGTCGGCGCGGCCGTCGAGTTGGTCGGCGGGCATGCCGCGCCATTGCTCGGGAGAGGCATAGGGAGGGGTGAGCATGAGGCCGCGGGTGCGGGAGACGGCGGTTACGGTTTCATGGATGGCCGCGATGCCGAAGTCGAGGAGCTTGGGGGTTTCCGCAGGGGTGTTTGGGTTGGCTAGGAGGATGTTTTCCGGCTTGACGTCGCGATGGATGATGCCTTTGGCGTGGGCGGCGGCGAGGCCCTGGGCTATGCCGCGGGCGATGTGGAGGGCGCGGGGGACTGGGAAGGTCCCGAAGTGCAACCGCAGGTCCTTCGACTCCGCTGCGCTCCGCTCAGGATGACAGTTCAAAGATGAATTGAGAGCGTGGCGGAGGTCGGGGCCGTCTACGAATTCCATGGCGATGTAGGGAGAGCCGTCTTCGGCCTGGTCGAGATCGACTACTTCGACTACGTTGGGGTGGCGGAGCTCGATGGCGGCGAGGGCTTCGCGACGGAAGCGGCGTAGAAATGCTGGGTCCTGGGTGAGGTCTCCGGAGATGAATTTTAGCGCGCGGGGGCGGGCGAGAAGGATGTGCTCGGCGAGATAGACGGCTCCCATGCCGCCGCGGCCGAGGAGGCGCTCGATTCGGTATTTGCCGCGGATGATGGTGCCGGGGTCGAGTTCGCGGGAGTCGATGAGGGTCGCGCCGTCGGTGGGACAGCTGGTGTGGTGGCTCGGCCATGACTTGTCGCAGAGAGGACAGGTTTTCATGGAGGGGATCCCTGGTGTCGATGGTATCGCATGTGTTGGGGGCGAAAGACCCGGGCCTGAAGGCCATTTCGATTTGGAGCGGTTTCAGGGGGTTGAAACCCCCTGCTCCCTCCGTCACGGCCCTGCTCCCTCCGTCACGCCCCTGCTCCCTCCGTCACTCCCCTGCTCCGTACGTCACGCGCCTGCTCCTTACGTCACGCCCCT
>CAYWMR010000524.1:0-3429 GCA_964458965.1 uncultured Occallatibacter sp. | reverse complement strand
CCGAAGCTGAGAAGCTGCGGCCCGCCATCAGGCCCGGGGTGTCGGCGCCATTGACGGAGGTGGTTGCGGCGAACTGTTCAGTGGCGCCGGCGGGGAGGGTGGGGCTGGGAATGGTGGTTGCCGCTCCTGCCAGCGAGAGGCTTTGCATGTTGTGCGAGTCCATCAGGTTGGTGGCGCTGAGCCGGATCTTGGTTCCATCGAAGATGTTGTGGTTGCGGACGGTCCAGTTGATGTAAGTGCCAAGCGTGCTGAAGGTGGGGATGATGGCCTGATTGTGATAGGCCCCATTGTCTACGCGCTGCTCGCCAATACGGTGATTGAAGATGCCCAGGTCAAGGCCATGGTTCTGGTAGGTCAGGCCTTGCTGCTCAGTGTCGGTAGGCGTGGAAGCTACCCACAGCCCTGGAGGCGCCTGTTCATAGATCGGCGCGTCGAGGGTGCCGGCGTTCAGCTTTCCTGCGTAGAATGCGTTATCCGCGGTCGCGTTCAGGTAGAGGTTGAGGCCTTTGGTGAGGACGATGGTGCTTTCAAACTCAATGCCCTTGGTGACCGAACTGGGCTGAAGGAAGTAGAGGGTGTCGCCCAGATCGGCGTCGCCCGCAGTATTGTCTGAGGTGGAGGAATAGCTGTTCTGGAAGCGGATGTAATACACGTCCGCATCGAGTGTGGCGCGGTTGCCCTTGACCACCGTGCCGAGCTGGTAGGTGGTGGATTTCTGCTGCTTGGGCGGCGTGGTGAGCTGGGGATTGGCAACCGCCGCAGTGGGGGTCTGGTAGTAGTCGTACACAGCGCTGGGTGGGATGATGCTGCCGGTTGCGGCCTGCGCATAAATGGCCCAGTCGGGCTGAATGCGGTAGTTGAAGTCGAGCGATGGCAGCCACGCGGTGAAGGTACCCTGGTTGGTAACAGTGGCCGAGCAGGCGGCAGTGGGATTGGTGATGGGGGCGCAGGTCAGCGGTCCCACAGTGGCTCCGTCGTCGGCGTGATGCAGGACGGTCATTCTGTAGTTGGCGAACTTGGTTCCGGCGGTGAGGTTGAACTGCGGGGAGACGTGGAACTCATATTCGGCATAGGGCTGCCATGAGTCGGTCCAGAAGGTCTCGTTGAACTTGGGCAGCGCCTGATCCTGCCAGTTGTTGGTGGGGTCGCTGGGATACTGATGGCGGTTGGTATCGGCCCAGTCGAACCAGAGACCGCCGCGAAAGACGCCAAAGTGCGAGGTCTGCGAGATAAGGAACGTTTCGCCGTACTTGCGGTAGCTGTTGTATTTGTCGATGCCGCATGGTTCGGCGACGGTGGTGATTCCGGTGGATTTGCTGGTCTTGCTGACTGCGACGTCGCAGGGAGCGATGGCCACACCGTCGTAATAGGCCTTGCCTCCGGTGACAAACGTGCCTGGAACCAGAGATGGGTTGGCGAGGGCCGCGGCCTGAGTAACTTCGGTCTGCGGGACGGCATTCGAGTATAACTCGCCGTTGTCGTAGTTATAGGTGTATCCCTTGCCTTCAACGTACCAGCCGCGGTTAAACTCCTTCTTGATTCCGACATACTCAAAGTCAGTGGGTACTTGATAGTGGTTGTATTGATAGTTGAACCAGCTTGTGGGGTCGGAGTTATTAGTCATGAGGAACTTGATGCCCGCGCCGGTGAAGGGGAGAAGTCCGCTGGCTGTATCGGCGCTGGTGCAGGTATAGCCGGAGCCGGAGCCGTAGAGCATGCAGCGCGTGGAGGCGATGTTGGGCGCATTGGCGTCGATGCGCAGTACGCCGCTGAAGCCGGTGATCACGAATTTGGGCGAGACCTGATATTGGTAAAGCAAGGACCCGGCATTGCGGTCGTTGAAGTTGAAACTCTGGTACCCATCGGAAGTCATCTGGTGCCAGTCGACGAAGAGGTTCGACTTTCTGGCGCCGCCGAAGAATCCAAACAGGCCGGAGTTGAAAGAGCCGTCGTAGAGCTTGGTGTTCCATGTGCCCCAAGAGGCGGTGCCGCGGATGTCGAACTCGCTGGTGAGCGGCTTTGAGAGCAGGTGAATGGAGCCGCCGAAGGGGGTTGGGCCAATGGTGGAGGCGGTTCCGGGGCTGCGATCGAAGTCGACGCCGCCGACCCACTGCGCAGGGAAGAACGCCCAGGAATGGTGGGTTGGGGAGTTGGTGTCGTAGAAGGGAACGCCGTCGAAGTCGATGTCGTAATCGCCATCCTGGAAGCCGCGGAAGTAGGTCTTGCTCTGGCCCAGACCCACACCGTTGGTGCTGGTGGTGAAGGTTCCGGGAACGATCTGGACGATCTCTCCAAAGTCTGCGATGGGAGCAGTAAAGTTTTCGATATAGGTGTTGGAGACCAGCGACTGCGGCGTGCGCTCTTCAATAAACCCGCCGCTGGGCGCGATTTCCGCGGCGATGGAATCGATGCCGGCGTTGACGGTGATTTGCTCGGCAACGGAGCTGACGCTCAACTTGAGATTGGCCTGCACGCTCTGGCCTTCGGAAAGCGCAATGCCAGTCTTCGATGCGGTCGAGAATCCGGGAGCGGTGGCATCCACAGAGTAGGTCCCGGCCCCGAGGCCCTCGAAGCTGTAGGAGCCGTTCGAGTCAGTCCGCGTGGCCTTCAGTGCGCCGGCTGAACTCTTCGCAGTGACCAGGGCATTGGCAACGGCCTTGCCCTGCGTATCGACGATGGTGCCGCTGAGGGTTGAGCCTGTGGCCTGTGCGTGCAGCCCGGCTGCGAATATGAACATGAGAACGGAAAGCGCAGATGCAATCAGACGCATCCGTCCGCTTGCGATCGAGTGTGTCAAGGTGGTCCTCCAAAGAAGTTGTGATGATGGTGTGTTGGGTGGCGCGGGGCTTGCGGGATTTGATATTAGCCGCACCCGAATTGAACGTAGCAATCCTTTGTGAATGCCGGATTACAGCTAAGTTTCGGGGATATTACGATTAGGAGAAAACGAAGTTAATGCGGCAGTGTTTTGCAGAGGGCGCGGCGGAAGAGAGCGAATTCATGCAGGGTGCATGGATCGCGGATTGATAGGGTAATCTGGCTGGATATGGCGGGGACGACTGGCTGGTATGCGAGCGAGCTGCGGAGGGAGTTGGGGTTGCGAAACCGTCTGTGGGCTCGCAGCCGGGCACATGTGGAGAGTTATGGGACGCTGCCGGTGATTGTTTACGCACCGGAGGAGGACAAGCATGGGAACTTTTTCGATGCTGCCTATGCGGCGATTTTGAGGCGGGCGGATTGGATGCGGCGGTTCGACAAGATTCATGCGCAGGGACGGGCGCTGCCTAAAGACCAGAGTGGGCGGCGGTGGCGGGAGCTGGACTCGTCGATGAGCTCGGACGCGCTATTGATGAATGTGTTTTGTACGCCGGGGTTGGATGCGGCGCGGCGGGCTCTTGGAGTTGAGAGCGAGGAACAGCCCTTGTTTGG
>CAYWMR010000523.1:0-3434 GCA_964458965.1 uncultured Occallatibacter sp. | reverse complement strand
GCTGGACCATGCCATGAAGGCGCTGTTTGGTTCCTCGGTCAAGACGCGGTTTTTCCCATCGTTCTTCCCGTTCACCGAACCGAGCGCGGACGTGCAGATAAGCTGCATCTTTTGCGGTGGGAAGGGTTGCCGCAAATGCAAGAACTCGGGATGGATCGAGCTGCTCGGCTGCGGCATGGTTGACCCGGCGGTGTTTGCATTTGCGGCCCAGAAACAGCCTGCCTACGATCCTAAGAAAATCTCCGGGTTTGCATTCGGCATGGGCGTGGAACGGATCGCGATGATGAAGTATGGGATTAGTGAGATCGGGTCGTTTTATGCGGGAGATATGCGGTTCCTGGGGCAGTTCGCATGAGAATTCTGACCAAATGGCTTAGGGCGTATCTGGGTGGGCTGCCAGTGGACGACGCTCAACTCGCTGAAGACCTGACGCTCCGCGGGATTGCTGTCGAAGGCATCTACGATCTCGGCGAAGGCAACGGTTCGCTCTACGAGATGGACATTACGACCAACCGCGTGGACGCGATGAATCACTATGGCGTGGCGCGCGAGGCTGCGGCTATCTATGGGTTGGCATTGCCGGGGCTGGAGTTTGCGCTGTCTGAAGCGAGATTTGCCGCAGCGGCTTTTCCGGTGACAATTCAGGCGGAGAGTGAGTGCGGCCGGTTTACGGCGCGCGTGCTGCGCGGCATTACCATCGGCGAATCGCGAGACTGGTTTCGAGGCGCGGAAGTGGCCACCTACTTTGGGCTGCTGGAGCAGAAGAAGATTTCCAATGCGGTTGACGCATCAAACTTTGCCTGGCTTGCCATGGGGCAGCCTACGCATGCCTTCGACCTGGACAAAATCGAGGGCGGCATTGTGGTGCGGCGAGCGCTTAAGGGTGAGCGCTTAAAGACGCTGGACGGCGTGGAGCGCGTGCTCGACGCAGAAGACCTGATTGTGGCCGACCATGCCAAGCCGCTGGGGCTGGCCGGGGTGATGGGCGGCTGGGACACCATGATTACGGCGACGACGACGAATGTGCTGGTGGAGGCTGCATGGTTCGAGCCCATAGCGGTGAGGCGCACTGCGCGGCGGCACGGACTGCACACCGACGCCAGCCATCGCTTCGAGCGCGGAGCGGATTTCAATGCCGGGCCGGTTGCCTCCGCATTGGTGAGCAGTATTCTGCTGGCCAATGGCGGCTGGCTTGAGGGCGACCTGGTAGACGCACGGGTTCCGGGCTGGGAGGCGCGGACGGCAAGCCGCAAGCCGATTGCGCTGGCACTGAGCGAGGTGCGGCGCATCCTGGGCAAGACTGAAGATAAGGCCGGCATCACCGCGGACACAGTTGAAAAGGTCGTCGGCGCGCTGGGCTGCGAGCTCGAGATGCATCCCGACACGGCCCTCGGTGATGGCGCAGTTTGGCAAGTCACACTTCCCAGTTGGCGGCTTGACCTGGAGCGCGAGATCGACCTGATTGAAGAGGTCGCGCGGGTTTATGGATACAACCGGTTTGCGAATACTTTGCCGGCGTTTGGCGAGGGGGCAAAGGCGCTTCCATGGGCGGAGAGCGAGGCTGCGGTACGCGGCACGCTGCTGGCTGCGGGCTTCCATGAGGCCATTGCGAGCACGTTCTGCTCCGCTGCCGAGGCCGCGCTGACTGCGCCGCAACCGGGACAGGTGGCGCCTCTGGGTAATCCGCTCAGCGATGAGGCGGGCATGCTTCGACCTTCGCTGGTGCCCGGAATGCTGGCCATGATCGCGGGAAATCTTCATCGCGATGTGAGCGACGTTCGCCTGTTTGAAGTGGGGACGGTGTTCAGCGGCAATACGGAGAAGGTAGACGAACGGCCAGCGGTAGCGTTTGGCGCGGTGGGTAGCCTGCCTGAAAAGGGGCCGCTGCATCCTGCGCGGACTGTCGAGTTCCATGACGTAAAAGGCGTGGTGGAGCGGGTGCTGGCGCGATTCCAGGCGCGCGCTGTCTACTTCGATCGCTTCCCGCCAGAGGCCGGCCTCACGCCGGAATGGCTGCATCCTTACCGCGCGGCTCGGGTTGCTGTGGATGGCATCACCGTTGGCTGGTTCGGTCAACTGCATCCGCGCGAGGGGGCGGCGCGCAAGTTGAAGGAGCCGGTCCTGGTTGGCGAGCTGTATCTTGACCGGCTATACAAGTTGCCGTTGCGCAAGCCCATTGCGCGGGAGATCTCGCGATTTCAGCCGGTGCGGCGCGACTTTTCCCTGGTCCTGGATGAAAAAGTTGAGTGGGAAAGGATCGACCAGGCGCTCAAGGGATTGCAGATTCCGGAATTAGTGGAATGGCGCGCTCGCGAGGTCTTTCGCGATGCCAGGTTAGGCGCGGGAGAATACGCGTTGCTTCTTGGAGCAACCTTCCAGGCCGCCGACCGCACACTGCGCGAAGAAGAGCTTCAGGATTTTCAGGCGCAGGTGGTGGAGGCTGTTGGCAAAGCTGGGGCGCGGTTGCGGAGTTAGCCGAAGATACCAGGCAATTCGGCGTTATACTTGCTCGAATGCGGGCAATGTTCCGCGGAGGTTTTTCGATGTCGCATTTTGCCTGGGAGCCAGAGAGTTTGGAAGAGTCACACGTTGGGCAGGAGCCGCAGGAGCCTGAAGAGCACGAATTAGAGGCGCTGCAACCCATTGCGGCGACGGAAAACCTTGCCTTGAGCCCCGATGATTTTTCGGCACTTGAGGAACGGATTCTGCGTGCGGTGGACCTGGTGAAGCGTGGCCGGGTAGCCAATGCGGCGGCTGAGGAGCGCGCTCAAAGGGCCGAGGTCCAACTGCGCGAACAAATGCCGCTGGTGGAACAGTTGCAAAAGGAAGTTGAGGCGCTGAGAGCCGAGCGCGACCAGGTGCGCCAGCGGGTGGAGCGGTTGTTGGCGCAGCTCGATTCGATTGAATTGTGAGGAATGCATGGCTGAGGAGCAAGCCGGAAACCCAACCGGTTATGTAACGGTGGAGATATACGACCAGATTTATCATCTTTCGGGCCAGGACGCCGGGCACATCAAGCGACTGGCCTCACGGGTCGACGCCAAGATGCGCGCTGTGGCTGCTCAGGGCCGCACCGTGGACTCGCTGCGCGTGGCAGTGCTGGCCGCGCTGAATCTGGCGGACGAACTGTCGCAGGCCGGAGGCGCAGATTCGCGGCTGGGCCGTGTGCGCGCCGCCAGCTTGCGCGGTCTGCTGGATGAAGTGCTTGAGGAAGAGTGGAAGACTGGGTCGTAGAGTCCAGTGCTCCGCACTGGCATGCTGCGCCTGCGTGGCCCGATTTGGGAATTGGCGGGGTGAGCGATTCCCAAAAGCGCGGCAAAGAACCTAGCACACCGCGCCCCACTCGCACAAGACTTGTAATTTCTCGCCGGGACCCATAGTATCCGCAATAGAAACCGGCCTGCAAAGCAGGTGGGTGGTCAACGCTGGTTGAA
>CAYWMR010000522.1:0-3439 GCA_964458965.1 uncultured Occallatibacter sp. | reverse complement strand
ATATCGCACTTTGCTTTCCCGCGGCCCCACCCAGCTCTCCAGTCCCTAGTCCCTCAGTCCCTTAGTCCCTGCTTTTCTCATCTCTTCCATAACGCTCTGTATCAGCGCCTTCGCTCCCTCCATCCCGCCCAACACCGCCTGCAAATCCAGCGCCGGCTTGGCCGGGTTGCGGGTTGAAGCGCAGTAAACCCCGTGCTGTCCCACCATGATCAGCGAATCCGTCAGCAGGTCCAGCGCCACCGCCAGCCGTCCCCGCTCCAGGCCCATCATGAACTCGTGCCGCTCGAGTTCTTCCCTTTTTTCGTCGAATACACTCATACTGAAAGCCTACTCGAAAAATGCGCCGGAACATCGCAACCGCCTGATGCGTAACGCCCTCATCGGCCCGGTGAGCGCGAACTCGATTGTCCACACCGGGATCTCATCGCTCGTTCAAGAACTCCGAATGCAAAGACCGGGAGGCGACCGTGAACAAAGCCACTGCCGTGTTGATTTGGCTCCCTGCAATCTGCGCGCTGGCAGCGCCCGCCTCAGCCCAGAACCAGCGTCTGCCCGACGTCATCTACATGGACCAGCCCACAGGCATTGAGTATTCCGTGTATGCTTCAACCTGGCCCGCGTTATCGCCTTACATCGAGCGCCTCAAAGCGTCGCAAACCTCCGGAGTGGAAGCCGATCTTCAGCGCCGGGCCAATGCCCCCGATGTCTCGGACGGCGAATTAAACCTGCTGGCTCAGTTGGAATGGCAGCGCGGCTCTCTGGATGCCGCCGATATCGCCGTTTCCCGGGCAGTCTCCATGCGGCCCACGCAATCGCTGAACGCGTTCCAGCAGGCCATGGTAACCTTCGCGCATTTGCGGCGCGCCTCGGGCGTCATCGAGCAATGGCAATGGCAGCAGCGCACCCGCGATGCCTACCAGCGTACCTTCGACCTCGATCCGCATAACATCTCGGCTCGTTATTACCTCGCTTATACCTACATGAATACGCCGTGGATCGGTGGCGGAGACAAGAAAAAGGCTCTGCTGTTGAGCGAAGGTGGAATTGCACTGGGCCAAAATGGTTTCTATGTCGTCCGGGCCGACGCTCACAGGCTGCTCGGCGACCTGGATGCGGCGAACGCGGATTACGATCGAGCCATTGAATTGAAGGTCTTCAAGCTCAGCGGCTTTCTTGATGCGGCCAATGAGGAAATGGGTCGCAATCAGTGGGACCGCGCCAAACGCTACCTGGACTGGGCCGTGCATTGCCGCCCCGACTCAACCAAGGCGCATGAAGGCCTCGGTGATTACTACCTCGCCAGGAACGATCTGCAGCGTGCGCGCCAATCGTTTCAGACCGCGGTCGAAAGAGATTTCAATAACCAATCCGCCAGCAAGAAACTCGCGCGGCTTGCCGGGGGCAGCTAGAAAACGCTTGCTCCGTCAGACAGCGAGTTATAGAAGCATTAAAGGCATTGGAGGACATTCATGGGGCGTGAAGCAATCTGCAAATGCGATTGGGCCGGAACCACAGCGGAGGTGAAGGCGCTGCTCGAATCCACAGAAGTGATCTTGCGCGGCGGCCTTCGAAAACGCATCCCATTCAACGAAATCAAGCAGGTCAACGCGCTTTCCGATCGCCTCAGCTTCACCGTTGCCGGCGAGACGGTTGAGCTTTTTCTCTCATCGAAGGTCGCAGAGAGCTGGGCTGCCGTACTAACCAGCCCGCCTCCGTCGCTCGCCCGAAAACTCGGAATCACCAACACAACAATCGTCCGAACCATAGGCGAAATTCACGATCGCGCTCTCAACTCCGCCCTCGCCGAAGCCGCCGAAATCTCCGCCAAAGACCCCGCCCTCATCGTTGCCCATGTCGACACGCCGGATTCGCTTCACCAAACCCTCAAAGAAGCGCGCGCTCAGCTCAAGCAAGCTGTGCCCATCTGGATCGTCTATGCCAAGGGCAAGGGCCACGCCATCGACGAGTCCGCGATTCGCTCCCTGTTCCGCGCCAACGGTATGATGGACACCAAGATTGCCTCAGTCTCAGCCACGCTCACCGCCATCCGTTTCAACCTGCAAAAACCCGCCTGAAAGTCTCCACCCTCATCCCCTTCACAAGCTCAGCTTGCGCATAAACTCCGCGTCCAGCCGCAGCGCCTCGAAGATTCCGGAGGGAGCAGGGGGTTTTAACCCCCTGAATACGCGGCAAATAGACAAGGCCTTCAGGCCCGGGCCTTGCACCCCACTCAGAATTTACAGAAAACAAATCCGCAGCCTCAGTCAGCCCGTCGCTCCATCTCACAAGCTCAGCTTGCGCATAAACTCCGCGTCCAGCCGCAGCGCCTCGAAGATCTCGATGTCGAACTCTTCCTGCTCGATGAAGTAGTGCTTCAGCCCTGTCGCGGCCCGCAGAATCGGATGGTAATCCACCACTCCACGCCCCATCACCGTGGAAATCAACTCGCCCTTCGCGTCCTTGACCATGTCCTTCACGTGCAGCAGCGGAAACCGCTCCGGCGTCTTGCTCAGGTAATCCACCGGGTTGCGCCCCGCAGCCACAACCCAGCCGCAGTCCATCTCGAAGAACACCAGCTTGGGGTCGGTCAGCCGCAACAGTTCGTCGTAGAACACCACCCCGCCCTCGCTGCCAAACTCCGGCGTGTGGTTGTGATAGCCCAGGCTCATGCCGGCGGCCTTGACCTTCTCGCCAATCTTGTTCAACTCGTTCGCGGTCCATCTCCAGTCGTCCAGCGTCAGCGGCCCTTTGGCCGTTGGATCTCTGTGCATCGCCGACGGGCAAACAATGTAAGTCAGCCCCAGCGTATGGCCATATTCGATGTACTCGTCCTGGTGCGGCTTGAGCAAGTGCATGGGATGATGCGTGCTGATGCAGCGCAGCCCCGCGGCGTCCATCGCCTTGCGAAAATCCCCCGCGCTGCGGTCGTAGTATCCCGCCGCCTCTACCTCTGTATACCCTGCCGCTCGCACCTTGCTCAGTGTCCCGTCAAAGTCCTTCGGCAGCAACTCCCGCACACTGTAGAGTTGCAGCCCGATGGGAAAATGAAGCCCCGCCGCCTCAAGCCTGCCGGCGCTCACACAAGTTGCGGCCACCGCCGCACCTGAAGCCTTCAAAAATGTCCTGCGCGATGCAATACTCATATACCCACTCTCCCCCGGAACCGTTGAAGCTCACCCCTTGATCGTCTTAGTCCCCGCATCCCACACCGCCACCCCGCGATGAAAATACGAATGATTCGCCATGTGGCACGCAATCGCCGCATTGTTGCCAAACACCTCGTCCTCCACCACATGCTCGCGTGTTACTACGGCATGGAAAAAATTCGCAATGTGGTCGGCGGTATCGTTATATCCCTGCGGTGGCCCATAGCTCTCTGCGTCCCCCACCTTAGCCGGAGCCTCGGGATGCGCCGCGTGCCAATCGTCGAGATACTGCT
>CAYWMR010000521.1:0-3441 GCA_964458965.1 uncultured Occallatibacter sp. | reverse complement strand
GGTCTTGCCATCTTCGATTCGCACCGTTCCCAACACGTCGTGAAAGATGGCGTGAAAGCGGATGTAACGAAAGCCGAGTTCATCCACAGTGAGCTTGAGCTGAACCTGGCTGTCATCACGAATCAGGGTTCCTGGATAATCGGAGCCGACCGACAAGTCGAAGAAGCGATCGACCGGGCCCGTTGAGTCATTGAGATTCACAACAATGATTCGAGATGGCGCCTGTTGCGATTGAGCCGCGTGAAGAGATGCAGATGAAGCCACAAAGAAACCGAGGGCAAGGATTGAAAGGCGCCGCAGAACTGAATTGACCATGAACCTGGACTTTCTTCAAAGAGTATGGCTGACGGGATTCTACCGAGCCGTCTCGCATCAGCAATTGTAACTTTGTGGAGGGTTGACTGGATGTCGCGCGACACGCAAGGTCCTGGGAAAAAAATCCGGCCGGGAGCGAATTCTCCGCCCTCGGCCGGCAAGGGGCAGGGGGCACCCACCCAAAGTCTGCCGCACGGTTACATTCACGTTGAATGATTGTTCCGAGCAGGGTTTGGTGTTGATTGCCGGGTCGATACCGGACACGAGAGAGGGTGGCGGCGCCACCCTCTCTTGGTTTGTAAACTTCCGAAACGACTCAGAAGTAGTACTTGCCTGCGAATTGCATCCACCGGTATCCCGTCTTGGAAGAGGGTGCGCCGGTAAGCGAACCGTTGACTTGTGGGGCCACGTACGACCCTTGGTTGGTTCCGGCGAACGTCAATGTTTCATCGCCGTTGCCGTTCTGGCCGAATTCAGCGTTGGGGTGGTTAAGCCAGTTGGTTGCCGAGATGCGCAGCTCGACGCGCTGCGAATCGGTTACCCTGAATGCCTTGAAGACAGCCAGATCGCTGCCGAAGTATCCAGGGTTGCGGACATACGGCCAGATAAACGGCCCCTGCTGGCCGAACGATGTGGCGGTTGGAGGCAAAGGAGCAGCAAAGCAATTGGGATTGAAATGCTGCCCCACCAAGGTCTTGATGAAGTGCCTGGGATCGCAGGTCAGGACGGGCATGAATAGCCCACCCTGCGAGGTGCCAAACCAGGTGCTCTCTCCGGCGCTATTGGTTGTGAGCCCGTCGGGCATGGTGAAGGTCTGGACCGGGGCGCCGGCTTGGGTCTTTAATTCGTTGACGCCAAAGTTCAAGTTCCCCGTGGAGGACTGGAGCGGCGATCCGTCCTCGTAAGTGGTGTAATTGGAAATCTGCCAGCCGTTGATTGCCTCGCCCAACAGGAAGTTGTTGTGAATGGGCTTTGGCAGTTTGTAGCTGAACGAGAGGTTGAAGGTCTTGGTGTGGTCATACGCCAGTTGGCCGTAGTTGTCGCCGAGATTGAATGGGTTGACGACGGAACCGTTGCCATTGCCATTGTTGGTATTACCGTCGCGTGTGCCGAGAACCTTGCCGAAGGTGAAGTTGGCGAACATGTACAGATTGCCAGACTGCTTTTGCGCAGCTACCTGCAAGGAGTGATAGTTTGCCCAGCCGCCATGCGTCTGGAGATAGATGTCCTGGTAGTTGTTGAGCGGTCTCCAGTCATTTGTATTCGCGGCAGTGGGGCAGTTATTCCCTGTGGGGCAGGCGGGGGATACGTTGTTCAGCGCGCCGGTTTTGGGATCGGGCGTGAAGAATGCGCCGTAGGCAATCGCGTTTGCATCTTCGATATGCCCGTTGCCGCCGTTCAACATCTGGTTGTGGCTTCCGCTGCCTACATACGATGCCTGGAACACAGTGTGACCAGGCAGCGCCTGTGCCACGCCGAAGCTCCAGGTATCCGCGTAGGGCACCAGGTTGTCGCCCTGTTTGTCAGGAGAGATGGTGCTTCCAGAACCGGTAACGTTCAAGCCGGAGGGAATATTTGTGAGTGTTGTGGGAGCGGCGCCCGGACCATTGTTCAGTTTATTCCCCGCAAGCGAGTAGGTATAGAACCCATTGCTGGAGGAGCCGGTGGAGTAGTTGAACGATCCCATCGGAAGCTGGAAGGAATTGCCTGCGTCACCGTTGGAGACCTGATAACGATAGGTTCCGAAGCCTCCGCGCACAACCGTCTTGCCTGTTCCGAAGACGTCGTATGCAGCGCCCACGCGCGGATCGTAGAAGAACAACTGGCTTGACCAACCGGAAATCGGTGGCTTGGTACCGCCCATTGGGCTCTTGGGACCGTTCCAGATGAGTCCAGTGTTGTTTGGCGGGTTGGCGGTATTGACGTAGGTAGTTGGCTCCCAGACCGCGGCTCCGTCCGGGGCGTACCACTGACCTTCATGGTCTGCGCGGAGGCCAATATTGACGGTCAACTTCGGCGAGGCCTTCCAGGAGTCCTGCGCCCAGATGGACCACTGATGCCATTGCGCATTCTCAATGGGAATGCTGCTCTGCTCGTTGTAGTTCTGGTTGCGGCCCATCAAACGATCGAGCGTCATGTTGTAGGTTGAGGAGGCGCCCCAGTTTTCAACGTCGAACGTGCCGTTGGAGTCTGAGCTCGATCCCTGGACGTTCTGATTGGTATCCCAATAGAACCCGCCCTTGAGGGAGTGGGTTTTGACGATCTTGGTGAAGTTGTCAGTGATGGCCGGAGCCTTGGATGTCTTGCCAAAGCTGTTTTTGCCGTATTGGCCGCTATCGAACGAGAACTCGCTGATTTCGGTTACACCGGAACTCCATCCGCCTGTGAAATCGGGAATCTGGTCCTGCGTCCTTCCGAAAACGCTCTGATTCGGGAATCCCAGCGTTGACGGGCTGACCGCCGATGGATCCTGGAGCGCGTTGTCGTTGATGAATTCGGCGTAGGAGAAGACGAACTCGTTGGTGGTGGTGGCGCTGAACACGTGAGTGAAGTTTGCCAGGTATACGTGCGCAGTTTCCTTACCAACTGGTTTGCCAGGATAGGGAATAGTCCACTCCGGCGCCCACCAGATCGACAACGGATGGCTATCGGTTTCAATCTGGGTTGTGTAGGAGCCCCAAATCTTGTTGTTGTCGTTGAAGGCGTAGGTTACCTTGCCAGTTATCTCCCAGCGATCGACTGGCAGGGAGGGAGAATAGACATAGTTATTCCAGCCATTGGCAGCATTCGCTGTCTGGTCTGCCGCCGGGTTGAGGCCGGTGATGGCAGCGCCGTTGGGGTCGAAGTACTGCTTCAGGTTCGGAGGAGTTCCGGAACCGTACCCACCCCAGGGTGAATCGGCGGCGCCGCAACCTTGCCATCCATCGTTGGTATTGCATGGCATGATGTAGGCGGCGGGATAGGTGCCGCCCTGGTTGGCCGGGTTATAGACCTGGGTCGGGACGCCCGGATTGGTGAAGTCGCCGCTTAACTGGGCAGCTGTGGGAACGTTCATTTCTACAGGGGAGTTGTATGGATGCTGGATCATCTTCTCGTAGCCGACCCAGAAGAACAGCTTATCCCGGT
>CAYWMR010000520.1:0-3481 GCA_964458965.1 uncultured Occallatibacter sp. | reverse complement strand
AAGGACCGTAAAAAATGCCTTGACAATGCCGACGATGTCATACACGGCGCTACTTTTGGGGGCGCGTTCATCAACCGTGGGTTAGCGCTACTTCTACGTGCGCGTGTTGTATACGACTGTGGATTGACGGGGACGCTGAGAGGAAGCTCCATCTTTGTTCCGATGCGCACAAGTCGCGCGAACTTCATCGTGATAACCTTATCGGCGGCCTTCGAAGGCATTGGGAAATCGGGTGAAAGGCCGGGCGCAGGGCAGTTCATGGAGGAAGGGAAATGCGGGGAGCAATTGCGGTCATCTGCTGTGTATTGGTTGGGGGAATGCTGGGTATGGGAGATGAATCGGCGGATGCGCAGGTGAGGGCGACGCAGAACGCGGTGCAGGCTCTGGATCATGGCTGGCAATTCCGGCAAGTAGCAGCCGGCGGCGAGCAGGATGAGAAAGGCTGGCTCCCGGCCACCGTTCCGGGCGATGTTCACCTGGATCTGCTGGCCAACAAGAAGATCCCCGACCCATTTTTCCGAGATAACGAGGCCAAGCTTCAGTGGATCGAGAATGAAAGCTGGGAATATCGTCTTAGCTTCGACGTAACTCCAGCATTGCTTTCCCGTTCCAACGTGGACCTGGTTTTCGACGGGCTGGATGCAACGGCGCAGGTGTATCTGAACGGCACCCAGGTGCTTGCAGCAGACAACATGTTTCGCATCTGGCGTGTACCTGTGAAGGGCAATTTGCATGTTGGCAAGAATCTGCTGCGGGTAGTGTTTCCGTCGCCCATCAAAGCCGCCGCAGCCGTTGCCGCGCTTGATCCCTGGCAGCCACGGACAAAGACCGAGCCCAAGACATACGTTCGCAAAGCCGCATATGAGTATGGCTGGGACTGGGGGCCGAAGTTTGTCACCAGCGGCATCTGGCGCATGGTGCGGATGGAGGCATGGGATAAGGTTCGCATAGCGGACTTCGTGATCCGCCAGCACGATGTGAGCAGGGAAGTGGCGCACGTGAGCGCCGAAGTTGAGATCGAGGCCTCGACCGCCGGCTCAGGCACGGTCACGGTTAAGTACTCGGACAACGGCAGCCCCATAACCGAGAATGCAACGGTAGATTTTCATGTCGGGCGCAACGTTATCGATCTGCCGATCGAAATCCGGAAGCCAAAGCTGTGGTATCCGGCAGGGTATGGCGATCAGGCTCTCTACGAGTTCACGGCGCTGGTTGGCACGGGCGTTCAGCCGGCGGAGCAGCGCAAGGTGAAGGCCGGTTTGAGGACCATCGAACTGCATCGCGTGCCGGACAAATGGGGCCGGTCGTTTGAACTGATTGTGAATGGCATTCCGGTGTTCGCCAAGGGCGCGGACGTGATCCCGTTCGATAGCTTCCCGAATCGTGTTACCGAAGCGGACTATCGGCGCATTCTGGAGTCTGCCCGCGACGCCAACATGAACATGATCCGCCACTGGGGCGGCGGCTACTATGAGACCGACGAGTTCTACCAGATCTGCGACGAACTCGGCATCATGGTGTGGCAGGACTTTATGTTCGGCAACGACTGGCAGCCGGGCACCTACGCCTTCAAGCTGAATGTCGAAGCCGAGGCTGACGATCAGGTGCGGCGGTTGCGCAACCATCCCAGCATCGTGGTGTGGTGCGGGAACAACGAGACCGAAGGCGCGATCGGCTGGAACGGCAGGGAGACGTTGCCCGCGGATGTCCGCTATCAGATGTGGCAGGACTACCTGACAGTCTTCAGCGGCATTCTGAATCGCGTAGTGGCGCGGCTTGCACCGGAAACGCCTTACTGGCCCAGTTCGCCCAGTTCGGATTATGAGGCGCTCAGCGAACATTATCAGAGCGGGGACGCACACATCTGGGATGTGTGGCATGGGCGCGTACCCTTCTCAACCTACGAAACACATCATGCGCGCTTTGTGACGGAGTATGGCTTCCAGTCGTTTCCGGAGATGAAGACGGTGGAAGCATTTACCGAGCCGGAAGATAGAACGGGGATCTTTACCGCGGTGATGCTTGCACACCAGAAGAACAACGAAGGCAATGACATCATACACAACTATCTGCTAAAGGATTACTCGGAGCCAAAGGATTTTCCGAGCTTCCTTTATGTGAGTCAGGTGTTACAGGCGGAAGGGATCAAGATCGGCGCGGAGCATTTTCGCCGCAGCCGGCCGGAGACGATGGGATCGATCTTCTGGCAATTGAACGACTGTTGGCCGGTAGCTTCATGGTCAAGTATCGACTACTACGGGCGCTGGAAGGCGCTGCAATACTATGCGCGGCGATTCTATGCGCCGATTCTGGTTTCGCCGCATGTTGAGGATGGCTCGCTGAAGGTTTATATCGTCTCGGACAAGGTCAAGGATGAATCGGCTACGTTGCGGGTGCGCCTGATGAACTTCGACGGTAAAGTGCTGCTGGAAGAATCGCAGGCCGTGGATGTTAGTCCGCTGGCCAGCAAAGTCTATCTCGATTGGCCACTGAAAAAGTTGGCTGATGCAGGCGCGGCTGATACTTCGCGTGTGTTTGTTGTGGCGGAACTGACTGAGGGTGACAAGCAGATCTCGCGCAACCTGGCTTATCTGGCGCCGGTTAAGGAAATTCAACTGAAGCCCGCAGTGCTCAAGGCGGAGACCTCAGGAGGAAGCGGAAGTTACAAGATCAGCATAACTTCGTCGGTGCTGGCGCGCAGCGTTTATATCACTTTGGGCAACCTGGACGTGAAGCTCTCGGAAAACTACTTCGACATTCTGCCGGGGGAGACAGTTCAGATTGTGGCGACCACCGCGGCGACGCTGGATGCGGTGAAGGCTCAGTTGAAGGTGATCTCGCTGACGGATGCGTTTGCTGGCGGCGGTGGGGTCGCGGTTGGAGCGGCGCGCTGATCATTTTAAGGAGATCTGAACAAGTTGCAAGTGAACTTGCGGGAGACATCCCTCAGGGGCTAAAGAGGTTGCGGAAAAAGGCATTGTTCGTGGTGAAATGGATCCCTCAGGGGCTAAAGCCCACCTTTATTATCAGCCATTTGCGGCACGACTGAAGTCGTGCCCTGATACAAAGCCTTCGCAAATTGCGCGGGAAGGGAGTTTTTCCGCAGGCTGTAAAGCCCGCATAGATTTTGCAGCATTTGCGGCACGACTGAAGTCGTGCCCTTTCAAAGCAACGATTGATCTGGTGGATACGTGACAAGCGCCGGAGCGCTGTGCCCCGGCCCTAATGTTTTTCGCCCAATTCAGTGCTTGAGCTGTGAGAGGCCCGGGCCTGAAGGCCATTTCGATCCGCTGCGTTTTCAGGGGGTTAAAACCCCCTGCTCCCTCCGGGTTCACACTGCTGTCTCCGGGATCACGCTGCTGTCTCCAGGTTCACGCTGCTGTCTCCAGGTTCACGCTGCTGTCTCCGGGATCACGTTGCTGTCTTCGGGATCACGCTGCTGTCTCCGGGATCACGCTGCTGTCTCCGGGATCACGCTGCT
>CAYWMR010000519.1:0-3502 GCA_964458965.1 uncultured Occallatibacter sp. | reverse complement strand
GTTCAGCGGCAGCGCTCCGCCGTTTGCCAGCAAACTCTCCAGAGCCTTCACATGCATATACATCTGGCCCTTGTCGTCCACCGCGCCGCGAGCATAGAGGTTGCCGTTGCGCTCTTCAGGCTCGAAGGGCGGAGACAACCACTCGTCCAGCGGATCGGGCGGCTGCACGTCGTAGTGGCCATAGCACAGCGCGGTCGGCTTGCCCTCGGCGTGCAGCCAGTCGGCATACACCAGCGGATGCCCTTCGGTCTCGATCAACCGCACGTTTTCCATTCCAATGCGCATCAGCTCCGCCGCCAGAACCTCTGCGGCAAAGTGGCAATCGCCCTTGTGCTCGGGAAGCGTTGATACCGACGGAATCCTCAGCAGGGCCTTCAACTCATGCAGAAAACGTGCGTGGTTCTGGTGTGCGTATGCGACAGCGGATGAAGACATTGTTTCGCTCCCCTTCAAAGATTTCCAAAGTCAAAACAAAAGTATAGGCGTTCCCCTGCCGTCAAGTCCGATTGCTTGAAAGGATTGCATTGTCGACACTCCATGAAAGTGCAGGCCCGCTTCCGAACTCCCGTCTTATTCTGACAGCTTTCCTGATGTCCATTCTTCTGGCGCCCACCGCGTAGACAATGATTTCGCAGTATTTTAACGGCGCAAATTAAATCAGGCATTGACAATTCGCAAGCTTGTGGGATACAAGAACAAAAAAGATGAGGAGGACATAACTCATGGCGGATTGCGGCTGGAATTTCCAATGGGTCGATGATTTGCGCGACTTCGTAACTCTTCAGATTGAGTGGCATGATCCACATAACGTCAGGGAAACTAAGGGACAGCCATCAGGCAGCGGACTTTCTCTGCTGCAGGCCAAGGCGGAGAAGTATCTTATCTCGAAACAAACCGCGTGTGCCGACGGGGGCATCTGTGCGGTCACGAGTGTGGATCTGTCGCCCCCTGAAGATATAACTCTAACGGCTAACGAAACGCAGGGTAACTACACCCTTGTCTATCAGTGCAAAGCCACCCTCCATAAGTGCAAGGTTATCGGGATCTGCATTTCATTGGCGACTTCCGATCCTGGCGGCAGCAAGTCTTAGCTTTGGCGGGCTCGGCCCCTGCGCGCGTCCAGCCGGGGGCCTGATTCCGCGCTACATCCAGGACCACCTCACCGCACCGGACGATCAAGGCGTCGACAACGGACTCTTTCAAGTCACTGACGGCTTTGGCCGCTAATACCGCCCCACGGCCGGATCAACCTCCGCCGACCACGCGTCGATGCCGCCCCGCAGCGACTGCACCTGCTCGTATCCCTGGTTGCGCAGCCACACCGTCACGTTCATCGACCGCATGCCGTGGTGACACAGAACCACCAGCCGCTCGTCGGGATCGAGTTCCGTGTGCGCTCGCGACGGCACATCGCCCATGGGCATCGCCACGCTGCCCTCAATCCGCGCCGTTGCAAACTCCCACGGCTCTCGAACATCGATCAGCCTGGCCTCGCCCGCAGCCACTAGCGCCGCCGCATCGGCGGGAGATATTTCGTAGTCCAGCATGGTTTTATTTTATGGCCGCGCAACCGCCGCAGAGAACCGCGGCACGAAATGGCTTGTAGGCATTTCCTTGTAAAGAGCAAAAACTATCTATAAGTGTGAAATAAGTTAGAACGACCGGGGGATGAAGCCTTTCGCGGCCGTCAACCCCGCCCGGTCACATACCCGCAATATCGTGTTGAATAAGGAAAGGCACCGTCGTAACAATCTTCTGCGCCCGTCCCGAGATTTCCTTCGTCCAATAAAAGGTCAAAACACCGCTTTCCACCTTCACGTTGGTGGGATCGGCGTACGTTATCGGGTCGCCATTGGGCTTATAAATCGTAATTGTGGTCAAGAAAACATCCTTCCTCATCAATAGTATGGGTTGCCACCGTTGTATCACGCGATACACCGAAGGTGGAATCATGCGATCCCTCTTTCTGGTTACATCCCTCCTTCTTCCCTTCGCGCCCGCTCATTTTCCTTGTCTCCACGGCAAATCCCGCACCCCCACCTGAATCGGGGTGCGCGACAAATTACTCTTGGTAGAGATGCCGCCAATTCTCAACGCGCAATCCGTCACCAAACAATTCGGGGCCAAGCCTTTGTTTCGCGACATTTCCCTTACCGTCGAAGACGGAGACCGCATCGGCCTCATCGGTCCCAACGGCGCGGGCAAGTCCACGCTGCTGGCCCTCTTGGCCGGCCAGGTCGAACCCGACTCCGGCGAGCTGGCAGTGCGCAAGCGCGCCCGCGCCGCATACGTCCCGCAGGACTCAAGCTTCGCACCCGGCCTCACCGTCCGCCAGGTTCTTGAGGCCGCTCTGGCCGCCGCCCATGTCAATGAATCCGAGCGCGAAGGCCGCCTCCGCGAGCTGACCGGCCGCGCCGGCTTTGCCGACCTCAACGCCGAGGCCGCATCGCTCTCCGGCGGCTGGCGAAAGCGCCTGGCCATTACCGAGGCCATGGTCATCGAGCCCGAGGTAATGCTGCTCGACGAGCCCACCAACCACCTTGACCTGGCCGGCATTGAGTGGCTTGAAGAGCTGCTCCGCGCCGCCCCATTCGCCGCCGTCACCGTAAGCCACGACCGCTACTTCCTTGAGAGCACGTGCAGCCAGATCGTCGAGTTGAATCGCGTCTTTGCCGACGGCCTCCTGCGCGTCAAGGGCAACTTCAGCCATTTTCTTGAAGAGAAACAGGCCTATCTCGAGTCGCAAAGCAAGCAACAGGACAGCCTCCGCAACCGCGTCAGGACTGAGATCGAATGGCTCCGCCGCGGCCCCAAGGCGCGCACCACCAAGTCCAAAGCGCGCATCGACACCGCCAACGAGATGATCGGCCAATTGGCGGCCATGGACTCGCGCACGACGGTCAGCTCGGTAGGAATCGACTTTGACGCCAGCATGCGCAAAACCAAGCGCCTGGTCGAATTTACCGATGTAGCCTGCAACGTCCCCGCCAGCGACGCTAACAACGCTACCAACGATAGCAACGAAAGCCCCGCTCCCCGCGCCCTCTTCACCGGCTTAAACTTCATCCTCACCGCCGGCATGAAAGTCGGCCTGGTCGGTCCCAACGGCAGCGGCAAAACCACCTTCCTGCGCCTGCTCCTCGGCGAAATCGACCCCGCCCAGGGCTCCATCCGCCGCGCCGACGCCCTGCGCATGGTCTACTTCAGCCAGCTTCGCCAGCTCGACGAGAGCCTGACCCTCCGCCGCGCCCTGGCCCCGGAAGGCGACGGCGTCATCTACCAGGGCCGCACCGTGCATGTAGCCAGTTGGGCCGCCCGCTTTCTCTTCACCGGCGAACAGCTCAACCAGCCCGTCCGCAACCTCTCCGGCGGCGAGCGAGCGCGCGTCCTCATCGCCAAGCTCATGCTCGAACCCGCCGACGTGCTGCTGCTCGACGAGCCCACCAACGATCTCGACATTCCCACCCTCGAAATCCTGGAAGAGAATCTGCTCGACTTCCCC
>CAYWMR010000518.1:0-3516 GCA_964458965.1 uncultured Occallatibacter sp. | reverse complement strand
TGGTATGCCTACTGCATCGGTGAAAAACTAGCATTTCCTGAATTAGCCCGTCATCGCAAGCCTATTCCGATGGAATCCGTCCTCGGAGTGAGCGGCAACCAAGTCTTCCTTTACCCCGCCAGTGAACTCGCCGTTATCGTCAGCGAACATAATCCGGCGGAGACCTTCAACCAGAAAGCCGGCGTAGATCACGCACGTGTAATCGCAGACTGCTTCCAACAGTCCACGGTGTTGCCTTTCCGGTTCGGAACAGTCTTCAACGATGACGAGAGCCTTCGCAAATCGATCCGTTCCAACCAGCGCCAGTTCCTTGGCAACATCGACAAGCTCCGCGGCAAAACGGAGATGCATCTGAAGATAGTTGTGGACGACTGTTGCGCACGCGAAATCGAGAAGCACTTGCCCGCTGAAGGGGTTGGCCGGGAGTATCTTTCCAACCTGCGAGAGAACGCGGCCCGCACTCGCGAGCGCCAGACACGTGCGCGCGCAGTCAGCTTCCAAATGCACCGGTTGTTCATGCCTCTGGATGAAGAGGTAAGTTGCCGGCTCACCGACAGCGGCAAAATGGTTCTGGATATCTCCCATCTGATCGAGCGCAAATCGGTTGAGCGCTACCAGAACAAGTTCTCCACTACCAGCAACACCATGATGCGGGAGTGCCAGATGCAGATCTCCGGTCCCTGGCCGCCCTACCATTTTGTGCATCGGCTCACACGCGGAGCGCATGTGCCGGCACAGGCGCAACAGCAGCCAGTTGCCGCTGTGCCTCTTCAGGTACCGGTTGCAGTACTTACATAGCGATTGTTTGGCGCATAGCGAGCGGTGAGGGTCTCAAAAGGAGGCTTCCACCGCTCGTTTTTTATGCGCGGCATCAGGCCAACGCCGTCACCGTTCTTTTCAGACGAGAGGCAAGGATGAGCCGTATGTCAGGGAGTGCCCGCGGTCTTGCGGCGCGTGAGCACGAACGACTTGCGACGGTCCTTGGAGGCATGGTCGATCTTCTTCCAGAAGCCCACAAAGTAGTCGACCGCAGAGACGATGGAAACCAGCACGGTAAAGTAGATGGCGGCAATCGCGATCCACTTCACCGGAATTACCAGGACGCCGAAGTACCACGCGATCCACCGATGCGCCAGGATGGCTGAAACCACCGAGACGATCTGAACCACCGTCTTCAGCTTGCCCAGGTCGCTGGCCTCAATCGTGAAACCTTCAGAGGATGCAATGGAGCGCAGGCCTGAGACCAGGAATTCCCTGCCGATGATGACCACCGCGATCCAGACCTTGACCACCTGCGGATTGTAAGCCACCAGCGCGATAAGAGCGCCGGTCACCATCACCTTGTCTGCAATGGGATCGAGCAGCATACCCATGGTAGTGATCTGGCTTCGTTTGCGGGCCAGGTAGCCGTCCAGGCCGTCGGTAATCGAAGCCAGAACAAAGAGCACCGACGCACAGATCTCCTGCTCGCCATTGGACCCTTGCCACGGAAAGTGCGGCGACAGAATCCAAAGCAGCAGCGGGATCATGACGATCCGGCTCATCGTTATGGAGTTGGGCAGATTCATAGCAATTCGGTCGCGCCAGATTCGACGCTCATCGGTCAGCTTCATTATCGCACTGCGAATGCGGTGCGCGACTTTTCTGACGCATACGGCAGTTTCTGCTTCTGACCATCGGATGGTGTACCATTCCTTGCGATGGTCCTGTTCGATGCACAACTGACCGCCAACGAGGTCCTGCGCGCTTTTCATCACGACGAGCCTCATCTTTTTCTTGGCGCAGCCTTCACCACGGTGGGAGTCGTTTCCATTGCCTTTTGCGGCCTGCGTCGCCGCTTCGATGCTCTTCTGATATGGATGGCGATCTTCGCCTATCTTTACGGCCAGCGATTGTGGCTTGACTCCAACCTGCTGGGAATGAGCGTGGCCAACAGTCAGTTCTTCGACAAGCTACGTATGGCGAGCAGTTTTCTGATACCCATCCCAGCCTTCATCTTCTTTCAGGTTGCCGGTTTCATGCCCGGAAGAGCCAAGGCTTTCACCGCCGTGGTGTGCATTCTTTTCCTTATCCTTGTGGGAGCCACATTTGCCTATGGCCCTTTGCCGCAGTTTCAGTGGATCAATAACGGAATTGTGGTTGTCGGCATGCTGCTGATTGTAGTGAGGTCGCTGCGGCGTCGTTCAGCCGATCGTGACATTGTGTTGATCCGCCGCGGATTGCTGTGCTTTGCGGCGTTTGGCTTATGGGACAACACCATTGGCGGCCTTTGGCTGCATATCAGGATCGAGCCCTACGGATTCGCTGTTTTGTTGGCCTGCATCGGGTACGTAGCGGCGCGCCGCGCACTTGAGCGCGACGTCGAATTGGGAGAGATTCACCAGGAATTGGAACTGGCGCGGCGCATTCAGCTTTCCATTCTGCCCCCGGCCTTCCCTGAGTCGCCAGACTTCCGCGTGGCCGCGCGCTACGTTCCCATGAAGGCGGTGGCCGGCGACTTGTATGACTTTCTGGTGGCAGGCGACCGGCAGGCGGGGCTGTTCATCGCGGATGTTTCAGGCCACGGAGTTCCGGCTGCGCTCATTGCGTCAATGGTAAAGATGGCCGCTATCTCGCAGCGCTCAAATTCAGCCCACCCGGCGCAGTTGATGGCGGGAATGAATGCCGCCCTTTGCGGCAACACACAGGGACAGTTTGTGACCGCGGCCTATGCGCATCTGGACGCCAGGGACGGCGAACTGCGTTACGCCGCGGCCGGGCACCCGCCCATGCTGTTGCTGCGCAGCGGAGAGGTTACGGAGATTGCGAAAAACGGACTGCTTCTCGCGGCTTCCGATCAAGCAACCTATTCCGAAATTGCCCTCCCGCTTGAGAATGGAGACCGCCTGCTGCTTTACACCGATGGCCTTGTCGAAGCACGAAATGCCGAGGGGTCGCTTCTGGGAGAAGACGCGCTGATTGCCGCATTCAAAGCGACGGAGGGGCTGACAGCCGAGGAGTCGGCCGACCGGATGATTAAGGCCGCCGTGCGATGGGCCAAGTCGCAGGACGATGATCTCACCGTGTTGGTGTGCGACTACCTGGGCGCGGGATTGGTCTCAACTGGCTCAATCACCGGGTCCGCCGTTTGATTCTCCGGTTCGTCCAGCGCGGCTTCCGTGGCGACTGTCGGTGGTTCCCCCGCAGGCTCGACGACTTCGGGCTCTTCTGGCGGAGCGAGCAGAATGTCGATGCGATAGTTGGCGGCTTCAGCTGTCGCCAGCGCCTCCTCAACCGTCTTGCTCATCCGCCGCACCGCCCTGGCGGCTGGGGATGGTTCGCCCGCAAGACGCAGCAGGGACGGCATCAGCAGCCACCACAGCAGCTCCTCATACGACTCGCGCACCAGATACTCATGCCCGGCTGCGGGATGAACTCCGCTGAGCCAGCGAACATCGGGGTCCTGCCACAGGGCGGCCGAGAGCGACACGCTTTCTTCCTCGACCAGTGGCGGCTTGGGGGATTCAGACGCGAGCG
>CAYWMR010000517.1:0-3520 GCA_964458965.1 uncultured Occallatibacter sp. | reverse complement strand
ATCACTGGGTCGCCGTGGTGCGGCCGGGCAAGATCCTGTTTGAGATGGAAGGCGTCACGCCCGACATCGCTGCAGAAGCCATGCGCTTGGCGTCGAACAAGCTGCCGCTGAAGACGAAGTTTGTGATGCGGCCGGGCGCCGAGAAGGCTGTCGCTGCGGCAAAGTAGAAGGGCAGCTATTAGCCTCTAGCCTCTAGCTTCCAGCTTATTCACGCCGATTCGAAGCGATGTGCATGAGCAGGATTTGGCTAGAAGCTAGCAGCTAGAAGCTAGGAGCTAAAAGAAGATGGAACTCGAGAAGATTCGCAATTTGAGCGACGACGAGCTGCAGCATCACGAGAAGACGTCTGCGGAACAATTGTTCCGGCTGCGCTTCCAGGTGTCGCTCGGACAGAACGACGGCGTGAAAAAGCTGCGGCAATTGCGCAAAGAGATTGCCCAGGTCAAGACCGTCGCCCGGGAGCGCGTGCTCGGTGTGCGCGGCGCAAAGAGAGATGTGGTTGCGGTGGCAACTGCGAAGCCGGCCACGGAAAAATCGACCAGCGCAAAGCCAAAGCCGGCCACCGCGAAATCGGCTGCCGCAAAGAAGGGAGCCGGTAAATGACGGCGACAGCAGAAAAGGCACAGGCGCCGGCAACTTCGCGGCGCAATGAGAAGGTGGGTAACGTGGTTTCGACCAAGATGCAGAAGACCATCGTGGTCGAGGTCGAAATGCGCAAGGCCCATCCCAAGTACAAGAGGATTGTGCGCAGCTCAAAGAAGTTTTATGCGCACGACGAGCAGAATTCCGCCCGCGTGGGCGATGTGGTCCGGATTCGCGAGACGCGGCCGCTGAGCAAGTTGAAGCGCTGGTCCCTTGAAGAGATTGTGCGCCGTTCGACGCTCAGTCAGTTAGAAGACACGGCCACTGTTGCTGCGGTTGAAGTCGAAAAGTAGAGCGGGCGCGTTCGAGTAAGGAGGTAAGTTCATGGCAGTACAAATGAGATCCATGCTCGCGGTTGCCGATAACTCCGGCGCGCGCAAGCTGCAAATGATTCTGCCGCTGGGTGGCGGACTGGGCAAGAAGGCCGGCCTCGGCGACGTCATTACCGCCGCCGTCAAGGAAGCCTCGCCCGATGGAACGGTAAAGAAGGGCAAGGTCGTCAAAGCGGTCATCGTGCGTACCCGCAAGGAATATCGCAGGCGAGACGGAACCTATATCCGCTTCGATGAGAACGCGGCTGTGGTGATCGACGATGCGCATGAGCCGGTGGGCACACGCGTTTTCGGACCGGTAGCACGCGAACTCCGCGAGAAGAAGTTTTTGAAGATTGTTTCCTTAGCCCCTGAGGTTGTTTAGTTGCAGATGACAGGTTACAGATGACAGTAGTCGGTCGGATGTGTCTCTCGGAGAGTTGATGTGCCGAAGGGCAGCAAGTAGGGTTTGAAACTGCCACTGTAATCTGTTGACTGTCATCCGTTTAGGAGAAATCATGCCGAGTTTAAGTATTCATCGCAACGATACGGTTAAGGTGCTCACGGGCGCTGATCGAGGCAAGACGCAGCGTGTGCTGCGCGTGTTTCCCGACAAGGGAACCGTGCTGGTCGAGCATGTTCGCATGATCAAGAAAACCGTTTCGAGTAAGACCGGGAAGCGGACCAAAGGCGGTATCGCCGATCAGGAGTCGCCCATCAACATTTCGAATGTCGCGCTGGTGTGCGCCACCTGTGGCACGGCGCGCGTGGGATTCAAGAAGGAAGGCACGAGCAGGTTGCGTGTCTGCAAGAGATGTGGGTCGGAGTTGCCCACAAAGAAGTAGAGAGACCGGTTCCGCGTCGGAGTCACGAATTCCGCGCGGCCAGCACTCCCCGAAACGGTATACGGCAACAGCCACTCCGAGAGCCGGGGAAGAGAGAGAAGAAACATGGCGGCAAGGCTGAAAGAGAAATACAACAAAGAGATCAAGCCCGCACTGCAAAAGGAACTAGGCATCGACAATACGATGGCAGTCCCTAGGCTGGACAAGATCGTAGTCAACATGGGCTTGGGCGAAGCAACACAGAACACCAAGCTGTTGGACCCGCTGGTGGGCGATTTGATGGCGGTAACAGGGCAAAGGCCTGTTACCACCAAGGCGAAGAAGTCGATTGCGGCATTCAAGGTGCGCGCCGGCATGTCTATCGGCGCCATGGTGACGCTGCGCAACGACAAAGCCTACGAATTTCTTGACCGCCTGATTTCGACGGCATTGCCGCGCGTCCGCGATTTTCGCGGCGTGTCCACAAAGAGTTTTGACGGCCGCGGCAACTACACGCTCGGCCTGCGCGATCAGCTGATCTTCCCGGAGATCGATTACTCCAAGGTGGAAAAGCTGAAGGGCATGAACATCACGATTGTAACCACGGCGAAGGACGACAACTCGGCACGTGCGCTTCTGAAGGCGTTCGGCATGCCGTTCCGCCAAGGGGCGTAAAGGCAGTTCGTAGTTCGCAGTTCATAGTTCACAGCAAAGGTGGAACTTGAAACTGAGAACTGTGAACTCAGAGCTAAGAACTGTTTTTGAGGGATTTATGGCAACTACTGCAAAACGAGTGAAGGACGCGCGGAAACCGAAGTTCAGTTCCCGCCAGCACAACCGGTGCCAACTCTGCGGACGGCCGCGGGGATACCTGCGGAAGTTTGGCGTGTGCCGTTTGTGTTTCCGTGGCCTAGCGCTGAAGGGCGAGATTCCCGGAGTCGTGAAGTCGAGTTGGTAAGAGGACAGTTCGTCTTTCAGAGTTCGCAGTTTGTCGGTTTCGAGCCAACTGTGAACTAAGAACTACGAACTAAGAGCTGTACTAACCATTTCCGCAGGTTCCCTGCAATACAACGGCGGGGCGAACGGGGAATGAAGGAGAAGGAATGAGTCTGACCGACCCAGTAGCAGATTTTCTGGCGCGGATCCGGAATGCAATCCGGGCGCGTCATCAGAAGCTGGATGTGCCGGCTTCGAAGCTCAAGACCGAGATCGCCCGCATTCTCAAGGAAGAGGGTTACATCTCGAACTACAAAACCCAGGAAGAGGAAGGCAAGCTCATCCTCCGCGTGTATCTGAAATACGGCGGAAGCGAAGCGGCCATCCGCGACCTCGCCCGCATCTCGCGCCCCGGTTGCCGTGTCTACATCGGCCGCGACGAGATCAAGCGCGTGCAGGGTGGACTTGGTATTTCGATCATGACCACGCCCAAGGGTGTGATGACAGGCCGCCAGGCACGCCGCGAAGGCGTAGGCGGCGAACTGCTCTGCGAAGTGTGGTAAAGGCAGATGACAGGTTACAGATGACAGATTCCAGTCATCCGTTTCCTGCGGGGATTCACTAACTGCAATCTGTCATCTGTAACCTGTTTCACCGGCTGCAGTGGAACGAAGAGACGTTGGAATTGATCACTGAAAACTGATCAGTGACAACTACTTTTCGAGACTCGCAAGCCAACAAGAAGGATTGATTCGATGTCGCGTATTGGAAAGAAACCGATCCCGCTGCCCACGGGCGTGAAGTACA
>CAYWMR010000516.1:0-3521 GCA_964458965.1 uncultured Occallatibacter sp. | reverse complement strand
ATCACCTCGTGGTCGCGATTCAGCCAGCGGCAGACCGCATAGACGCGCGTCTTCACCAGGTCGCCAATCACCGCCAGAGCACCCACCATATCGCCATAGAGCGTGCAGTAACCAACCGCCATCTCCGACTTGTTGCCGGTGGTCAGCACCAGGGCCGAAAACTTGTTTGACAGCGCCATCAGCAGGCAGCCGCGTATCCGGGACTGGATATTCTCTTCCGTGGTGTCGGTCTTCATTCCGGCAAACAGCGGTTCCAGCGCGCGAGTATACTCGCCGAACAGGCCGCTGATGCCGATCTCCTCAAACTTGATCCCGAGGTTGGCAGCCAACCGGCGGCTGTCGGTGAGCGAACCGGGAGACGAGTAGGGGCTGGGCATTCCTATGCCCAGCACATTCTCGGCTCCGAGCGCATCTTTGGCGATGGCCGCCACCAATGCCGAATCGATGCCGCCGCTCAACGCCACCAGCACCTTCTTGAAACCGCACTTGCGAACGTAATCGCGCGTGCCCAGCACCAGCGCATGGTAGGCTGCCGCCGTGTCGCCATCCTCTTCAGCTTGCGCAGGCGTCGCATCCACTGCATTCATGACGCGTGCGGCGGCGGCTGCCAGCATCTTGTCCAGGTCTTTGTCTTTCATTGGCCTGACTCGTACGCTGGCCACAAAGGACCCTTGAACGATCTCTGCCCCAATGTGTTTATCCGCCGCCACTTTGAAAGGAGACTCCAAGTCAACCACCACCAGGTCCTCCTCGAACGAGGCGGCCTGGGCAATCAACTCCCCACTCGCATCCAGGGCCAGCGAGGTCCCGTCGAAGATCAGGCTGTCGTCCCCGCCCACCTGGTTGCACATCATTACCGGAATGCCGTCGCGGCGGGCAATTGCCGCCAGCATCTTGCGGCGAATCTCCCGCTTGCCATGCCAGAAAGGCGACGAGGAAAGATTGATATGCACGTCCGGATGCTGCAGCATCAGCTCTTCCATCGGGTCAGATTTGTAGAGACGGCGCGGCCAGAAGTTCTTATCGTTCCAGGCGTCTTCGCAGATGGTGATGGCCAGGCGAACGCCATCCAGTTCCACCACCTGCTGCGGCCGGGAAGCGGAAAAGTATCGCTGCTCGTCGAAGACATCGTAAAACGGCAGCAGGCGCTTGTGCTGTTCCAGCAGCGGGCGGCCGCCGTCCAGCAGAACTGCGGCGTTCACGGCGGGCTTGCCTGTGTCACCTTCGGCCGGCAAAGCCACGCCCGCCAGCACTGCGGTTTTCAAATCGCTCGTGGCCTCGGCCAGTTCCTCCACAGCCGAGCGGCAGCGGGCCAGAAAGCTTGGCTTCTCAAGAAAATCGGCTGGCGGATAGCCGCAGATTGCCAGCTCCGAGAACACTGTAACCCGCGCGCCCTGTTCCGCCGCGCTTCGGCTGGCGGCAACAATCTTCTTCAGGTTTCCGGTGAAATCTCCCACGGTTGGGTTGATCTGGGCCAGTGCAATCTTCACAGTTCTAGTTTATGGCATCTCAGTGATTGCCGAGGGAGGGAGTGAACGAGTGAAGAAGTGAAAAAGTTAACGGGCGACGAACTCAAGGATGGCCGCACGTCGATGGAAATAAGTAGCTTGAGATGCGCTTCACTAATTCACTAATTTAAATTCACTAATTCACGTCTTCACTTTTTCACTGTCCCTACGTTCCCGTTCCCGCAAGCACCACGCCGATGGTGCGCGCAATAATCTTCAGGTCGAGCCATATGCTCCAGTTGTCGATGTAGGTCACATCGAGCGAAACATAGTTGTCGAACGAGGGATCCTGCCGCGCCTGCACCTGCCAAAGGCCGGTGATCCCCGGGGTCACGTCGAGACGGCGAAGATGGCTAAGCTTGTACTCCCGCACTTCAGAAGCGAGGGGCGGCCGAGGACCGACGATGCTCATGTCCCCGCGTAGTACATTGATGAATTGCGGCAGTTCATCGATGGAATACTTGCGCAGGAAGCGCCCCACCTTTGTAATCCGGGGATCGTTCGATATCTTGAACAGCACTCCATCGCGCTCATTCATATGCATCACGTCCGCGCGGCGCTTTTCAGCGTCGCGGACCATGGTGCGGAACTTGACGCAGCGGAACACTCGGCCCTTCTTGCCAATGCGTTCTGAGAAGTAGAACACCGGCCCGCGCGAGTCCAGCTTGACCACGATAGCCGCCGCCAGCAAAATCGGCGAGATTACCACCAGAATCAGAATTGAGAGCAGAATATCGAGTGTTCGCTTGAACACCAGGCCAATCTCGTTCACAGTGCCGCGGTACAACGAAATAGTCGGAAACTGGCCAATATATTCAATGGGACTGTTCCACGCCAGACCGTCGTACATATCGGGAACCACGCGCAGATCCACGCCGTGAATCCGGGCCTGGTCCAGCACGTCCTGCACAATCTCCCGCTCGCACGGGCTGGTGCAGAATATTTCGTCTACAAATCGCTTGCGCGCATGCTGAAACAGCGTGTCAACGGTGCCAACAACGTCGCCGGATGTGGATGTAAACCCGGAGTTGGAACCGGGAGCCGAAATGAATCCTTTGAACGTATAGCCAAGATGCCGGATGCTCTCCAGGTGGTGGCGAAGCGCATGCGCCTCGGGCCCGGTGCCCAGAATCAGCACGTTGCGCGTCCCAACGCCGCGTTCGAATTTCCGGTAGATCAACATACGGTAGACAAATCGGCGCACGCTCAGCGAAACAATCACCAATCCCAGCGTAGTCAGAACGATCCTGCGCGGGATATCCGCCGCATGAACCAGATAGAGTGTGCCGGTGAGCAACAGGCCGGAAGTGAGGCAAGCCTGGACGCTGAGGCGCTGCTCGTGCATGAAGCTCGAAATGCGGGTTGGAGTATATAAATGTAGCCGGCGGCTGGTCAGAATCAGCGAAACGGCAAATCCGCATAACAGAGCCAGCAAGATGCCCATCGAACGGCCATATATGAGTGTGCCCTGCCAGAATCCCCTTGCGCCCGCAACCGGCCCGGTGTGCAAATTGTAAAGCGTGGCCAGCACCGCCGATCCAAAGATTGTGACTAAATCCAGGATCATCCACAGCTTGGCAGTGCCACGTCCGGTACGCGTCGAATTTGCTGTCGCACTCCCCACCACTTCAGGCGCGGGAGCTACGGAAGCTGAAACTCTTTGCCAGAAATCCGATGTCGCCATATACGTTCCGCAGACCTTAAAAAAACCTGAGACACTTTCGGGGGTAGTGAGAGGGCGGTTATCCCACTAAGGAACCATGCAAGGAATCGAAACAAAGTGACAGAAATCCACTCGCAGCAGGGCGCTGTTTAAATGTTTTGACGACGTATCTTAACCATTGGTTGCCTTAGCTTGTTGCAACCAGCCCCATTGCTTGTTTTTGAACATCTCTGCCGCGGTCGTGCCGCGGCACTGTTCCTTTTTCGCGTTGCAATTCGACGCAGCCCCTCAACTGAAAAATACTGCGTTTCGTGAAGTTGACGGCGAAGTTCCTCGGCCGCGATCGGAAT
>CAYWMR010000515.1:0-3544 GCA_964458965.1 uncultured Occallatibacter sp. | reverse complement strand
GCCGGTTCGCGTCGTGCCCAAATGCGAGTCTCTCCGCGCCCTGATTGATCGCACCCTCCATGGGACCGGAAGGCAGCTCATTGATCACATCTGCAGCGCCGGCGGATGCCAGCAACCGCCCCTCAGGGTTAAATACCGCCAGACCCAGCGTCTCATTCGTTTTCTGAAGATTTGCAACGGCGGTGGCGACGGAATCGGTCTTTCCGGGAGCCATCGCCTGCTCAATGTCAACCTCCAGGCTTGTTCCCAGCCAGGAAGTCCGGCGCTCCAGTTCGCGGCGCAGTGCAAGCTTATGAGCCATCACCTCAAAATAGGTTGAGGCAACCGACACCAGAGTGATTCCCGCGATCAGCGAAAGAATCAGCCGCAGCCTGAATGAGCTCATACACACCTCCCGTTTCCCCGCCCCGCTTGCATTCATTTGCAATGCACTTGAATCGCCAGATGCAACTCATTGAAAACAATGAGACGGCTCTGAATTGCGGCCAGCCTTGGGATGAAATTTCTGCATACCACCGGGTAATCCTTGCTCTCTCGCCGGCCACGCATCACCGCCGGCCATTCGCAACCGGGGACCATTCCACCCTCATGCGATATCCTGTCCATGCACGAGCGTCTCCCCTCAGATCGGCGCGTTCGCGTCAACAGTGGAATACCGGCAAACAAGATGGCGACACCAATCGACAGAACCGCCAAGCGCGTCGTGCTCACCGTGCAGGACTATTCCCTGTTCGCGCATCGCGCTGTGATGAACCTGTTTCGCCCGCCGCGTTATGGGTCTGAATTTCTGATTCAGGCCGACATTATCGGCGTCGGTTCGGCGTTCATTGTGTTGTTGTCGGGCTTTTTCACGGGCGGCGTGCTGGCGTTGCAATCCGCGGCCACGCTCTCTGAATTCGGCGCCAACGGCCTTACCGGCCGCTTTGTGGGCCTAACGATGATTCGCGAACTCGGTCCGGTGCTCACCGGCGTGATGGTAGCCGGCCGCAACGCTTCCTCAATGGCCAGCGAACTCGGTTCCATGGTGGTAACGGAGCAGATCGACGCCATGCGCGCCCTGGGCGTGGACCCCATGCGCAAACTTGTCACTCCGCGCCTGTTTGCCTGCATCTCCATGCTTTTCTTTCTCACCATCCTGGCCGACGCTTTCGGCATCCTCGGCGGCGGATTCGTCACGGTCGTGATGAACCATCAAGACGGCTTCCAGTACTTCTCCACAGCGTGGGAATCCCTCCGCTATCCCGACATTATTCAGGGCCTGGTAAAGCCGCTCTTTTCCGGCTTTATCATCGCCTCCATCGGCTGCTTTTTCGGTATGAGAACTTCTGGGGGCACGCAGGGCGTCGGCCGCGCCACAATTCAGGCGGTCGTCTTCTCCTCGGTATCCATCATCATCGCCGACTTCCTGCTCACCCAGGTCCTGCTCTCACTTTTAGCCCGCGCATGAACCAGACCAACAGCGCTTCCGAGCCCGATCCGGCCCTGCCTGGCCTATCGCAGCCTGGCCTGACCCAGGCTGGCCCAATCCAGTCCGGCACAGCTCCGGTCGTGGCCGCCGGCCCCGTTGTAGCCTTTCATAACGTTTCCATCGCCTTTGATGGCCCGCCCGTTCTTCAGGACATCAGCTTCTCGGTAGCGCCCGGCGAAACCCGCATCCTTCTCGGACCCGCGGGCGTAGGCAAGAGCGTCCTGCTCAAGCTGGTCAACGGTCTGCTTCGGCCCGATGAAGGCAGCATCCTGCTCTTCGGCGACGAAATCTCAAAGATGCCCGAGGAGCGACTCTTTCCCCTTCGCACCCGCACCGGCATGGTGTTTCAGGAGGGCGCGCTCTTCGATTCCCTCACCGTTCGCGACAACGTGGCCTACCAGTTGATACAGGAGCAGGTTCCCGACGAAGAGATCGACCGCCGCGTCCACGAGGCGCTCAGCTTTGTGGAGCTGGACCAGACCTTTTCTCTGTATCCGGACAGCCTCTCCGGCGGCATGAGGCGGCGCGTCGCCATCGCACGCGCGTTGATCCGCCAGCCGGAGCTTATCCTCTACGATTCACCCACGGGCGGACTGGACCCCGTCACCTCCACCACTATCATCGAGCTGGTGATGAAGGAGCGGGACGTCTACCGCACCCCATCCATCCTCGTGACGCATCGTTTGCAGGATGCATTCACGCTCAGCACCCACCGCTTCGACCCCGATCAGGGCTCGATGGTCCCGCTTCCCCAAGGCCACGCCGACCCCAACACGACCTACCTGATGCTGGAAGAAGGGCGGCTGATCTTTGACGGCTCGCTCCATGAGTTGGTGCATACCGACAATAAGTTCGTGCGGGAATTTCTACAGTAGTTGGGACTTAGGTATTAGCGCTGGTAGGTCAGGGCTTCAGCCCAGACATCATTCGGCACAATTGGCCTGGGCTTTAGTGTCTGCGGTATGTTCCTCGTTGGCGGCCTGTGATGAAACGGTTTCCCGGAAACCGATATACTCTAACCATCATGGAATGCAAGAAGCTCGATCCCGCCCAAATCGAAGAACGCAGAGCCGCCATGATGGCCGCTGTTGGCCTCTGGAAGGATCGCACCGATCTGCCCGACACCGAGACCTATATCCGCAATCTGCGCGGAGGAACCCGCCTCGAAAGACTCCACGCCCAATGGAGATCGGACGAAGACGAGAAAACGTAATACAAGGCCGCCGCGGGACCGGGAGCTATAAGCTAATAGCAAGAAGCTGGGAGCTAGCTTTTCCATGTCCTTCAAATTTCAAAACTTCGACTTCCTTCATCTCGACGCGAGCTTCAATGACGACGAGCTGCTGGTCCGCCGGACAGCGCGCGACTTCGTCGAAGACAACATCGTCCCCATCATCGAAGACTGTTTCCGCGAAGGGCGTTTCCCTCGCGAGTTAGTCCCGCTGATGGGTGAGCTCGGCTTCTACGGAGCCAACCTGGAGGGCTACGGCTGCGCCGGCATGTCCAACGTCGAGTACGGCTTGGTGATGCAGGAGCTCGAACGAGGCGACTCCGGCCTGCGCAGCTTTGTCAGCGTGCAGTCTGCGTTGGTGATGTATCCCATCTATACCTTCGGCTCCGATGAACAGAAGAACGCCTGGCTGCCCGCACTCGCCAGCGGAGAAAAGCTCGGCTGCTTCGGACTGACCGAGCCCGGCTTCGGGTCCAATCCCGGCGGGATGACCACCACAGCCCGCAAGTCGGGCGATGAGTACATACTCAACGGCGAAAAAATGTGGATCACCTCGGGCTCAATCGCCGACATCGCGATCATCTGGGCCAAAGTTGAAGACGAAGACAACCAGGTCCGCGGCTTCCTGGTCGAGACCGATCGCCCCGGCTTCAGCGCCCACGATATCCACGGCAAGTGGTCTCTGCGCGCCTCGGTAACCAGCGGACTCTTGTTGCAGGATGTCCACATTCCCGCCGCAAATTTGCTCCCCGGCACCGGCGGCCTGAAGAGCCCGCTCATGTGCCTGAACCAGGCGCGCTACGGCATCAGTTGGGGCGCCATCGGCGCGGCCATGGACTGCTACT
>CAYWMR010000514.1:0-3549 GCA_964458965.1 uncultured Occallatibacter sp. | reverse complement strand
ATACAGGAAGGCTATGCTGGCTCCGTCTGGTGAAAACACCGGGCCGCTGACGTACCCCCTCAAGTCAGTAAGGCGGCGGGCAGGTTTGTTATCGAGCCGCGAGAGATAGAGGTCGGTCTGTTCGTCGAGTTTGGCGCAATCGGAGAAGAAGGCCAGCGATCCTGAGTCGGGCGCCCACGCCAGGTCGCCTTCGTGGCAGTGGGTCTCGGGTTTGGGAGGCGCGGCTGTGACTCGGTCGCTTTTCGAAAGGTCGTCGATGGGAGCCACGCGAATCTCGACGCCGTCCTTCGATTCCTGAATCCAGGCTAGGCGCTTGCCGTCTGGCGAGACCGCAACTTGCGCGATCGAGTGACCGCGGTTGAGGCTTTTCAGGACATCTGCGATGTGGGCGCGGGCAGACGGTGGTGCCGCGGAAGGCTGCTGCGCCTGCGCCGGGGAAAAGCTGAGGAAGGTGCAGGAAAAGAGAATTGAGGCGGCGATGGAGCCGGCGCGGTGGGATTTGGGGAGTGGGATCGAACACATTTGAAAATGTTATCAGGCGCGAATTGGGGATGCGACTCATATTGCAGGCGGTTGCGTCGACAATATAAGCAAAAATGCGTATAGTTAGATGGTGAAGAGCAGCGAGTTCAAGCGGTGGCTGGCGGCAAGGGGAGCAACTTTCTTCCCCGCCAAAGGCTCCACCTGAAAGTGGAGTTGAACGGGAAGACGTCTTATCTGCCGATGCACAACAAGGATTTGAAAACGGGAACGGTTGAAGGAATCAAGAAACAGCTGAATTTGAAATAGGAGCGAAGATGATGCAATTTCCTGCGAATTTTGAAGCGGCTGAAGAGGGCGGGTTCGTAATCACATTTCCCGATATTCCCGAGGCGATCACCCAGGGAGAAGATATTGAGGACGCCAAGGTCCACGCCGCGGATGTTCTTGAATCTGCTCTGGACTGGTATCTGGAATCGGGGCGTCCGATTCCCGCACCTTCCAAGCTGAAGCGCGGCCAGCACCTGATCGAGTTACCCGCCAGTCTATCCGCGAAGGTGCTTCTGGTGAACGAGATGAATGCGCAGAAGGTTCGTCCGGCGGAGCTTGCACGGCGGTTGCAAGTAACTCCGCAGGAAGTCACACGGCTCATCAATCCGCGCCACAAATCCAAGATCGATGGGATTGCGCTGGCGCTGAAGGCGCTGGGAAAGACTCTGGAGATTCGCGTGGTTTGATGCAGTGAAGACTCACCCGGCTGGGCGCAACAGGCAACCGCGCGGAGAAATCGCGGGTCAGCTTTAGGAGATCCTCCCTCGGAGCTGAGGCCGAGTTCATTTTGCAGGGCTAACTATACGTGCCGTAGCCTGTACCCTTCCTGAAGGCCTCAATACACTTGATAGCGCTTGATTTCGAAGTTGGTCGCCGCGAGCGATAGGATGAACGGGTGAGATTGTTCGCAGTTTGCACAAGGAGATTTGAGATGACGCGATTTTGCGTTCGCTTATTGGTGATTCTGGGCATGGTTTGCTCGCTGGCCGCGCCCGCTGCTTTGCCCGGCCAAACGATTTCAGTCAAAGTGGACGCGACGAAAACACCGCTGAAGCTTCTTCGCATCAATCTGGCTATGCCGGTCAAGCCCGGCCCCCTGACTCTTTACTACCCAAAGTGGATTCCAGGTGAGCATGGACCGGAAGGGCCGATCTCTAACCTTACCGGGCTGAAATTTGAGGGGAATGGAAAGACGATTCCCTGGAAGCGCGATCTGCTGGATGTGTTCACGTTTCACGTGGAGATCCCCGCGGGCGTGAGCAAGCTCGAGGCTTCGTACGACTACATTGAGCCGGGGGGCGGATCGGCCACGGACAAGCTGCTGATTTTGGAGTGGAATGAAGCTGTGCTCTATCCGGCCGGCGTGCCTGCCCAACAGTTGAGCTATGAAGCGAAGTTGGTAATCCCGGATGGATGGAAGTTTGGAACGTCCCTTCCGGTCGCCCATCAATCGGGCAACGAGGTTTCGTTCAAGCCGATTTCTCTGGATATGCTGGTGGACTCGCCCGTGATTACAGGCGAATACTATCGCGCCATCGACCTGACGCCGGCGGGCGAGCCCATTCACCATGAGATCGATATGGTTGCGGACAGCGAAGCCGCATTGAACATGAGCCCGGAAATCCAGAAGGCTATGACGAATCTGGTGGCCGAATCGGGCAAGCTGTTTGGCGCGCGCCATTATCGCGACTACCATTTTCTGTTCACTTTGAGCGACCATGTGGCGCATTTCGGGCTGGAACATCACGAATCGAACGACAGCCGCCTGCCGGAGCGCACCCTCATTGGCCCCGGAGCGGGTATGGCGCTGGGCGGTTTGCTGGCGCACGAATTTGTTCACTCGTGGAACGGAAAATTCCGGCGTCCCGCGGATTTGGCCGTGCCCTACTACGAGGAACCAATGGAGACCGACCTGCTGTGGGGCTACGAGGGGCTTACAGATTTTCTGGGTCCCATGCTTGCGGCGCGCAGCGGGCTGTGGACTCAGGATCAATATCACGAGTATCTGGCAAGCATCTCCGCCATGCTTGGTCCCGGACGGCCTGGGCGCACCTGGCGGCCGTTGCTGGATACCGCAAGCGGCGAACCAGGGGTCAGCGGTGGAAGAGGCGGCGGATGGATGAATTGGCGCCGCGGCACCGATTACTACGACGAAGGCGACTTGCTCTGGCTGGAAGTGGCAACCATCATTCATCGAGAAACAAAGGGCCAGAAGACGATTGACGATTTCTGCCAGGCTTTTCACGGCGGCCCAAATAACGGCGCGGAGGTGAAGACCTATACCTTCGACCAGTTGGTTGGCACGCTGAACGCGGTGGCCCCGTTCGACTGGGCGAGCTTCTTCCACGAGAGGCTGGATTCGACTTCGGCGGACGCGCCGGTGGGCGGCATTGAAAACGGCGGCTGGAAAGTGGTTTTCAATGCCACTCCTTTGAAACTGCAGGGACGGCGCGGCAATCCCGGCTATGCGTATTCGATCGGCCTGAATGTGAATCCCGAAGGCATGGTGACGGATTCAATCGTCGGCGGTCCGGCTTTTGAGGCGGGCATCAGCTCGGGAATGAAAGTGATTGGCGTGAATGGCCGCGTGTACACCCCGGAGCTGCTGGAGGACGCAATCAAGGAAGCCAAGGATACGTCAAAGCCGATTACGCTGCTGGTTGTCGTGGACGACTACTTCCAGACATCGACGATCAACTACCATGGCGGCGATCGTTATCCGCACCTGGTGCGGGATGAAGCCAAGCCTGATTATCTTGACGAACTAATCAAGGCGCAGGCAGTGGGCAAATAGCGAGCTTTGGCGGCTTCGGGGGCTGGCTTCGCTACGGCTTGTTCGCGGGCGCGGGTTGACTCAGGTAATAGGAAATGTCGTTGGCTGCCTTCGTTTCCACGCCCGGTTTTTGCAAAAAGCCAAGGTCGCGAAACCAGTCGATGAAGCGAAATTGCCACGTGCCGAAGGGCGTGCCGTTTCGGTCTCAGAGGCCGCCGGTCATGTGGCTTCCGTCGCGCAGCGGA
>CAYWMR010000513.1:0-3558 GCA_964458965.1 uncultured Occallatibacter sp. | reverse complement strand
CGGGGTCGGTATCTACGGTTGGAAGCGGGATGCGAGGCAGGTTAGCATCGTCGTCGAGGCCGCTGAAGGATCGATCGCTAACTGGCGGCGTGGAATTTGAGGGCAGTACAGGAACGGAGCTGGTATCTGTGGGAAAGGAAGTGATGTCGGGCTTGGGGGCGGTTTGCGGCTTGGCGTTGGCGGGGGTTTGGCTGTTCTGGGTCGGACTATGCTGGGCGGGATTGGTCTGGGCCGATGCGGGTGGGTTGGCAGGGGTCTGCGCACGGAGGCGGGGACCGGACGCCAGGCAGCACGCCAAAACCAGCGTCATGGTAAAACTGGACTTCACGTTCCCTTCCCTTCGCAACCTTGGACTACCCTTCTGTGGGGATTGCCCTTTGGTGGGGTCAATTCTTCTACGGCCCCCTTTAATGGTACGATGCGGTCCATACGGCGCTCGCTGGGACGTATAAATCCGCACCAAAGAAAGCATCGCATAAACCCATGGGATTGATCATTCGCTCATCTGCCATCCACGCTGCCGGCTGCTATACGACCACCGCTGTACGCAGGGGCGAACGACTGGCGGAGTACACTGGCCGCCGGATCACGAAAGAGGAGGCCGATGCGCTCTACGAGGACTCGATTGTTACCTACCTGTTTGGACTTGGGAAGGGCGAGATGGTGATCGACGGGCACTGCGCGGCGATGTTTATCAACCATAGCTGCGAGGCCAATTGCGAGACCAGCGAAGTGGATGGGCGGATTTGGATAACGGCTATCAAGAAGATCGCGGTGGGCGAGGAGTTGACTTTTGACTACTGCCTTTATGACGGCGGCGACGATGAGGCGATCTGCAACTGCGGCGCACCGAGATGCCGTGGCAGCATGTACTCGCGGGATGAAATTCGCAAACGCAAGGCAGCGGCAAAGAAAGCCGTCTTGAAGGCCAGGAAGGCAGCCGGGAGAAAACGCGGCAAGCGGAAAACGGGCGCGAAGAAGGCGCTCCGGGCTGCAGAAGCATGACGCAAGAGGCCGAACTTCCGCGCCTGACCGATGAGCAACTTGACGTGTTGCGGCGGTTTGCTTCGTTTGAAGCTGGGGTTGCGGAGTTGCTTGGGTCGCTGGGGGGAGTGTTTGAGTTTGAGGTTGAACCCAGTCGGGAGACTGAGGTTGGCTTTGCGTGGCGGAGAACCGCGGCCGGTCATTTTCGGATGCCGGAACCGGGGATCGTGATTACGAGAGCGCATATTGCGAACGCTCTGGAGCAGAAACGGTTGGGGATGATTTCGGAACGGGATCTGGTGTACTGGGCTACGATTCTGCTGGTCAACGATGCCTATGTGCTTGACCCCGGAGATGAGGATTTGATTGCCGACTGGCTGAACGATATCAGCTTCAACCTGGATCCGGGTTGAGGGCGCAGTCTGTTTTTGTTTTTCTTTGGGCCGGATGTCCAAATGGCGGGTGGCCGGGCGTCATTGTAGTGGCGGACCTTGTTGGCCGCACATTAACCACCACGGAGGTTTCACATGCAATACCTACTGCTGCTGCACGCTGACGAAGCACAATTTAACCAAATGACGCCGGAACAACAACAACAGGGAATGGCGGCCTACATGGCCTACGGCGTGGCGTTGAAAGAGGCTGGCGCGCTGCTGGGCTCGAACCGGTTGCGGCCAGCCGCCGATTCCACCACGGTGCGAATTGTGGACGGGAAGACGCAGGTGCTGGATGGGCCCTTTGCGGACTCTAAGGAAGAGCTTGGGGGATACTACCTGATCGACGTGCCGGATCTGGACGCGGCGCTGGCGTGGGCGGCGCGGTGCCCTGGCGCTGGTCACGGGGTGGTCGAGGTGCGGCCGATATGGAGCATGGGGTAGTGGCAGGAACTCGTGCCTGACGAGATGAACCCAAACGAAGGCGGCGAGCAAGCGCGGTTGATGGCGGAAGCGGTGGCGCGTGAGAGCTATGGCAAGCTCGTCGCCTTTCTTGCGGTGCGCACGAGGGATGTTGCGGGAGCGGAAGACGCACTGTCTGAGGCATTTGCGGCGGCTCTGACCGATTGGCCGGTGAAGGGATGTCCCAAGAATCCTGAAGCCTGGCTGCTGACTGTGGCTCGGCGCAAAAGCATCGATGTGCTGCGGGGAAAGCGGCGGCATGAGGCTGCGTCTGAGGAGTTTGAGGCGGCTGCAGCGATTCTGGCGGCTGCGCCGGCGGAGGCTGAAATTCCGGACGATCGGCTGGGCATGATGTTTGCGTGCGCGCACCCGGCGATTGATGCGGGGATTCGCGCGCCGCTGATTCTGCAGGCGGTGCTGGGCCTGGATGCGGCGAGAATCGCATCTGCGTTCCTGATGTCTCCCGCAGCGATGAGCAAGCGGCTGGTGCGGGCCAAGGTCAAGATTCGGCAGACGGCGATTCCCTTTCGGGTTCCGGAGCGGACGGAGCTTCCGGGGCGGCTTGACGCCATACTGAATGCGATTTATGCGGCGTTCAGCGAAGGATGGAGCGACCCGGGCGGCGTGGATGCGGCGCGGCGCGATCTTACTCAGGAGGCGATATTTCTGGCGAGGCTGGTGGCGGGATTGCTGCCGGGGGAGGCTGAGGCGCTTGGGCTGCTTGCACTTCTACTCTATGCGGATGCGCGGCGGTGCGCCAGGCGAAGCGCGGACGGCGAGTTTGTGCCGCTGGCAGAGCAGGATACGGCATTGTGGGATGGGCAGCAGATTGGTGAGGCGGAGGCGCTGTTGCGGCGTGCCAGCGCGCTGGGCTCGATTGGGCGATTTCAATTGGAGGCGGCGGTGCAGTCTGCGCATGTGGAGCGTTGCCGGACGGGGCGCGATAACTGGGTTGACGTGGTGGAGCTTTACGATGGGCTGTTTGCGCTGGCGGGGTCGCCAGTGGTGGCCATCAATCGCGCTTTGGCGCTTGCTGAGGTATTTGGGGCCCAGGCCGGGCTGGATGCTATGCCGGATGCTGGTGGAGATGTTCGGCTGGGGGAGTATCAGCCGTATTGGGCGGCGCGGGCGGAGTTGCTGAGCCGGAGTGGAGCGATTGCGGAGGCTCGCAAGGCTTATGAGATTGCTATTGGGTTGGAGCGTGATGCGGCTGTTCGGCGGTTTTTGGAAAAGAGGCGGTCGGGGCTATCTAGCTGATTGTCGAGTAAGCACGTTTCCACCCCGGTGATCCCAACCGCGGTGAAAGTGTCTGGCCGAGGGTTGATGTACGCCGGTTCTCAGAAGCGAAGCCTGGGGGCATCAGGCGCACTATTCTGTTACAGGATTGGCCCGATTAGACACCTCAACAACGGCGTTGAGCGCCACCTTAACCTCGTCATCTATTAGATCGAGTGGAATGTGAGCCACCAACCGATGATAATCGGCCTTCCTCATGTCCATATAAAGTCCCATACGTCGATAGAAGTCCGGAAAAACGAGATCGAGAAATTCGCCGCTCGCCTTCATCGTTCGCCACCATGGGTCGTTGGAATCCCTCAATGCCGCAGGGATCGCACGATCGCTTATTGCTGCTTTCATGGCGTTAACAGCCTGTTCCATCGTTGCTTGTTCCAGGAGC
>CAYWMR010000512.1:1327-3572 GCA_964458965.1 uncultured Occallatibacter sp. | reverse complement strand
AAGCCAATCAAATCAACGTGGGCTTCAGCCCCTGAGGTATGCCACCGGCTTCGCCGACCCGCAGTGGATGAAACTGTGCCCCATTCATCGGACGTTTTTCTCCGATGAGTGGGAGCCCGCAGAACGCCATGGCGCCCTGTTTTGTTGAACTTGCATTTGTGTTTCTTTCTATGGATGTCTTCCACCAATTTCACACTTGATTCCGCGTTTTTCCGCAACATCTTCTATAACCAACAATTGGCACCGTGCTCATTCGCCCGCGTCAAGGAAGGGATTGCATCTTCTCGCGAACTTCCGGAGCGCTCTTGGAGTTCGGCGCCAATGCCAGGAACTTCCCATACGCGTCTTTGGCTTCGGCCTTCTTCTGCAGATTGAAGTATGCGTCTCCCAGATTGAGCCAGGCCACCGCGCGTTTGGGATCGACGGCAGTGGCTTGCAAAAACCACTTCGCGGCCTCGTCGTAGTTGCCCATGCGATAGAAGGCGAAGCCCGTGTTGTTGGCGAAAAGTGCGCTGGCCGGCTGCAATTTAAAGGCCTCAGTGAACTTCGCCGCAGCCTCTGCATAGAGCTTTTCTTTGTAGAGTCGCATGCCCTCATCGTTAGCAGCGGCGGCCGGATCTGGGGCCGGAGTGACCTGGCCGCCTTGCACCGCGCCACCGCTCGCAGTTGCCGGATTTGCGCTCGTTGCGGGAAGCGTCGGCGAAGCGGCAGTGGCGGGCTGTGCGCCTTGTTTCAACTGTGCCTCTGCGGTCGCCAGCTTTTTCCTCAGATCCTCGTTCTTCTCCTCTTCTTCCTTCATCTGGCTGCGAAGCTTTTCCAGCTCCGCGTTCATCTTGATCCCCTGATCGTCCAGCTGGGCCGATTCGCCATTCAGGAACTCGGTCTCATGTTTCAGGTTGAAGATGAAGTCCCCACCCTCGGTTCCGGGCATGTTGCCAAAGGCAGGCGTCTGATGAGAAAGCGCGGCGACTGCCGGTGCAACATAGGCCGCCAGTTCGCTCGCGGTAATCACCCCGTCGCCATTCAAATCCGCGCGGCCATCCAGTCCCTGCAGCACCGTCCATGTGAAGATGGAGTGCCCGTTGGGCCCATTGTCGGCAACCTGCTCGTCCGCGCCGCCTGCCGTGAACATCTGCCGCGCTTCGCGGCGGGAGATTTCGTTAAGGTAATTCTGCGAGGGCAGAGCCGGACCGCCGCGCGTCAGCGCAAGCCCGCTGTAGCAGGAGTCCATCACGAACAGCACATGCTTGGCGGGGATGGCTTCGGAGATGTCCTGGAAATTCGTCATGGAAATCGCGGTGCCTTCGAAGTCCGTAAGGTCCGCGTCAACCGGGATAATATATCCAAGGTCCCGTCCAGATGCGAGTTTGCGGGTGGCGCCATGGCCAGCGAAGAAGACTAGGACGCGATCCTCCTTCTGCACCATCGACGGGTCGGCAAACTTGTCGCCCAGCAGTGAAAGAATCTTCTCGCGAGTAGCGTCGCCGTTCAGCAGCGTAAACACGTGGTCCGGCTTGAAATTGTACTTCTGAATCAGTAGATCCTTCACGCCCTGCGCGTCGTGGGCTGCGTATTGCAGCTTCTGCCAGTTCACATAGTCGTCGATGCCGATGATCGCCGCCCAGCTATCGTGATAGGGCTGAGCCGGCTGCGGCGCGGCAGTCACTTCCGGCTGGTCGCCGCGGGTCTGGGCGGGTGCGAACGCTGTTCCATTCCACGAGACGAAGCTGTATCCATCCGCCTTCAAGGTCTCAATCACAACCGGCAGCGCATCGATGCCTACCTTGTGAATGTCATGAAACAGTATGATGCCGCGCTGCTGCTTCTCCACCTCCGTGATCACGCGCTGCGCCACGGAGTTCGGCACCGGATCGGCCCAGTCTTCCGAATCCACGTTCCAGATTACCGTCTTCATCTTGTCGGTCTGAATCTCGGAAAGAATCTCCGCGTTGGCCGCACCATAAGGTGGCCGGAAGAGAACTGGCGGCGACTTCAACACATACGTCAGAATCGCGCTGGTCGAATCGATCTCCCTGGCAAAGTCCGCTTGATCCAGCTTGGGGAGAACCGGATGAGTATATGTATGATTGCCCAGCGTCGAACCTGACTCCAGAATCCTGTAGCTGGCGGCAGACGTGGGGCCGAGGGTCACCACGTTCTTGTCGCTGACTGTGCCAATGTTCCTGCCGATTTCAAAGAAAACCGCATGAAGGCCATACTGCTTCAGAATGGCCAGAACCTGGTC
>CAYWMR010000512.1:0-1227 GCA_964458965.1 uncultured Occallatibacter sp. | reverse complement strand
TGTTCCAATGCGTCGAGACGCTCCCGATTCTTCTCAAAGAGAATCCAGGCCGCCGTGCGTACACGCTCGCGGTTTCCATCGTCCAGGACTGCGGTGTTGTCCATCAGAACGATAATCTTGCGGTACGAGGCCACAATCTCATCCATGCTGGCATTTACCGCGGCGGGACTGCCGGCGACTGGAGCGGAATGCTGGGTCGGAGGCGTTTGCGGTGCGGAAGAAGTCGCTCCGAACGATAGACCGGCAATCACGGCTAAGAGCCGCAGAAGATTTATCCGCATGCTGGCACCAGAAAGAAGTTGCTTGAGTATGAGGGTACTCCAAAAGGGCTCCGGCTGTGCTTGCTCAGGCTCGGCTAAACGCTGGCCTCGCGCGGGAACAGCCCCTCCGCCAAAGCGTGAACCTATCCTCACGCCTCACCTCGCAACATATACAATGAAGGTCCACAAAACTCGCCCCGCCCCAGCCCCAAGCTCTGGTACTCTAAACCCCAGGAGCCTCCTCCATGGACATCACTTCCCCATTCTTCGTCGTTCCCGTAATCATCGTCGTTTTTGTTGCAGCCATTCTGTTTGCGACCAGCAGCAAAGAAGACGGCCACGAGACTCACTGATTCAGAGGCACATCATGCCGCATCCGCGCGCATCGGCTCAAAGCCGAAGAGAGTTTCTCGCCAAAGCGGCAAAATCCGCCGGAGCGGCCCTTTTCGTTCACCCGCTCAACGCCCTCGCGCAGGATCACGCGCCCCAACCTGCCAAATCCTGGGAAGCCGCGTGGAGCGCCGCCGCAGCCGTCCTCGCCGCCAACATCCGCACCGTCCCCGGCTATGGGCAGCCCATTCTGTTTGAGGGCAGCACCTACCAGGGCATCTGGCAGGAGTGCGGCCCGCACGAAGCCCTGGTCTACGCCACCCTCGCCAAAGACCTGCCCCCCAATCCCGCCCCATCCACTCCGCTTGCAGTTGCACGCAATAATCACATGGCGTTCTTCCAGTTGCAGCGCCCCGACGGTCAACTCCCCGCCAGCATCAAGACCACCGAAAACGGCTATGGCCAGATTCAGATGGTCGTCCCCATCGCCGCCACAGCCTGGGAGCTATCCCAACTCACCGGCGACGAACAGCTCCTAACCACCGCCTACGTTTCCTGCACCCGCTGGGACACATGGCTCCGCCAGTATCGCGACACCCGCAAAACCGGCCTGGTCGAGGGATTCTGCACCTACGAC
>CAYWMR010000511.1:0-3587 GCA_964458965.1 uncultured Occallatibacter sp. | reverse complement strand
TGGCGCTGGCCGAGAAGCCCGACTCGCAGGAGATCTGCTTCATTCCCGGCGGCGATTACAAGGCGTTTCTGGCCGCTTATCTCGAAGAGCAGGGCGAGCAGGTTCCTGCGACCGCCGGCGAACTGGTCGCCAGCAGCGGAGAGGTTCTGGGCCACCACGTGGGCATCTCCAACTTCACCGTGGGCCAGCGCAAGGGCCTCGGCGTAAGCTCGCCATCGCCGCTCTACGTGCTCAACATCGACCCGGCCAGCCACCGCGTAACCGTAGGCGCAGACGCCGAACTGGCCGTCCGCACTCTGCGAGCCCGAAACCTCAACTGGATCAGCATCCCCGAGCTGACCGGCCCCATGCGCGTGCGAGTCAAGATTCGCCATCGCCACGAGCCCGCCTGGGCGTGGATCGAACCGGCCGAACCGGGTGCCCCAGGTCCCTCGCATTTGGGGACCTGGGATTCCTCATTCCCCACCAACGAACCGGGTGCTCCAGGTCCCTCGCATTTGGGGACCGGGGAGATAACCAATCAGACTGTGGGTGCCCCAGGTCCCTCGCATTTGGGGACCGGGGTGATAACCAATCAGACTGTGGGTGCCCCAGGTCCCTCGCATTTGGGGACCGGGGATTCCCCACCCACTGCCGAGGTCATAGCCACCTTCGACGAGCCGCAGCGTGCCGTCACCCCCGGCCAGTCCGCCGTGTTCTACGATGGCGACGAAGTGGTCGGCGGCGGCTGGATTGTCTAGCCCGCATTTCCAGGACAATGGCATGAATCGATCTTGCTTGCCAAATTGGCTCCGATCACGACCGCGCCGGAAGCGCAGTGTTCGTTAGCCCCGCGCTTCAGCGTGGGGAAAAGGGTCAACGACAGCCGTTCAGCCCCGTCGGGGCGGAGCAAACTCCGAAATTGTCGTCAAGTTATCGTTCATGCGATTGCCCTGCCCGCATTTCTCACAGCTCGCAAAAACCCTTAGAAAGTGCGCAAAAATGCGCAAAAAACACATCGAAAACACACCTAAAACGATTCGCTTTTCATGTTTTTGTATGGTCTTAGCAGGTCGTTTGCTCGAAATAAGTGTGGTTAAACCACGACGTTTCTCCCCCGCATAGCTTTTGTCCCGAAAACATCCTGCTATACCAGCACAAAATTCGCTTTTTCGTGGGCCTTGAACGATACTGGTTTTGCAAGTGCGCATTTTTTAGGGAGCCCATCCGCAGCCAAACGCGCGCCCAAGGAACCTCTCTCCAGGCCCCTAATCCCTATTCCCTCGCCCTACCCAATCTCCCGATCCCACGTCTCCAGCGTCTTCTTGAACACGCTCATAAACTTCCCCGCGTCCGCCCCGTCGATGGTTCGATGATCGAATCCCAGGCAGTAGTGCTGCATGGCCCGGATGGCAATGGTATCGCCGCCATCTGCATCGGTGACCACCACAGCCTCTTTCTTCAGCCCGCCAATGGCCAGAATCGCAGACTCGGGCTGGTTGATGATCGGAGTGCCAAACTCCCCGCCGAACACGCCGGAGTTAGTGAGCGTAAACGTCGATCCCGACGCCTCTTCCGGCTTCAGCTTTTTGGTGCGCGCGCGGTCGGCCAGGTCCGCCATGGCACGCGCCAGTTCCAAAAAGCTCCGCTGCTCGGCCTGCTTCACCACAGGCACAATCAGACCCCACTCCAGCGCTACGGCGATACCCAAATGGACGTTCTCGTGATAGTGGATTGCGCCGTTCTCCATGGACGCGTTGACGATGGGATATTTGCGCAGCGCCGCTACCGCAGCCGCGGCAATAAACGGCATGTAAGTGAGCTTGACGCCGTGCTTCTGCTCGAAACGGGCCTTTTCCCGCTCACGGATGCGAACCACGCGCGTCATGTCCACCTTGTAAACGGTGTAGGCGTGCGGGCTTATCGCCACGCTCTCAACCATGCGCTGGGCAATGATGGCGCGCATCTTGGTAAGCGGCGCAACCTGTCCGGTTAACGCGACAGGCGCAGGCTCGGCAGGCTTGACGCCGGTAAATGTGCCGGGCCCATGCTCGCTCAAGTGGCGAAGCATATCGTCCTTGGTGATGCGCCCGTCCGATCCGGTGCCGGTCACATACCGCAGGTCGAGGTGGTGTTCTTTTGCCATGCGGCGAACCAGCGGGGAAGACCGGATGCGATCGCTACCATTGAACGATGGCGTGAGCGCCGGGACCTGCGTCGAAGCTGCCGCCGGCGCGGCCTCAGTCCCTGGTCCCTTAGTCCCTGGTCCCTCAGCACTTATTCCCTGTTCCCTATTCCCTGTTCCCTGCTCCGTCACCACCGCAACCACGGTATTGATTTCGACGGTGGCGCCTTCCAGCACCTTGATCTCGGTCAGCACGCCGGCGACGGGCGAGGGAATCTCCGCGTCCACCTTGTCGGTTGAAATCTCAAATAGCGGCTCGTCCTTCTCGACCACATCGCCAGCCTTCTTCAGCCATTTCGTAATGGTGCCCTCAAAAATGGACTCGCCCATCTGCGGCATCACCACGTCGATCCCGCCACCAGCCACGCCCGCGTGAGACTCCGTCGTTGTGGCGGGCGCTCCACCTATTCCCTGTTCCCTATTCCCTATTCCCTGTCCTTCCGTTCCCTGCTCCGTCACCACTGCAACCACCGTATTGACCTCAACGGTGACGCCCTCGGCAACCTTGATCTCGCTTAGAATTCCAGCCACAGGCGAGGGAATCTCCGCATCCACTTTATCCGTCGAGATTTCGAATAACGGCTCGTCCTTTTCGACTGCGTCGCCGGCCTTCTTCAGCCACTTGGTAATAGTGCCTTCAAAGATCGACTCGCCCATTTGAGGCATAATCACGTCAGTTGGCATAGGTTCCTCTCTGGGCCACGCGGGGCAGGAGCGCGCACCCGGCTCCAGCCGGATTATAAATTGCAGCCCGTCTGGAGCACTCGCTCAAGCACGAATCGGTCGATCCACTCCACCCATAAGCCGCTCAACCTCGGCCGGAACCCGCACCGGCGTATCCTCAGCGGGAAACGTAGGGACCGCCGCAGCCGCCGACTCCCGCAACGCGGTCAGGCTTTCCAGTGCCAGTACCGGCTGGTCAAACACCATCCCGAACTGCCGCGCCGCCACGTGGGCAACCGTCTCCAGGCCGGGCAACTCCCCGGGCCGCTCGACTTCGCGCTCTAGACTCGTGACCGCATGGTCCTTGATCCCGCACGGAACAATCAGTTCAAAGTCCCTGAGGTCGGTGGCAACGTTGAATGCAAACCCATGCGAAGTAATCCCCTTAGCAACATGAATCCCGATCGCCCCAATCTTCCGCCCCGGCCCTGCCTCAGTCCCTGGTCCCTCAGTCCCTGTTCCAGGACCACTGTTCACTGTCCACTGTCCACTGTCCACTGCCTTTCCGCACCACACCCCGGTCATCCCGGAAATCCGCCCGGCCCGAACCCCAAATCCGCCGCACAGCCGAATCAGCGCTTCTTCCATCCCGCGGACAAAGTCCACCGGCCCCATGCGCCCTCCGCTCGGCGTCCGCAGAGTGCCCAAATGGAAGATCGGATAACCAACCAGTTGCCCCGGACCGTGATAAGTCACATCT
>CAYWMR010000510.1:0-3587 GCA_964458965.1 uncultured Occallatibacter sp. | reverse complement strand
TACTGGCAGGTGTTGCGGTCGCGGAGCAGGATGTTTTTGCGCGAGAGGGCGCGGGTCTGGTGGGGGATGCGGCGGTATTCCAAGAGACGGATTACCGAAGGCATGGCGATGCGGCTGCGCTGGGCGTGGAGGGTGAGGCCGTGCTCCTCTTCAGTGCGCGCAATGCCTTTGAGGACGAGCACCAGGGCGCGGCGAGCTCCACAGATGTTGATGGGCTCGTAGGAAGCGTTGAGCACCAGGACAGGCATTTGCAACATGTGCATGGGCTGCACCGCGGCATAGTCCCCGGCATAGGCGACGGCTTTCACAATGGACTTCTGCTTACGGGCATGAATCATAGCTTTTCCCAGCGACATCTCTTTTCCCCCAAACTAAAAAGATGGTTGGTCTTGCAATGAATGGATGCTTTCCTTTTGCAGGCCCTCTGGCGGCGAACCATCAGGCAGGTTTACTTGGTCAGTTTGAACGGAGTGAAATCCGCTTGTGCGGCGTGCTCTGGCCAGCGTTGCCACCCACACGGAGGCGGCTCCGGCGCGCATGAGAACTTGAGCGGCGGCGCGGGCGGTAGCGCCGGTGGTAAGGATGTCGTCGATGACCAGAATGTGCTTTGAATCGACGGTGGCCGGGTTGGAGACGGTGAATGCGCCACGGATATTGATGCGGCGCTGATGCGGCGTGAGACCAGCCTGGCTTTCAGTGGCGCGATGACGCATGAGGGTGCTGGAGGCCAGCGTGAGCCGCCACTCGGGGTGCGATTTTCGCAGAAAATAGAGTGCGTTTTCGGCCAGGGAGCGAGCTTGGTTGAATCCGCGCTCGGCATGCTTGGAACGGTGCAGGGGGATGGGGACCACGAGCATTTCAGAGGGCGCTTGGCCGGCCAACTGGGCGATTGCCTCAGCCAGCATGCGGCCCAATCCGCGGGCAGCCGGATGCAGGCGGCCGTATTTGAGCGCGTGAATGGCGTCTCGCATGCGGTCCTGGTAAAGGCCAAAGGCTACGGCGCGTTCAAACTGCGGAGGCGCCAGGCAGCAGGCTCGGCACAGGGAATTGCCGGGCGATGGTGAACCAACGCCTGGCGGTGTGTCTGGACGTGTGGATTCCGTCGGGGGAGCATCCAGCGCGTCACCGCATCGTGAGCAGGCCGGACCGCTGAGGGCCGGAAATTCGGTCCAGCAGACGGAACAAATTGGCACATAAGAGAGCTGCGGCAGAGGGGAGCCGCAGAGGGAACAGGATGCAGGAAGGAGAGCGCAACCCAAGGCGTCCATGGGACTTCGAAGGACACGGGCGACAGCGCGCCAGCTTGAAGTCTCCGATGGCGGAACGTCGAACGTCATGGAACCGGAGTCCCTGCGGAAGACGCACCTCACTTGAGGATGGGCCGTTGATGGAACCCCACCCTGCCGACAGTATACCCGGACCGGGGGCTGGAGGCTACAGGACAGTGAACAGTGGGCAGTGAACAGTGGGAAGTTCATACCGCGGAAACAGAGAGGCCCACGACTGAGCGTGGGCCTCTTGAGTCGGGATCGGAAGTCTCGCCCGAGGTGTGTCTCCTCTATTGGGGCTTAGGTTTGCCTTTTTCGACCGGCTTGGTCGGGGTTTTCGGTGTGGGTTTTGGCGTTGCAGGTTTGGGCGGTGGCGGAGCAGCAATCTTGGGTGCGGCCGCAGGCGCATGCTCCGGTTCGGCAACCCTTGCCGGCGGCGGAGTTGCAGCCTTGGCTGGTGGTGCGCCTTCCGGCTTGGCTGTGGATGGAAGTGGAGTACCACCGTTAGGAATACCGGCCGGCTTGGTTGGCGGCATTGGCGCCGTAACGTTTGCAGGCACACCGGCCGGCCTGGTCGCGGGCGAAGCTGCTGGCATAGCGGCCGGCTTGGACGGAGTTGGAGGCGGGGCCTTGGCGACAGTTGCGGTCTTGGTCGTCGCAGTCTTGGCTGCCGCAACGGTTTCCGGGGGTGCCTGAGCCTTTGCCAGCTCGGTTACGGGCCGTGGCGGCGGAGGCTTGAAGCCCGCCGGCGCGGCATGAGGTTCCGCGGCCAGGGGCTTGGCCACAGCCAGGTTGGTGGGATGGCCTCCATTGTTCGAGGCAAAGCTGGACTTGTCCGCAGCGGCGGCGGCTCTGTGCTGCAGTTGGAAGGTGGTCGGCGCGGTGTGCTGCTCGTGCATGGCCACCTGCTCCTCGGGCGCGGGTTGGTGCTGAATGCCGTTGGGTCCGCCGTTGTAGGAGACGTTGCGCTCATTGACGATCGTGGTCTGTTCGACGATTGTTCTGTTGACGTAGACGTTCCTCACCACCTCGGGGTTCACGCGGACAACCGCAGTGTTATAGGCAAAGGTACCGCCATTCCATGTGCCGCCGGCAAAGCCGATTCCCCCGTATCCGCCGCCGTAATTCACGCCGCCGTAATAGCCGATGTGCGGTCCCCAGTAGCCTGCGTGGAAGCCAAAATGGCCGCCGGCATAGCCCCAGTAGCCGGGGGTCCAGAGCGCGCCAGAATACGGCGCCGGCACCCATGCGCCGGGAACCCAGTAGAAACCGAGAAAACCGTGGTGCCAGTAGCCGGGCGTCCAGATCAGGTTCGGCGCAGGGCAAGGCGGTTGAACATAAACCGGTAGCGGTGGCGGCGCATCGTCGACCGTCATTTCCGCGGCAACAGCACCTGGGGTCTCATCATCATAAACCGCACCCCGGGCGGGCGGCTGGGGCGTCCCCTCAACGGGAAGCCACCTTGCGCCATCCCAAACAAAGGGTCCATTTCTGATGGTGCCCGGCGCCTGGGCACTTGCCAACTGTTGAGCGACGGCTCCGATGACAACAAGTGTCAGCAGAGACCAGTGGAGAGAGCGCAAGAACTTCATAAGAAATACCTCCTGAACCTTGAAAGGCAACCGAATCAGCCTTACCCCAGGCATCCCTTGGAGAAGTGGTGCCTGGTAAGGATATTGCAGGTGCCAGATGAGTTTACTAGAATTTGTGGCAAGTCAACTGGCATTCTCGGGAATTCTTCAAGATGAATACCTATCCTGCTCGGCAAATAGGATGATGCAGGGTAGAGTTGTTGGAATAATTTGCGGAGTAATCTCCGGAATGCATGCGGCTCGCCCGGAATGCCGGATCGCGCCTCCCCTTGTTGTGTGACAGCGCATTGGCGACTCTGCGCTCGACGAAGTTCGAGCTTTCTGTGGTGATCGTACCCCTTGACATCCGACAAGAGAGGGTGCAGAATTGCTGTCGAATATCAAGGGGAAGAAATGCCAACGCCAACGGACCTGTTGCAGGGGACGCTTGATCTTCTTATTCTCCAAACGCTTGCGATGCAACCAATGCACGGCTGGGGAGTAGCGCAGCGCATTCAGCAGGTTTCAAAGGATGCACTCCAGATCGGTCAGGGTTCACTTTACCCTGCGTTGTATCGGCTGGAATACAAGGGATGGATCAAGTCGGACTGGGGAAGTTCGGAGAACAATCGGCGGGCGAAGTTCTACCGGTTGACGGCGGCCGGCAGGAAGCAGTTGGAGACGGAACTCGCGAGCTGGGATCGGCTGTCGTGCGCGATTGCGCTGGTTCTTGGCCGCGCCGTGGAGG
>CAYWMR010000509.1:0-3602 GCA_964458965.1 uncultured Occallatibacter sp. | reverse complement strand
CGGTCCATTTGCTCTGGTTCGCAACGGGCGCGACGCTGAGCCCGATGACCTTTGCGCCGCGTGCGGCAAACTGCTGTTCCAGCTTGGCAACCGCGCCAAGCTCGGTGGTGCAGACGGGCGTGAAGTCCTTGGGGTGCGAGAAGAGCACAGCCCAGCCATTGCCGATCCACTCATGAAAGTGGATTGGACCCTGCGTCGTCTCGGCGGTGAAGTCCGGAGCAATATCGTTGATACGCAGTGACATTTCGGTGTTTCCTCCTGGGGAAGTTCCCTGATTCTGGTTTGTGGATTGATGCGTAAAATCAAAAAACCCACCCGGTCTGGCGTCGGGTGGGTTCTGGGCGATTGTCGAAGCCTGGCTCGATTCCCCTAGACACGCACCCGCACCGCGCCGTTGCAACAGCAAGGGAGTGAGGTGCGGATTAGGGGGAAGTTAGTCATTGTCCTGGTAGCCGTGTGGCCAGGCGTTGCGTGCATCTGGATCAGACTAGTACCTGTGTGGAAGCGATGTCAACTTCGCAGTTTTCAGGGCGTCCGGCCTTGAGCTTTCGCCGCTTTCCTGGGGCAATCCCCGCAGGCGAGTATGGCATGCTATGCTACGGGCCGTCAGGGAAGAAAGCTTAATTGCCGGCGCAGGGGCGGCTGGCGCCGAAGGACTTTTCAGGGGGGCCGGTGCAATCGGACAAGCACGCAAGGGGTATGAGACACGTTGACCTGGCGGATGTTCAGGTTGCCTCCAGCGAAACTGCGCGGCGAATAAACCGTGACATCGTGCTGGAGCTGATCAGGGCTAACCAACCGGTCTCCAGAGCCGATCTGTCTCGCCAGTCTGGACTGCAGAGAAGCACCGTCTCGCAGATTGTGGAGCAGCTGATTGGGGAGAAATGGGTTTGCGAAGGCGCCGTTGATTCTCCGCCGCGGGGACGCCCCTCGACCCTGCTTGAGTTGAACGACGACCTGGTGGTGATCGCCGTTGACATCCATCCGAAACTGGCCACGATTGCGACGGTGGATCTGAAAGGACGGTTGCTTTCCCGGTCGCAAGTCCATCTGACAACCGACCCGGCGGCATCCACGCTGCTAATGACGGACTGCATGGCGCGGATGCGAAAGGCCCTGCATCACAAGACCATTGAAGGCATCGGCATCAGCCTTCCCGGACGAGTGGATCCAGTGAGCCAGCGCCTGGTATTCGCGCCGAATCTGCACTGGCCCGATTTCGACATAAAGCGCGCGATTGAAAAGAAAATGGGCTTGCCGGTAGAGATGGAAAACGCAGCTACGGCCTGCCTGCTGGCGGAGCTCATGTTCAGGAGAATAGGCGGCATACGCGATATCGTTCTGGTTACCGTGTCGGAAGGGGTGGGAACCGGCGTCTTCGCAAATGGAAAGCTGATCTTCGGGAATCGCGGAATGGCGGGAGAGTTCGGTCATGCTCCACTCGATCCCTCAGGCCCCCTGTGCTCTTGTGGACGGAGGGGATGCTGGGAGACTTTCGCCTCGTGCCGCGCGGCGCTGAGGTACTACAAGGAACTTGAGCCTCATGGGCGAGCAATTACGTTTCACGAATTGCTGAACATCGCTGACGAGGGCAATTCCTGCGCTGCCCAGGCACTGGAAAAGCAGGCCCTTTATATCGGGCGCGGATTGCAGTTGATTCTTTCGGGGCTTTCGCCCAGCCTGATCCTGGTTTCAGGTGACATTACCTCTGCCTGGCACCGTTTTGGCGGGATCATAGAAAACGAGGTAGCAAGGTTTGCGCTGGGCGGCGCGCTGCCGCAGATTCTGCCGACACATGAAGGAGAGATCGCCCGTCTCAGAGGCGCAGCGGCACTGGTTTTGCAACGGCGTTCCGGGCCTGGACGGCTGCATGAACCGGATAGAGGATCGCACGTTTCACCAAAGCGAAAGAGAGTGAGTTAGTCCTCGGAATTGGCGGGCCAGGGCTTCCGTCTATGGTTTTCAAGACGGTTCGATGCCCGCTCCTGAGGCATTGATATATCGGTTCCAGCAAATCGGTGTTGACAGCACTGGTGCTTCGCACCTATCGTTCGTGTCACAAACTAATACTTCCCGATCTCAAATTGGAGCGTGGAGGACGCACAATTATGTGCGGGTTACCGATGTGATTTCCGGAATCCGAGGCTGGTTGTTGGGCTGGGTGGAATTATTACGATCCCACAACAATATCCGCAATCGACGAAACCGGCTGGGCTAGAATGAGTATGAGATCGCGAAGGTTAAGGGTTCTTCGCCTCGGCCGGGTCCGATCCGGTGGCGGTTGTGAGTATCCTTGAGATGGCCTGGAGGTGAAGTATGTTGCCCGAACAATGGGAGACGTTCAAGCGAGCCGCGCGCCGCGAGAAGATGGATAAGATTCCGATGGCGCTGATCGTCGATAGCCCGTGGATTCCCGGATACCTTGGCATCAAGCATCTGGACTATTTTCTCGATCCCGAACTGTGGTTTCAATCGAACCTGAAGATCATGCGCGAGTTCCCGGACATCATCTTCATCCCTTCGTGGTGGATGGAGTACGGGATGGCTGCCGAGCCCTCGGTGCTGGGGGCGAAGATAAAATTCTGGCAGGATAATACGCCCAGCGAATACCAGACTCTGAGGCGCCTGGAGGATATCGACAGCTTTCCCGACTACGAAGTGGAGGCCGACGGCTTTGCCGGGCTCACGTTGCACCGCATCGGCATGGCCCGCCAACGCATTCTCGATGCCGGCTACATTCTGCCTATGGTTACGTCGCGCGGTCCGCTGTGCACGGCCGGGTTTGTTCGCGGCACCACGGAATTCATGATCGACCTGGTGGAAGACCCCAAGGGCGCGCACAAGTTGATCGACCTGTGTACGCGCGTCATCATCGACTGGCTTAAGGCGCAACAGAAGGTGATGGGCGACGGGGTGGAGAGCATCTTCATTCTCGACGATATTGTGGGGTTCATCAACGAAGAGCATTACCTGGAGTTTGCGCACCCTTATCTGAAGCGGATTTGCGATGCCTTTCCGAAGGACTGGGTGAAGGTGTACCACAACGACGCGGAGGTGGACGCCTGTCTCGATCACCTGCCGGATGCAGGATTCAACGTTCTCAATTGGGGCAAGCAGAAGCACATTACCGAAGTGAAACGTCGCGTGGGCGACCGGATGTGCCTGATGGGGAATGTCAATCCGCTGGAGATTGGAGTGCGCGGAACGCCGGATGAAGTGAAGGACGAGACGCTTGAGGTGTTGGAGGGCTCGGGTGGCGAGGGGATCATTCTTTCGGTAGGCGGCGGCACCAGTCCGGGAATGCCGCGCGAGAACATTCTGGCCATGCTTGAGGCCCTTGAGGAATTCAACGCGAAGCGCGCCTTGAGCCTGGTGTAAAGCGCACGCCCAACAGGAGGAACGATGCCTGATTATGCCCTGATGAACCAGTATCTCTATGAAGGCAACGCCGATCAGGTGGGGCGCTTGACCGAGGCAGCGCTCGCCGAGGGGCGAACCGCGCAGGAAGTGCTGACGGATGGATTGATCGCGGGCATGAGCGTGGTGGGTGAGGACTTCAAGCACAACGTCCTCTACGTTCCGGAAGTGCTGATTGCGGCGCG
>CAYWMR010000508.1:0-3609 GCA_964458965.1 uncultured Occallatibacter sp. | reverse complement strand
CGGCGTGGCCATTGCCGATTACGACAACGATGGCTGGCCCGATATTTTTGTCTCCAATGTAGGAAAGAACCGCCTCTACCACAACAACCACAATGGAACGTTTACCGATGTGGCGGAAAAGGCCGGCGTGCAGTTGGGCAACTGGTCGAGCGGAGCAACGTGGGGCGACTACGACGGCGATGGCCGCCTGGACCTGTTTGTTGCGGGCTACGTTCACTGGGATTGGAACAACCTGCCCAGCAGCAAGGAGAACGGCGGCAACAACGGCTTCTGCACCTTCAGAGGCGAGGCCGTAGCCTGCGGGCCCAGAGGGTTGAAGGGCGAGCCGGATCATCTCTTCCATAACAACGGCGACGGTACCTTCACCAATGTGAGCGAGAAGGCCGGCGTAGACGACAAGCCGGGCTACTATGGCCTGGGCGCGGTGTTTGTCGACATCAACAACGACGGCAAAATCGACCTGCTGGTGGGCAACGATTCAACGCCCAACTACATGTATCTGAACAAGGGCGACGGAACCTTCGACGACGTGAGCTACTCCTCGGGCTTTGCGCTCAACAACGCCGGGCGCGAAACCGCGTCCATGGGCATTGCCGTGGGCGACTATCAGAACAATGGCCAACTGGCGGTCTTCGATACCACCTTCAGCGACGACTACAAGCCCTTCTACCGCAACGAGGGCGACGGCAACCTGACCGACATCAGCTACCAGTTGGGCATTGCCGAGATATCGGTTCCATTCCTCAGTTGGGGCGATGCCTTCATCGACTACGACAACGATGGCTGGAAAGATCTGCTCATGGCCGACGGACACGTGTATCCGGAAGCCGACAAATACAACTGGGGCACCAGTTGGAAGCAGCGGCCCATGCTCTTCCGTAACATCGAGGGCAAGCGCTTTGAGCCGGTGCCGGCGGTTGAGGGAACTGGCCTTGCGGATGTGATTGCCGGCCGCGGAATGGCTGTAGGCGACCTGTTCAACGACGGCAAGCTGGATGCGGTGATCAACGTAATGGACGGCCACCCGGTGCTGCTGAGAAACGTTTCGCCGGACACGAACCACTGGCTGGAGTTGAAGCTGGTGGGTGCGGCCAAATCGGCTACAACCAAGGGGAGCCCGCGCGACGCGGTCGGCGCGACGGTATACGTAACCGCCAACGGGATGAAGCAGCGCGGCGACGTGCTCAGTGGAGGCAGTTATCTATCGAGCAACGATCCACGGCCGCACTTCGGCCTTGGCCAGGCAACCACAGTGGACGCGATCGAAGTGCATTGGCCCAGCGGCAAGGTGGAGAACTTCACAGTGCCCGGCGTAGACCGCATTGTGACGCTGACCGAGGCAACAGGGAAATAGCATAAAGGCAGGGAATAGGGAATAGGGAAAAGCGAGAGCCCTGTTGCCGATCACCACTGCCCTTCTTCTCCAAACGCGCCCTGCCAGGCGCAATTCACGAGGGCTTTGTGTCAGGGCACGACTTCAGTCGTGCCGAAAAGGGCAGCATAACGAGGGGTTTTAACCCCTGTGGGATGACGGCTCCGATTGCCGCGGCCATTCTTGAAACATTCTCCAGGAGCGCCCGGCATCGCGCAAGCCGCCAGCAATTGCCTGGTTACTGAGCGGTAGCCAGGCACTCGCCCGGAACCCGAAAACTTCGATAATCAGTGTTTGCTGATGTCTTAATTGCCGCTTCCCGATTGCCTGGTAACCTCATTCAGAGCCTGCAGTGTATCCGATTGGCGAGCTTCGCGATCTGCCTCATCCGGCTGCGCATTCTTTCGATAGGCCTCTGCCAACTCCTGATGGTACGCGGCATTCTTTGGGTTGAGCTGGATCGCGGTTTCAAGGGTTGATATGGCAACCTTGGGCGACCCAAGTTCGATTTGCAATTGCGCCAGCCGATAATAAACCTCGCTATCCCTGGATCCGGATTCGGCCAACTCCCAGAGTAGCTGCAGCGCTTCTGCTTTCTCGCCGAGCGCCAGGTCAGTGAGTGCCAGCGTGTTCTTTGTTTCCGCATTGGCTGGGTCCAGTTTCAACGAAACGCGCAATTCGCCGGCCGCCTGACCATAGTCTTTATTGGCGGCATAGAACTCGCCAAGCAAAGAATGCACGAGCGGAATGCCCGGGTTGGCTTCTTCCAGCGATTTGAGCCGAGCCAGGCCGCGGACAGAGTCTCCAGACATTGCCATCGATCCGGCGTCGGCGATGTTGAGCTCCGGATTTGCCTCCAGTTTTGGCTCAATCAACCGAAAAACAGGAACAGCCTTAGCGTACTCGTGACTCAGGCAAAGGCTGAATCCGAGCATTGCGCGCAGATGCTGGTCGGCGGGATGCACGGCAAGCGAGCGGCTGAGCGGCCCCACTGCCTTGCTGTATTCCCTGGCGAAAAAGGCCGCACGGCCCCAGTTCGCGTCTACTCCGTTGAGGCTGGGATTCCATTGCGCCGCCTGCTCGAAATAGCTGGACGCATCCTGGTAGTCGCCGGCGTTTGCCGCATTCACTCCAAGATTGTCGAAGCTGCTGGCGATCAGCGGTCCAACTTGCTTTTCAAGCGCCTTCTGTGCGGATAAATCTTCCGGTTTTGCCTGGTTCGTCTTGTCGAGCGGCGCCTGAAGATTCGCGCCACCCGCCAGTCTGGACTCTACGCCTTGCTCTTTCAGATAGAGCAGATTCCGCGATACATCCAGATATTTGCGGCCCTCCGCCGGGCTGGCTCCTTCTACCAGAAGCCTGCCAAGCCAATAGTAGGCTTGTTCCACGGCATATCCGTTCTTTGAGGGATCGAGAGTGAGCGCAATCGATTTGCGAAATGCAGCTTTCGCCTCAGCAATTCTTCCAGTCTCTTTATAAAGCTTACCGAGAACGAGATACGCGCCTGCGTCCGATTGATTTGCCGCAACGGCGCGTTTCAAATCTACCTCGGCTTCCTGATATTTGTGCTGATCCATCGCAATGTGCCCGAGCGGCATGTAGACCATCGAGTTATTGGGGTCGATGGCCAGTTCTTGCCGGAACTCCGCTTCTGCCTTGTCGTTACCCGGTTCACCGGATTGCATCATATAGGTGGCGCCGAGCGCATAATGCGCGCCTTCGATGCGGTTGTCCTTCGCGATGGCTTTCTTGAATTCCTCAATTGCCGCATCGAAGAACTTTGTGTTGCCGTAGAGAATTCCCATCCTCATATGAAGCTCGGCCGTGTCGCCATAGATTTGCAGAGCTTCATCCAGAATCTTTGCGGCGCTCGCCTTATCCCCAAGCACAAGGTATGCAGCCGCCAGTTGAGCGGAAGTTTCGAAGCCCGGGCGCAACTCGGCAGCTACCTTGAACTGCTCCAGGGCAGCCTGATGCTCGCCCAATTCCAACTGAGCCTCCGCAAGTACAGAAACAGCGCGCTGGTCGGGCGGCTCCGCATGGCTCTTCAGGCCCTCCAGAACCTGGCCAGCCAAAGTCTTTGCATTTCTCCAATCGGACGCTCCGAGCGCCGCGCCGGCGAAGTCCATCTGCAGATCGCGATCGTCCGGCGCCAGTCTGAGCGACTCTTCGTAGAGCCGGCTCGCGCGAGCATAATCGCCCAGGTTGGCCTGGCCATTCGCCATGCGATGCAGCGC
>CAYWMR010000507.1:0-3611 GCA_964458965.1 uncultured Occallatibacter sp. | reverse complement strand
TCGGCATCGACCACGCCTTCTCGTTCCCGCTGGCGTACTTCGAGAAGTACAAGCTGTCGAGCGACTGGCAGGGCTTCCTCGAAGACTTCCATCATTTCTGGCCGACCGATGCACCCCACACCTACGTGTGCTTCATCCGGGAAGACCCGCATGGCCGTGGCAAGTGGCGGACCGGGGAACGAAGCTGGCTCCGGCTAACAGAACGGTGGACAGCCACCGCAAAGTCCGTCTTCGGCTTCGGCGTTCAAGGTGAGGTCGCCACATCGACGCACGCCGGTTTGCCGTGGCTCCTATATTTGAGGAGGCAATGCAAGCGCCCAGTTCACTTCTGGCCGCTCGACGGCTGGGAAATTCCCGAGGGCAAGTCGGTCGTCGCCGAGGTCTACCCGTCGTTGTGGACACGCCGGTTTCCGAAGGAAGACCGGGACGGGGACGAGCAAGCGGCCTACGCGGCGGCGGCTTGGCTACAACGTGCCGACCGCGACGGCTCATTGAGCGGGTTCCTCAACCCGAGCCTGACGGCGGAGGAACTTGGAATCGCCAAGATTGAGGGATGGATATTGGGGGTGGTTTAATTGAAACTCTCCATCCTTATTGCAATTCGGTAAAAATAGCCTCAAATCATACGGTATGGAAAAGCATCCGCTTGGCTCCAACGCTTTACAGAGGACGCAAGGAGGCGTCTCTCGATGAACGGACTTCGCAATTTCAAGGCGCTAGACCCCAACAGGCATAACCCGGCGATTGGAAGTCGCTATGGAAGAGAGCCTTCCATTGGGCGGCTGCTGATTGTTGGAATGTCTCATTATGGGGGAGACTGCGTGAAGTGGGCTCAGTTCACCCACGATATAGTGACCGTAGATCGTCAGGTTCTGGTCGATGAACGGCAGGGTGCTGGTTAGCGTGATGGTTCCGGTGACCGAGAAGTTGATGGTGCTGCCGGGATTGAGATTTGCCTGGGTGATTGCATAGCGCAAGTCGCCGGAGTTTCCCGAACCCGAGCCGGTGTCGCCCGTGCTGATGACCGTGTAGGTGGTCGCGTTGGCGCTGATGGCGCACGCGACCCACGCCAGGCACACAACGGCCGCGACTGCCCGCGGAAGCAGTGGTCGGCGCATGTGCATTGCTTCGCCGAAGGAACCGGATGCGGTCCCTGACGCCCCGCGCTGGAGAATCTGTGGGACAACGCCTATTAAACTTGCGGAAAACGGGCGATCAAATGCGAGGACCCTTGCGGAAGTCTTGGGATGCATCCTCTGGCAGGTGCCAGTTCTGGTTTTAGGTCAGGCCGGAAAAACTATAAAAAACGGGAAGCCGCACTGGATAGTTGGAAGAAGTGTAAAGCACCGGCTTTTCGGACGCAAGGTCAAAAACTGAAAATCCTTCCCGGCAGCCTGCATGCCCGGTTCCGAAAGAAAGCCCTCGCGTCCGATTCTTCGGCCGGTACGATCAATTCAGAATCATGCTCAGGTAATCAAAAACATGCCCGTGTCCTATCGAACCCCTACGGATATATAGTCTCCACACCGATGTTTCCAGCCGGATTGGCCCCTCTCTACCGGCACCGAAACATTTGAGGTCAAATCATGATCGTCACGCCTGGAAGTCGCCGCATTGCCGGTTGGGTCATCATTCCGTTTCTCATCGCCGCATGCATGATTTGCGCAACCATTCACACTAGCCGTCTGGTCCATGCCGACCAGGGGGTGACCCCTTCAGCGCACACCATCAAGCTGGGATCAGCGCGCGCGGGATCCTACTACGCAATCACTTTGGGTGTGAAGGATCCTGCCCAACTTCAGGGGAACGAATCGGTCCAGGTGACCGTGAGCGACGCCAAGGGTTTAGTCGGATGGAAATGGTTACACGCGGCCGACCTCGACTACTATCTGACCCTGCGAGCACGAGCCTCGGGTCCGGTAACAGTAAGGCTTTCATCCGCATCCGGGGCCCACGATCCGGAGATAAGTGCAGCGCTTAGCAAGATTCTGCAATCATCAATTGGGCTGGCGGGTAAGTCTGATCAAGTAAAGCGCGGCGTGATTGCCGCTGCGCCCATCGATACATGGCAAAACGCGCAGTCTTTCGAACTTGGCCAGACCATCTTTGGCAGCGACGACGAAAGGCCTTACGCTCCATCGCACAACGAGGATGGCTACGCTGCGATGCTCAAAGGCTTCCAGTGGTTCCGATTCACATTTCGTGAAAACGCGCCGCGCCTGGTTTACTTTGTTCTTAACGTAACGGACCGTGACGTACCACTCGACGTGGACATCTTTCAGGCGGGCAAGGATGGATCTGGAAAGGCGGATGTGGTTCCGTTCACCGCGGGAGAGTTTGTCTACCAGGTTGAGGCGACCCAAAATTATCCAGGCCTCTACAAGTTCCGCACCCGCATACTTCAACCGGGACAGGAATACTACGTGCGTGTGGCCGCTAACCACCCCGCTTACCAGCTGCACACGTATCTGTACCCCGTGCCGCCGAATACGGACCCGCACCTGGCGGTTCGCGCGGGTATGGATTTCCTGGTCAACATGGGAGACAGTTGGCTGTCGAATACGCCACGCCGTGGAGCGGTGGCTTTGCGCACAGTGATGCAGCACTCTGAAACCCAACTCTGCATTGCATGCCATCCCACGCAATTCACCACGCGCGGATACTTGAGAGCGGTCGAGAACGGCTACGCTCCTACGCAACGCGCGGGGCTTGAGTTTCTCGCCGACCGCATTTATAACAACGCCAGGCCGTTATACGGGAAACCAGGCACCAACTGGGTGCGCGTGATTTATACCGCTCGCACTGTTGCCAGCCGCTTGCCGCTCATCGCGCACGCCTTTGAGGAGAATGTCACCCACGATCCGCCGCGAAAGAACTTCGACCTGCCCTATGCGCAGTTCCTGAAGATTCACTACAAGGGCCTGACCGTGCTGCCGGGAGACGAGGCCGATGGCTGTGAACCCGACGTGAGCCCATTTGAGATCGCGCTGCAGAGTTGGCAGACATTCAACCTGGCCTACAGCGAGACCCACAATCCAGATTGGCTGGCGGAGCGCGACCATGTGGAGACTCTGGCGCTGCCGTACGAACCGAAGAACGTGATCGATCTGAATTGGAAGATCCAGCTTCTGTCTGCATTGGGCCGCGAGAAATACTTGACGCAGATCAATGCTCTCATTGACAAGCTCTATGAGTACGAAACTCCCGAGGGCGCGTGGCCGTTTCCATTCGACAAAAAGGCCAAGCCGTCGGACTTCATCTCGTATCACGCGGTGCTGGCCCTGGCTGAGGCCGGCCGCCGCCCTGAGACAGATGAACACCTGGCGCGTGCGGTAAAGGCACTGCTGGCCGCGCAAAGGCCTGAAGGCAGTTGGGAGGGCGATCCTGTCTACCAGGGCTTCAACACGCCCTTCCGGGCCACGCAGTTTGCCGTGATGGCGTTGTCTACGCTTTATCCGGGAGCAACGACAGCCAAGAATTGGGACGCGGCCTACCCTGCGCCTGCCACAACTCTTGCCACCAACGATCTCCCGCTGCTTCTGGAACAACTGGATGAGTACTGGGATCTGGCTCCAGAGCCGGTGCTGGTTCAGATCCGCAAAGTGCTGGCG
>CAYWMR010000506.1:0-3613 GCA_964458965.1 uncultured Occallatibacter sp. | reverse complement strand
GTTGGGCTGTCCTTTGTAGAAGCGGGGATGGCAATAATCGGCGATACCCTGAGCAATGCACATCGGCTTGTCGGAGTAACTCCACTGCATGTAGTTAACAATGAACAGGTCGAGAAGGCCGTCGTTATTGACGTCAACCCAGACTGCGGCCTCGGACCACAATGGACCAAACTCGGGATCGTTGGACTTATCGAGGCCGGCCTTTTTGGTGACGTCGGTGAATGTTCCGTCGCCGTTGTTGTGGTAGAGCGTGTTTGAGTGAACGCCCACAACAAACAGATCGGGGAAACCGTCATTGTCGTAGTCGCCCACGGCAGCACCGATATCGAACCCGGTGCCTGCGAGGGCGGCTTTTTCGGTAACATCGGTGAAAACGCCATTGCCGTCGTTGCGAAAAAGACGGTTGGAGTATTTGGGGGAAGACTTCTTCAGGGTCGCAATGTCGGCGCCATTGGTAAAGAAGATGTCGGGGCGGCCATCGCCGTTATAGTCGAAAACGGCAACTCCGCCGGCCATCGATTCCGGTGCGTTCCTGGCCGGGGTCTCGCTGCTATCGAGATGAAAGGGGAGCTTGTGGAGTTCGAATCGGATGGGTGAGGGCTGCTTCTGCTGGCCTGACAATGAAGCATATATCGTCGATGCCACAAGGGCCGACGCAGCGAGAATCTTCAGGTGAGGCGGCAGGGTGCGCATAGCACAAAAAAGAGGGGGTGGCGGTAAGCCACCCCTCTTGAATTGTACTATCCTGAAGCAACTCAGAAGTAGTACTTGCCTGCGAATTGCATCCACCGGTATCCCGACTTGGTAGAGGGTGCGCCGGTTGTTGAAGCGTTCTGGTTGGTGGTGAACGGATTTCCCTGTTCGGGAGTTCCAGTAAAGATCAACTGCTCGTCGCTGTTGCCGTTCTGGCCGAATACACCGTTGGGGTGGTTGAGCCAGTTGGTTGCCGAGAAGCGAAGCTCGAAACGCTGGGAATCGGTAACTCTGAAGGCCTTGAAGACGGCCACATCGCTGCCGAAGTATCCAGGGTTGCGAATATACGGCCACACAAACGGCCCTTCCTTACCGGGACTCGATGCAGTTGGGCCTGTGGGAGCCGCAAAGCAATTGGGGTTGAAATGCTGGCCCACCAAGGTCTTGATGAAATGACGAGGGTCGCAAGTCAGCACGGGCAGCATGTTGGGTCCGCGGTTCGTACCAAACCATTCGCCCGTTCCGATGCCTTGAGTTTTCTGCCCATCGGGCATAGTCCAGATTTGCTCAGGGTCGCCGGCATATGGACCGCTTGTGTACTTCCATTGGTTAAACTGGGCATTCAGGCCGCCACCAGTTGATTCCTGGAGAGGCGATCCATCCTCGTAGGTGGTGTAGTTGGAAATCTGCCAGCCGTTAATGACCTCGCCCAGTATCAAGTTGTTGTGGATGGGCTTGGGCAGTTTGTAGCTGAACGACAGGTTGAAGGTCTTGGTATGGTCATACGCCAGTTGGCCGTAGTTTTGGCTGAAGGGAGCGAATGGCTGCACCAGGGGTCCGTTGCCGTTACCGTTTGAGGAATCACCGTCGCGGGTGCCGAGAACCTTGCCGAAGGTGAAGTTGGTGAACATGTACAGATTGCCGGACTGCTTTTGCGCGGCTACCTGCAGGGAGTGATAGTTGGCATAGCCACCATGGGTGAGGAGTTCGACGTCACCATAGTTGGCCATGGGGCGCCAGTCATTTGTATTCGCGCCGGACGGGGTTGAGCATCCAGCTGCCCCGCCAACCTGTGCGCAGTTGGGCGGTGAGATGTTGTTTAGCTTGCCGGTTGTCGGATCAGGCGTCCAGAATGCACCTAAAGGAACCTGGTTGATGTCGTTGTTGCCGCTCTCATACTGATTGTGAGAGCCGCTGCCCACATACGATGCCTGGAAGACTGTGTGGTAAGGCAGCGCCTGCGCCACGCCGAAGCTCCAGGTGGAAGCATAGGGCACAGTGTTGTCGCCCTGTTTGTCGGCCGAGATGTTGTTTCCCGAGCCGGTCTGATTGTCTACCGCGGGAGGGTGGAACGTGGTGACGCCCTGTCCCGGACCATTGCTCACCTGGTTATTCGCGACGTTATAGCCGAAGAACCCGTTGTCGCCGGAAGTGTTAACCGAGTACACGCCCAATGGACCGCCCATTGCGTTGCCGCCGTCGTTTTCGGAGATCTGATAACGATAGGTTCCGAATCCGCCGCGCACAACCGTCTTGCCTGTTCCGAAGACGTCGTATGCAGCACCCAGGCGTGGATTGTAGGTGAACAGCGTGCTTCCCCAGCCTGAATTCGGAAGACTGGAGCCGGCAACCGAGCCGCCCGTGGGGGCACCCTTACCGTTCCATTCAAGTCCGGTGTTCGCCGGCGGGTTGGCGGTGTTAACGTAGTCAGACTGCACCCAAACCTGTGCGCCGCCGAGTTTGTCGTACCACTGACCTTCATGGTCGGCGCGGAGGCCCAGGTTGATGGTCAACTTCGGCGTGGCCTTCCAGGAATCCTGGCCCCAGATGGACCACTGATGCCATTCCACATCCGGTGTTGGAACCGTGCTCTGCTCGGTGTAGGAATAGTTGCGTCCCATCAGACGATCGAGCGTCATGTTGTAAGTGGAAGATGCGCTCCAGTTTTCAACGTCGAACACGCCGTCATAGGGATCGGGCACGCCACCGCTCGACTGCAGGTTCTCCTGGGTATCCCAGTAGAAGCCGCCCTTTATCGAGTGGGTCTTCACGATCTTGGTAAAGTTGTCGGTGAATGCGGGCGCCTTTGCCGTCTTGCCAAAGGAGTTCTTGCCATAGATGCCGCCATTGAACCCCTCTTCGCCGATTTCCGTGATACCCGAAGACCAACCACCCGTAAATCCAGGAATCTCAGTCTGTACCTTGCCGGCAAACCAGCTCTGGTTCGGGAAGCCGACGGTGGCTGGGAGAACAGCCGACGGATCCTGCATGCTGGTGTCGTTGATGAACTCCGAGTAGGCGAAGACGAACTCGTTGGTGGTGGTTGCACTGAACACGTGGGTAAAGTTTGCCAGGTACACGTGCGCAGTTTCCTTGCCAACTGGTTTGCCAGGATAGGGAATAGTCCACTCCGGCGCCCACCAGATCGACAACGGATGGCTATCGGTTTCAATCTGGGTTGTGTAAGATCCCCAAATTTTGTTGTTGTCGTTGAAGGCGTAGGTCACCTTGCCGGTGGCCTCCCAGCGATCGACTGGCAGCGCGGCAGGATAGCCGAAGTTGTTCCAGCCATTGGCTGCGTTAGGTGCCTGGTTCGGCTGCGGGTTGAGGCCGGAGATTGCTGCACCGCTCGGGTCGAAGTACTGCTTCAGGTTCGGAGGAGTTCCGGAACCATATCCGCCCCAGGGTGAATCGGCCATACTGCAACCCTGCCATCCATCGTTTGCAGCGCATGGCATGATGTAGGCGTCGGGGTAGGTGCCGCCGCCGTTGGCCGGGTTATAGACGCCGGTCGGGATGCCCGGATTGGTGAAGTCGCCGCTTTGCTGAGCAGCCGTGGGAACGTTCATTTCCACAGGCGAGTTATATGGATGCTGGATCATCTTCTCGTAGCCGACCCAGAAGAACAGCTTATCCCGGT
>CAYWMR010000505.1:0-3648 GCA_964458965.1 uncultured Occallatibacter sp. | reverse complement strand
TCTTCGGTCGAGGGGTTGGAGCTGGCGGCGGTGGTCGAGCGCAGTTCCTCGAACGCCGTCCAGCGATACCCGGGAATTACTACCTACCGCTCGCTTGAAGCCATGCTGGGGGATTCTTCGCTTGGACTGTTTGTTGTGGCCACCCCGAGCGGAACCCACTTTGAGGTTGCGCGGCAGATTCTGGCGGCCGGCAAGGACGTGGTGGTGGATAAGCCTATGTCCACAACGTCGGCTGAAGTTGCCCAGTTGATCGAACTCGCAGCGGTCCAAAAAGTCCACCTGATTCCCTTCTTTAACCGCAGATGGGACAGCGATTTCCAGACGATTCAGAAACTACTTCATGAAGGCTCGCTTGGCCGTCTGGTTAGCTTTGAGTCACGGTTCGACCGGTGGAGGCCCAATCCCCCGTCTGACCGGCTTTGGAAGGAAGACCCGTCGGTTGGCGGGGGCGTTCTGCTGGATCTGGGGACGCACATTGCGGACCAGGCGCTGACGCTGTTCGGCAAACCGGAGGCGATCGCCGCCGATGTGCGCTGCGAACGCGAGTGGGCGCGAGCAAACGACGCGTTCACGATTCGGCTACGCTATCCCGGATACACGGCGGTTCTAGGGGCCAACAGCCTTTCGTCACCGCCCGGGCCTCGCTTTCATTTACGCGGCGCCAGGGGCAATTACTTGAAATTGGGTCTCGACCCGCAGGAGGCTGCGCTTAACAAGGTTACCCGCATCGGGGACGCGGACTGGGGCCAAGAACCGGCGGCTAGCTGGGGCACGTTGGCCGTGGACGTGGAAGGCGGAATGGTGACTCGGCCGGTTGCGCCGATCGCAGGCGACTACCGCCTTTACTATGCTGGGGTTCGCGATGCGCTGCTGGGTAAGGGGCCTGCTCCGGTGGCGGCCCGAGATGCGTGGCGGGTGGCACGATTGCTGGAGTGGGCCGTGGAAAGTTCGGAGCAGCGGCGCGAGATTGTGTGCGACTGGCGAGGGGAGCCGGAATAAGCAATCGATTCGGCGGCCTTTGGCGGGCGTGAGGATTGGTTGCGCGGTCGACTTGCGCTCGGGTATGCTCGGGGACTGATAGCCATGCGCCTAGGAAGAAACAAAAATGCACGTTCAACCAAACAGGACGCCATGGTGTTCTGCGGGCTCCCACTCATCGGACAAAAACATCCGATGAATGGGGCACAGTTTCATCTGCTGCGGGTCGATAACACCGGTGGGGGACTAACGGGTCATAAGGGTTTCGTCGATTGTGGGTACAAACCCAGGGAGCGCGCCGGGCGCTGGCTGATGCTTGTGGCTTGTATGGCCGTATCCGTGTCCGCATCCGCCGCTACCTGCATTGGACCGCCTGCATTGGAGGGTCGCATCCACGACCATCCCAGCGCCGAAGCTTATGCGGCGATAGGCAACTGGTTCGCCAAGAACTCCCAACCTGAATGCGCAGTTCAGTCGTTCAAATCGTGGCTCGCAATCGAGCCGTCCTCTCCGAAGGCGCTCGATGGGCTGGCCAGGGCTTTGATTGCTACCGGGGATTACGACGCTGTGATTCGGCGGCTCCCCAAGGCGCCGCGGGATGAGAGCCTGATTCTCGACCTGTCGCTGGCTTACAGGAAAGCGGAGATGTTCTCGGAGTCCGCGCGAGTGTTGACGGAGGGGCTGAAGGCTTATCCCTATTCGGACGCGTTGACGGCAGCACTGGTGTCGCTGGAGGTGCATCAATCGCACTTTGACGCGGCGCAGAAACTGGCTGATGAGTTAGTGCAACAGAAGCCCAACGACTTTGAGGCGCAGCGCATACGATTTCGGACGCTGGTGATCAGCGGAGATTACTTTGATGCGGCTCCGTTGGGGTCGAAGTTGCTGGCGCAGGCTCCGCACGATGCCGATTTGCTGAATCTCGTTGGATTTCTGGAGCACAAGGCGGGCGATAACTCCGCAGCTCGCAAACATCTCGAGGAGGCTGTAACTCTAAATCCGAATGATTATAACTCGAGGATGAACCTGGGCCTGGCGCTGGTGCAACTGAACGATGCCGCGGGGGCTAAGGTACAACTGGAAAAGGCGATCGAGTTAGGCGTAACGGAGTCACAGGTCCGATTTCAGTTAGCCAAGGTTCTTCGCACGCTGGGAGAAACGGAGGAAGCGCAGAAGCAACTCGAGTTGTTCAAGCAGAAGCTGAAGGAGGATGCGGACCAATCTCTGGCGGTGCTGAAAGCGACTCAGGCGGAAGAGGCTATCAAGGATGGAGATAAAAGCAAGGCTGCCGATCTTTATCGGGAGGCCTGCGCCGCTGAGCCTGAAGACGCCAGGCTTGCTTATCGGCTGTCCCTTGTATTGAACAGCCTGGGCGATGCCGCGGGTGAGCGAGCCGCGCTGGAACAGGCGGTGAAGGCCGATCCTAAGTTTGTGGTGGCGCAGTACGCGCTGGGTTACCTGGAATTCCACGCCGGGGAGGATGCGGCAGCGGAACAGCAGTTCCGGATCACGGTTAAGGCTGCTCCAGACAACGCACGGGCGTGGCTCTCGCTGGCGGCCACTCTTGCTTCCGAATCACGCATTCAGGAGGCGCAGGACGCTGTAGCCACAGCTTTGAAATTGGATCCTGACAATGCGGGCGCACGGGAACTTAGTAATAAACTGGCGGAAGCCAGTGGGCAGCATTGACTCGCTAACTTATGCGTTCGGAGTATGCAGGCAGTTATGAGTTATAAGAAGACTTCATCGTGGACGCGCCGGCGCTTGCTTAGCACCATGCCGGTGGCGCTGGCTCCCGCACTGCTGTCTGGATCGCTTCGTGCTGCGCTTCCGGCGGCAAAGCCCGTCGCGCCTTTCTCGCGTCTTGTGGATGTGGCGCACGCCGCCGGCCTTACGGAGACGATGGTCTACGGCGAGCAGGACAGCTTTACATACATTGTGGAATCGATGGGCACCGGCTGTGCTTTCTTCGATTACGACAACGATGGATGGATGGACATTTTTATTCCCGGTGGAAGGCGGCTTGAAAACACGCCGGCCAGCGCCAGCAACCGGCTCTATAAGAACAATCGGAACGGCACTTTTACCGACGTCACCGCGCAGGCCGGATTGACGGGCAACGGCTGGGCGCAGGGTGTTTGCGTGGGAGACTATAACAACGACGGGTTTGAGGATTTGTTTCTTACTTACTATGGGCAGAACATTCTTTATCGCAATAACGGCGATGGAACCTTTACGGATGTAACTGCCAAAGCCGGGTTACTTTATCCTAAGACGCGCTACAGCACTGGGTGCACCTTTGTGGACTATAACCGCGATGGGCTGCTGGATCTGTTTGTTTCAAACTATCTTGAAATCGATCTTGCCAATGCTCCCAAACCATCGATGGCCGTTCCCAACTGCAATTACGAGGGTGTGCCGGTGATGTGCGGGCCGGAAGGCTTGCCCAAGTCGCAGAATTATCTTTATCGCAACAACGGCGATGGAACATTTACGGATGTTTCGAAAGAGTCCGGCGTACAAGGGTTTCAAGGATCGTATGGACTGACGGCCATCGGCATCGATGCCGACGAAGACGGCTGGCCGGATATCTTTGTGGCCTGCGATTCCACACCTTCCCTGCTGCTGATGAACAACCACGACGGCACCTTTCGCGAAGAAGCATTGTTC
>CAYWMR010000504.1:0-3689 GCA_964458965.1 uncultured Occallatibacter sp. | reverse complement strand
CGCCGGCGCGGTCGAGCAGGCCCATCATCACCTCGGAATCGACGAGGTTTTTGGGACAGCCTAACGAAATAAAGCCCACGGAAGGGGCCGTGGGTGGGGAAGATTTGGTCACAGTATTGATTGTACTTGAAAATGAGTTATAGTGGTTGTAGCGTTTGTAGCGATCATTTCAATCTGGAAGGTGTACCGTGCCTGTACATGAGGACTTGGCTGTGGCTTCAACGCCGTTGGCGGGGCGGAACGAGGTTTTGGATCTGTATTCCGAGATCAAGGCGGCAAAGGCCAGACTTGCCGGTCCCGATGGCGAGACTCGGCAGCTCCCACCGAATTTGCATTCGTTTCTTGGCCAGTTGCTTGGAGACTTGAAGGCAGGAAAGTCGGTCACGATTCTGGAGAGCGACGCAGCAATGACGACGGCGGCGGCGGCCAGAATGCTATCGGTTTCGCGGCAGTTCCTGGTGCAGCTTTTGGAGGATGGGCAGATTCCATTTCACAAAGTTGGCACCCACCGGCGGGTTTACGTGCGGGATTTGCTGGCGTATAAGAGCAAGCGGGACGCGGCCCGGCGGAAGGCGTGGAGAGATCTGGTACAGGCAGAGATTGAGGACGGATCGTACTTTGCCGTACCGATGAATGCTCTTGTCAAAGAGTAATATGAACTCCGCGGTGCTTGACGCGTGTGTGCTAGCGCCCATGCCGCTCTGCGACACTCTGTTGCGCTGCGCCGAGGGGACACCGTTGTTCCTTCCACTCTGGAGCAGTGAGACAATTCTGGAGCTTAGCCGGACTCTTAAGAAGTTCGGGCGATCGGAGAGCCAGATTGAACGGCGCTTGCGCTTCATGCAGGTGACATTTCCAGAAGCTTGCCTGCAAGTTTCCACAACGGACCTCAACGCCGTTCCGGACATTCCCGACCCCAGCGACAGACACGTGATTGCCGCAGCTCTGAAAGGGCGAGCAGATGTAATTGTGACTTTCAACCTTCGCCATTTTCCGTCTTCGGTGCTCGGTCTAATGGGAATTGCGGCCCGCTCTCCCGACTCGTTTCTGGTTGATCTGTTTCGTGCAAATCCGCTGCGGCTGTTGGAGATTCTCGATCAGCAGGGCGAGGATATCCACCAAACGAGGTCTGCAGTGATAGAGGGGCTCAGGCCAGAGCTGCCGGAGTTTGCTGCGCTTGTCGAGAGATGGAGATGAGTTGGGCTGCCTGCGAGTATCCTGGCGAATCTTCGGAGTCGACGAGGTTTCTGGGACAGCCTAACGAAATAGTGCCCACGGTTGGGGTCGTGGGTGGGGAATTCTTGGCCACATATCCATTGTAGCCGGGATGAGGTGCCACAAGCTTCCGCGTATTTCGTTCTGCCTCCGTTACGCCCAGCCGATGAAACATTCTGTGAGCACCTGGTCTGGGGGGTTTCCGCGTTTTGTGTTTATGGTTTATCGTTAACGTTGCCCATAACTGGGGCGCCGGTCCCGTTCGCTTTCTAACAGGTTCTGGATCGAATACGATGGCGGGAGGCGGCGAATGACCGCATTGCGGAAATGCTTTTTGCGGCGGCGGATACTTCCGCTCATCGTCATCATTGCATGGCTGCCTGAAACCGCGCCGAGGTCGATCGGCCAGCAGTTGCCGCGCGCAAACGCCAACGCGCCCATCCACATCGAGGTGCGGGATGCGCAAGGAAGCCGTGTCGCTGGCCCCGCGGACCAGGCCGGCTCTGCAAAAGGGGTTGAACTGGGGTTCGACCGCGTTTATCAACCGGGCGATCGCATCGTATTCGGCGGGCCTCAGCGAATGGCCTTGCGTGTGGACGAGAGCATTCCCGACTGCCTGATCTACGCGCCGCTCGGTTCTTCAGGCGACATGTCCTACGAGATTCCTTTTGGCAGGGAAGAAAAGCAGACGGGCAGCGCCTACGCACCGGAGAGCTTTGCTGGAGGATCGCATCGAATCTCGATCCGGCCGCTGAAAAAGCAGGAGATTTCTGAATACCGGAATCTGGCGCTGAACCCCTGCGATCTGTTACGAAGCGACGATGCCTCGGTGCAGTTCTTTCCCCACGCCAGCTCGAACAGTGTTTCTCGAAGCCTGTTCGATTTCGAAGCGAGGAACGCGATTGACGGGCGAATCGAGAATGGACATCACGGCGTGTGGCCTTACCAGTCGTGGGGACCGCAACTGCGTACGGATATCTGGTGGCGTGTGGAATTCGGCAGGCCGGTGGAACTGGATAAAATTCGCCTGATGGTGCGTGCGGATTTCCCACACGACAGCTACTGGAAGAGCGCCGATGTCGAGTTTTCCGATGGTAGCCGCGTGCCGCTGCAGATTTCATCCTCTCCCGAATTTCAGGATTTTTCCTTTTCGAGGCGGCGTGTCACATGGCTGCGCATAACAAATGTAGTTCCGGCCGATTCGGCAAAGTGGTGCAGTTTTATTGAGGTGGAGGCATGGGGGAAGGACCTGCGGAAATAGCTTGAGAATTCACCGCCTGAAATCGGTCCCGTGCATACAACTAGCTAAGTACAAGGGTAGGAAGCGGGCGGTGAACACAGACCCGCCGGAGCTGCGGAGAGTATGAAAAATATCCTTGTCACCGGAGCAACCGGAAAAGTGGGCATGCACTTTATTCGCCGCATGCTGAGCGGGGAAAAGCGCAGCGAGGTAATGATTCGCGCGCTCTGTCACAATCGCAGGCCTGAACCTCACCCGCAGATGGAAATTGTCACCGGAAGCATCGACGATCGCGAAGCGGTACGGGCCGCGATGCGCGGAATCACGCATGTGGTCCACTGCGCGACTTGCAAGGAAAGTGAAGACATCGTCATGGACGTGACGGTGAAAGGCCTGTTCTGGCTGCTGGAGGAGTGCCGCCGGAGCGCGTCTTTCCATCAGTTCATGCTCATCGGCGGCGACGCAGCGCTTGGGCACTTTTTTTATCCGCATCCCATTCCGGTGACCGAGCAACAGGGGCACAGTGCGTATCCAGGGTGCTATGCGCTATCAAAGGTTCTGGAAGAAACGATGCTCAACCAGTACTTCATTCAATACGACCTTTCGGGGTGTTGCCTGCGAGCGCCGTGGATCATGGAGAAGGACGACTTCAAATACACATTGAGCTTCGGCGAGGATGTGTTTGGTGGCCCGCGATGGCGCGATTTCGTCGATCCTGAGACCGCGGATGGATTCGTGCGGACGGGCACCGTGCCGGTCATGCTCGATCCGGATGGCCAGCCGGTGAAACGGAATTTCGTTCACGTCAGTGATTTGGTCGAGGCCATGGTTGTGGCTTTGGATCACCCCAAGGCACGCAAGCAGACGTTCAATGTTTGCATGGATGAGCCAGTCGACTATCGAGCGGTTGCAGACTACCTTCACCAAACGCGGGGACTGCCGTCGGTCGAGGTTGCAACGCCGTTCCGATCTACCTGGCTGGACAACGCCAAGGCGAAATTCCTGCTCGACTGGAGGCCTCGATTTGACCTGAAAAGGCTCATCGATGAGGCATGGTCGTATCGGCGCAGCGAGTCCGATCCGCGCAAGGTCTGGTACCCGGGTTGAGGACACGCCCGCGTTGGCCGCCAAACCAGACCGCGGTTCGAGATCGCTGAATCGCGGGCGTTACGAAGGTGGTAAAATCAACCAGTGCCGGGTCCTACGCGACGTAATCCCGCCAACCCCGCCAGGT
>CAYWMR010000503.1:0-3723 GCA_964458965.1 uncultured Occallatibacter sp. | reverse complement strand
CAGCCGCAGCGAAGAGCGCGACGGCACCATCTTCTTCGACATAACCGACTACCCGCTGGAGGGGTTCAACAAGTTCATCCCCTATTACCTGCACCCCCAGGCCACCTACTCCATCGGCCTGTCGAAGTCCAGCTTCCGCACCAAGGTTGCTGTGGGGTCGAATCCCTGGACCAAGGCGGACCCGGCGAAGATGGTGAACCTTGCGGCTGTTTGCGAGCGGTACGGCGGTGGGGGCCATGCCCGCGTTGGAGCCATCAGCTTCCCGCCCGATCAAGCGGATCGGGCACGCGCAGCGGCCGCGGAGATCGTTGCGGAGTTGCGGGCCAAGAACCCGCTGGGGTGAGCGACTCCATTTTGAGGCTGCAATGATGCTGATGCGAACTGTGGCCGAACGAGCGCTTCCCTTCGATCCCCTCATACCCAACGCTGAAACCGTAGAAGCCATGAAGGCTGCGCGCAGGGGCGAACTGGTCAACGTAGGCAGTGTCGAGGATCTTCTGGCCGATCTCCATGCGGACGATTAGCCGGACCTGTTCTACACCTTTGCGTGCATACTGGGCCAATCTGCGCGGCGATGCTCTATGAACGCCCGAACGCCTTCCTTGAAGTCCTCGGTCGACTTCTGCTGCGCGTTGACTTCAACGCCATCTTCCAACTCTTCGTCCAGCCGCCGCTTGGAGTGTTTTGAAAGCAGTCGCTTCACCGCGAGCATTGCCTGAGGGCTGTTCAGCAGCAGAGACTGCGCCAGCGCATGTGCAGCCGGCATCAGGTCGTCCTGCTCCACTATCTGTGTAATGAGGCCGAGTCCCAGCGCTTCCTGGGCCTTCAGAACCTTCCCGGAGAGCAGCAACTCGCGCGTACGCAACTCCCCTACCTGGCGAATCAGGAACGAAGCCACGATGGCCGGCACAAACCCCACGCGCACCTCGGTGTAGCCAAACTTGGCCTCCGGCGCGGCGAGGGTAAAGTCGGGAATGGTGGCCAGCGCCATACCGCCGGCAATCGCAGGTCCGTTGACGGCAGAGATGATGGGCTTGGGAAAGTCGTAGAGCGTGCGCAGGACGTGCGCCATGTTCTCTGAGTCGCGCCGGTTTTGCTGCGGCGTGCTCGCGTTCAGGGTTTCCAGGTGCTCCATGTCCAGGCCGGAGCAGAACGCAGGGCCTGCGCCGGTGAGGATTACAACCCCGCAGTCGCAGGTTTCGGCTTCATGAAGGGCCGAAGTCAGTTCCTCTATCAACTGCGGGCTCAACGCATTGCGCTTGTCGGGGCGGTTCAGGGTAATGGTCTTCACCCCATTTGCACTTTGGGTCAGGATGTGTCTGTAGCGGGTCATGCGAATCTCCTTCCGCGGTCGATCGTGGGAATTCATTTTGCGGGAACGCTGCGACTGGTAGCGCAGAGCCGGCCTGAACAGCAGGAGATCACGATCAAGCGCCTCAACCTTGCGAAGCTTTGCAATTACCAAGCGGCACGGATTGCACTCTGACGCATCGGAGGGCACATCGTCAAGCGGCCGTATCTACAACCTCAACCGACGACTGTTTGATGGCTCTCAAACTTCGCAAGCAACTCCTGCGCAGCTCCACGTCCCAGCCGAATGCAATCCGGAATCCCAATTCCGTCATACGCATTTCCAACCAGTCGCAGTCCTTCCAATGCAGCCACCCGCGCGGCAATTCGCTTAATCCGTTCCTGATGCCCCACTGCGTACTGCGCCATCGCCCGGCGCCATCGCGAAACCTGCGTCCGCTCCGGTTCCGCATCGATGCCGAGAATCTCTTTCAGTTCCCGCCGCACCGTCTCTACCAGCGGCGCATCGGTTTCCGTTAACAAAGCCTCGTTCTTCATACCACCGAGAAACGCCCTCAGCACGGCCTTTCCGGGCGCGGTGCGGCCCAAGAACTTCCGATGAACAAAGGTGCAAGCCAGCATCGCCCGGCCTTCGCTTGCCGGAACCAGAAACCCGAAACCATCCGGCAGCTGTCCCAGCCTGGCTTCGTCGTAAACCAGATTCACGGTAATCGAAGACGAGTAGGGAATCCCACCCAGTTCCTCTCCCAACTCTGGGTCAACCGGCCCCAGAAGCACGCCCGCGGCCCAGGCAGGCGACGCCATGATGACAGCGTCGTAGAGCTCCGTTTCCCCGCCGGCTGCAACCAGCCATCCGTCCTGCACTTTTTCGAGGCCGCTGACCGGCGTGCGCAGCCGCACTCTTCCCGGCCCCAGGCGTGCCTCCAGGGCCCCGGTCAACTGGCGCATCCCACCGCGCAACGAGGTAAAAATGGCCGGGGCAGACGTCCTTCCCAGCGCGGCCCCGCCTCCATTCCGGGCGCCATTCTGGGCCGCGGCAGCCTTCGCCCTGGCGCGCATCTTTGCGTGAGCCGCCAGCATTCCCCGGGTGAGCGATCCGTACTCGCTCTCCATCTCCACGAGGCGCGGAAGCACTGCGCGGGCACTGAGTTGCGCCGCGTCCCCGCCATAAATCCCGCTCAGCAGTGGATCGGCAAGCCTGTCCACAGCCTCGGCGCCAAAGTGGCGTTCCACCAGAGAAGCCACAGCCTCGTCGCCGTGGTCCGCACGCCGCGGAGGATGCAGCAACTCCAAGCCCATTCGCAACTTGGTGCCCAGGCTGAACAGCCGCGTCGTTGCCGTCGGTATCAGCTTGGTGGGAACCAGGAACATCAGTCCATCCGGCAAAGCCACCAGCCGGTTTTTCACCACGATAAATGTCTTCCGCGCCGCATCGTTCGACGTCACCAAATCCGCTGCCAGTCCAAGTTCCCGGCACAGCTGGGCCGCCGCCGGCTTCTCGGTCAGGAAGGAGTCCGGACCGCGCTCCAGCACCGTTCCATCCACGATCTCCGAGTCCAGTGAGCCGCCCACGCGGTCGCGCGCCTCGAACAGCGTGTATTCGACTTCTGCCCCGGCTGCCCGCGCCTTCTGGAGCTCGTAGGCAGCCGCCAGCCCCGCAATTCCACCGCCAACGATCGCCGTTCGCATCCGATTCAACCTCGACCTCACACGAATAGAATCTATCCACAAGCCATAAGGATCATGTGATTCAAATCACACGGACGCTAAGTACAGTTCATAGTTCACAGTTCATAGTTCGCAGTTCATGGCTCACTGTTCACTGTGCACTGATTTTGGTCCACTGATCGACCCAGTCGTTCACCGTCTTCCACCAGAGTTGCGAATTCTGCGGCTTTAGAACCCAGTGGCCTTCGTCGGGGAAGTAGAGCATCTTGCTGGGCACCTTGAGGCGCTGCAAGGTATCAAAGAGCTGGAAGCCTTCGGAGACGTCGAGGCGGTAGTCGAGCTGGCTGTGAATTACCAGCGTGGGCGTTTTGAAGTTTTTGGCCGAGAGCGAAGGGGACCATTTGCGGAACGGATTCTCGCTGTCGGGCTTGCCGTAGTAGTCCCACGGCTTGCCCTTGAACTCCCACTCGTTGAACCACATCTCTTCGGTCGAGCCAAATGCCGATTCGGCGTTGAACATGCCGTCGTGGCTCACGATGCACTTGAAGCGGGTGGTGTGGCCAAGCACCCAGTTGGCCATGTATCCGCCGTAGCTCGCGCCCAGGGCGCACTCGCGCGTCTTGTCGATGAAGGGGTAATGCTGCTCGGCGTAGTCCAGGCCGGTCATCAGATCGCTGAAAGGCTTGCCGCCCCAGTCGCCGTTCACGCCATCGACGACGGCCTGGCCGTAGCCGGTCGAGCCGC
>CAYWMR010000502.1:0-3725 GCA_964458965.1 uncultured Occallatibacter sp. | reverse complement strand
GAACCACGCAAGGAGAACGAAATGGCTACAGCCGCCATCGCAACACACACTTCCACGGGCCTGGCCCGCCGCGCCGCCGGTCTTATTCCAGGCCTGCTGCTGCTGGCAGCCGTGGGCTTCGCAGGTAAGTTCATCGAGCAATCCATCGCCGCCTACACCAAGTCCCATCACATTACCTTCCCCAATATTGAATATGTGCTGTGGGCCATCGTCATCGGGCTCATCATCGCCAACACCATCGGCATCCCGCGCATCTTTCAGTCCGGCGTTGCTACTTACGAATTTTGGCTCAAGGCCGGCATCGTCCTGCTTGGGTCGCGCTTTTTGCTGGGAGACGTTCTGCATCTCGGCGGCATCTCGTTGCTGTTGGTCGCCGTGGCGCTCACGCTTTCGCTCACGTTCATGCACCTGCTTGGGCGCACATTCAAACTCCGGCCCAAGCTCACTTCCCTGCTGGCCATCGGCTCGGCCATCTGCGGCGTCTCCGCAATTATTGCCGCCAAACCATCCATCGACGCGGACGATGAAGACGCCTCATATGCCATCGCCGCTATCCTCGCGCTGGGCGCAATCTCGCTGTTTACGTTTCCGCTTATCGGCCACTCGCTCCACTTAAGCGACAAGGCCTACGGCCTGTGGGCCGGTCTGGCCGTGGACAATACCGCGGAAGCCACAGCCGCCGGCGCGCTCTATTCCGACGCTGCCGGCAAGGTAGCGGTTCTGGCCAAGACAACCCGCAACGCCCTCATCGGGTTTGTGGTGCTGGCGTATGCCATTTACTGGGCGTCTCGCGGGGAAGCACAGGTGATTGGTAACAAGGCTGCGTTCCTGTGGCGGAAATTTCCCAAATTCGTTCTCGGATTTCTGCTGATCTCGCTGCTCGCCACACTCGGAGTCTTTGCCAAGCCCCAGTTGACCAGCCTCGCCAACCTGTCGCGCTGGGCATTCCTGCTTACGTTCGCGGGAGTGGGCCTGCGCACCAACCTTCGCGAACTCGGCAAACAAGGCTGGCGGCCCTTTGCGGTTGGAGCCATCGGAGAAGTCTTCATCGCAGTTATAACGCTTGGATTGGTCTACGGCGCGGATCGCTTTCTGCATCTGTGATTTGATTGTAAGCCGCATAACTCTTCACCGATAAGGCTGAAGAGTTATGCGGAGGTCGCAAAACATCCCGCCGGCGGCATCGAAAAACCTGGATGGGTTTGACGATTGAGTTACATCCCGCCTGGAAGCGCACAACGCTCCAGGGAGTTACTGCACATGGATTCGTATCAGTGGGATCATCAGGGAATCTGTGAAGCGTTCCCCCTTGAAGTAGTATCTTCAAAGGATGCCCCAGGAAAATTCAGATCGCCTCAACCCCGCCCGGCTGGAAGCATTCTCCGACGGCGTCGTCGCCGTCATCATCACCATCATGGTCCTGGAGCTCCATGTCCCCGGCAAAGAAATAGACAACATCGAAGCCCTTCGCCAAGCCCTCCCGATCCTCCTCGTCTATCTCCTCAGCTTCATCCAGATCGGCATCTACTGGGTCAACCATCACTATCTTGTCGACGATCTCGACCAGGTCACGCACGGCATCCTGTGGTCTAATCTCGCCCTCCTCTTCTCACTCTCGCTCATTCCCGCAGCCACCAACTGGGTCGCCGTCCGCGGTATCTCGTCATTCTCAATCGCTCTTTACGGGGCCGTTTGCGTCTTCCCGGGCGTCCCCTGGATGGTCCTCTCCGCCCTCATTCAGCGCCGCAGCAATATGCCTCCCGCGAGCGGCTTCGTCAAGCAGGCTGCCTCATTGTGCCTGTACCTGGGCTCCATCCCCCTGGCTTTCGTATCTCCCTGGATCGCCATCGGCATGATCGTCATTGTCGCCGTCCTCTGGCTCCTGCCGCCCCGAAAGATCGTACTGATGTCATCGGCGAAGGACATGGCTGGGCGACCTGTTCATAAGCAATGACGCGAAGCTCGCTTCAAGTGAATTGAGTGATTCGCCGGCCATCACCCGTCGATGCGAGTCAGGGTGCTTCTATTCCCTTTTCCCTGATCCCTTTTCCCTGTTTCCTGATCCCTGTTTTGCGCTGTTTTCCAGCGATTTTTCCCTAAGACGAATTCCGGCCTCCCTTATCCACAAGAACCCGGTTTCCCGCCGTTGACCCTGCCCGCCGCGCTCCGTAGAGTCTGTAATCGGGTGGCAATATTTTCCCGGTCCCATAGGCCGGGAAAGGTTGCGCCGCCATTTTGGGCCGTATTTGTCTTGATAGCCGGAACCCGGAGATAAAATGCTGAAACTAAAGAAGATCCACATCCTCGGCTTCAAGAGCTTTTGCGACCGGACCGAGTTGACAGTTCCGGGCACTGGCATAGCCGTAGTGGTGGGGCCAAATGGCTGCGGCAAGTCTAACATTCTTGACGGGGTAAGCTGGGTGCTTGGCGAGCAGAGCGCCAAGTCCTTGCGCGGCAGCAACATGCAGGACGTGATCTTCGCCGGAACGCGGGACCGCAAAGCTCTCGGCATGGCGGAAGTGACACTCACACTGGTTGATCCGGAGGCCTACGAAGGCCCTGTTCCCGTTGAGGCCGAGGTCGAAGTCGAGCACGATGAACCGTCCGACTGGGACGAAGATGAGATGCGCCGGGTGCGCGCCAGCGAGGCCGAAGAGATCATCGCCGCCGAGCAGCCCGGCCAGGTTCTTGAGAATCATTCTGCCGGCAGCGAAGCTTTTCCGGCGCCTCAATCCTCCTCTGTCAGCGAAGGACCACAGGCTGTCGTGCTCAGGATTCGGCGTCGAAAGTTTCAGCAAGCGCCCCAGAAGGGCGAAGTGATGATCACCCGGCGCTTGTTCAGAACCGGGGAGAGCGAGTACTTGCTGAACGGAAAGCTATGCCGCCTGCGCGACATTCAGGACATTTTCATGGGTACCGGCCTTGGCCCGGAGAGCTACGCGATCATCGGCCAGGAGCGGATTGGGCAACTGCTCAGCTCCAAGCCGCACGAACGGCGAGCCATCATCGAAGAAGCCGCCGGAATCACGCGCTTCAAGACCAGAAAGCGGCTGGCCGAACTGCGCCTGGAAAGCGCTAAACAGAATCTGGCCCGCGTCGACGACATCTTTGAAGAAGTTACGCGCCAGATGAATAGCCTGAAGCGGCAGGCGGCGAAGGCGGAGCGATTTGCCGCTGTGCGCGACGAATTGCGCTCGCGCCTGCGCGTGGTTCTGGCCAGCCGCATGTCTCTGATGGATGCCGATCAGGCCCGGCTCGACGGTGAAATTGCCGCCCTGACCGAGCAGATCAACGGGGCGGCCGCGGAGATTGCAACTCTTGAAGCCAGTCAGCACTTGCTCACGGAACGCGGCTATGAACTGGACCGGAACGGCCAGCAGGCGCAGAATCGCGCCAGCGAGTCCGCTGTAGAACTGGAGCGCGCCACGGCGCGGGTGCGCAGCAATAGTGAGCGCGTTGGCGAACTGGAGGCACGAATCGCGGCGGCGGCTTCGGAGATCGAGGTTACACGGACGCAGCTGAAGGGCATTGCCGAAGAGCGGACCCAGCAGCGCGCCTTTCTCGATTCCGCGGCGGGAGAGGCTAAAGCCTTCCGGCAAAACGTGGAAGCGCGTCAACTGGAAGCCCGGACAGCGGCCGAAGAAGTTTTCACCGCGGAGCGGCAGTTGGAAGCCAGCCGCCGTCACGCCATGCACCTGCTTACCCTGGCCGCCAACGCCCGTAAC
>CAYWMR010000501.1:0-3727 GCA_964458965.1 uncultured Occallatibacter sp. | reverse complement strand
CCCCACAAACGCCGGCACAAACACCACGCCGCCCGCATCCGGAACGCTGGCCGCCAGCGCCTCAACGTCCGCCGACGACCCAATCAGCTTCAGGTTGTCGCGCAGCCACTGCACCACTGCGCCGCCGATAAAAATGCTGCCCTCCAGCGCGTATTCCAGGCGCTTCTCCGCGCTCGCCGCGACCGTCGTAATCAGCTTGTGCCTCGAGCGGACAAACTTGTCGCCCACGTTCTGCAGCAGAAAGCATCCCGTCCCATAAGTGTTCTTGGCCTCACCAGCGTCCCAGCATAGCTGCCCAAATAGCGCCGCCTGCTGATCCCCTGCAATCCCCGCAATCGCCGCGCCACCCAGCCCCAGTGTCGTGGTCACCTCGCCCACGGGCTCGCTGGACCAGCAAACCTCCGGCAGCATGCTTGCGGGAATCCCGAAGATCCTCAGCAGCTCCTCATCCCACTCGCCCTTCACAATGTTGAAGAGCAGCGTCCGCGACGCATTGGTCACATCGGTCACATGCCGAGTTCCGCTGGTCAGATGCCAGATCAGCCAGCTGTCCACTGTGCCAAACGCCAGCTCGCCGCGCTCAGCACGCGCCCGCGCACCCGGCACGTTGTCCAGAATCCATCCCACCTTGGTTGCCGAAAAATATGGGTCCAGCACCAAACCGGTCTTCGCGGAAACCGTCTCCCCAACTCCGCTCTCCTCCAGTTCCGCGCACCTGCCAGCCGTTCGGCGGTCCTGCCACACAATGGCGGGATGAATCGCTTTTCCCGTCGCCCGCTCCCACACAATCACGGTCTCTCGCTGGTTGGTAATTCCAATTGCCGCAACGTCTCTTGGCCGCGCCCCAGCTTTCCCCAACGCCTCCACCGCACAGGAAATCTGGCTCGTCAAAATCTCCATCGGGTCGTGCTCTACCCATCCCGCCCCAGGGTAGAACTGTTCAAACTCATGCTGCGCCACCGCGGTAATCGTTCCCGCCTCATCAAACAGAATCGCTCGGGAACTGGTCGTCCCCTGGTCCAGTGCAAGAATGTAACCCATCGTCATCCACCCGCCTTCGGGCATAAGTCAATCACGCTTGGCGCAGTGGGGGCAAGCACTACACCGGGCCGCGTGATTTCGATTCGAACTGTCCGGAATTTCCGGATAGTTGGTCCCAACATTTCCTTCCCTCATCAAGATCACAAGTCGAACCGCGGCGCGTCTCCTATAATGACCGCGACCTGAAAGAAGCTCATGAAATTGCTGCAATCGATTGGCATGCGTTGGTTTGCCTTGACCTCTCTACTCCTCACTACCGCGCTCGCCCCTGCCAGTGTCAGCGACGAGCAAGCTTCACTTGATTGGCTGCGTCAGCATGCAATCCCCATCCAAACTGTCGAGGCGGGCCACGGCTTCGCAGACTTGCAGCCTCTCAATAAGGTGGTTGGCGACGCAAGAATCGTCGAGCTGGGCGAGGCTACCCACGGCACACGAGAGTTCTTTCAGATGAAGCATCGCATGGTTGAATACCTGGCCAGCCAAAAGGGATTCACCATCTTCTCCATCGAAGCCAACATGCCTGAAGCCTACCGGCTGAATGACTTCGTGCTGAACGGCGTCGGCGATCCGAAGGCGTTGCTCAAGGGCATGTATTTCTGGACCTGGGATACCGAGGAGGTCCTCGAAATGATCCTGTGGATGCGCGAGTTCAATAAGGCAGGAAAAGGCCGAATCGAATTCACCGGCTTCGACATGCAGAACCCAACCACGTCGATGGAAATCGTGCGCAAGTTCGTTATGTCGATGGATCGTCCCTACTACGATGCGACTCTGAAGGAGCTGTATAACGACGTATCGGCTGCTTCACCACAGCAGCAGCCTGCATTTGGAGTGGCCACGGCCAACTTTCCCGCGCAGGCTGCCTTAGGCAAGCATGTCACGCTCTCCGGCTACATCCGCAGCGAAGACGTCGCGGGTGGCTACGCGGGATTGTGGGTTCGCGCCGATGGCCCGCAGGGCTCACTCGCATTCGGCGACATGCACAACCAGGGCGTGGTCGGGAAATCGGACTGGACGCGCTATCAAGTCTCGATCGACGTACCGGCAAACGCAACCAATATCTACTTCGGCGTATTGAATACCGGAAGCGGCAGCGCCTGGTTCGATTCGTTGAAGATTGACATCGGCGGCGTTCCCTACACTGACGACACAGCTTTCGATCTTGGCTTCGAATCGACTACACCGCGCGGCTTCCATACCGGAGGCGATGGCTACGAAGTTGCCCTCGATTCGACCGTAGCGCAAACCGGCAAGCAGAGCCTGCGCATCAAGCGCCTTGGGCCTCCGCCGCCGTCGGCAGATGCGATCGCCGCAGGCCATGCGCTGGTGGATCGATGCAGCGCGGTCGTGGATTATCTTGAGACCAATCGCTCGCGCTATCTTGGGGAGGGATCAGCCCCGAAAGACCTGGACTGGGTTATCCAGAATGCTCGCCTGGTTCTCCAATTCGCGCAGCTCAAAGCCGGCGTCAAGACCCGCGACCAGAGCATGGCCGACAACGTGAAGTGGATCGCCGACCATAACCCCGATGCGAAGATCGTCCTCTGGGCGCACAACGGGCACATCTCGAATACAGGCTATCCGGGCACCAGTTCCATGGGCAGCTATCTCCGCAAAATGTTCGGCAGCCAGCTCGTGAACTTCGGTTTCGCCTTCAACCAGGGTTCGTTTCGCGCGTACGATCAGGTGAGCCAGGTGCGTCCTTTCACTGTCGACCCTGCGCCCGAAGGCACATTGGACCGCACCCTGGCCGCGATCGGCATTCCTCTTTTCGCGGTCGATCTTCGCCAGCTGCCGAAGCAGGGCCCCATTGCACAATGGTTCTCGAACACTCCCAAATCGCGAAGCGTCGGTGCCGCTTATAGCGACAAGCTCGCACCCTACCTGTGGACCACCGATTCCGCCAACGCTCAATTCGACGTATTGTTGTTCGTTGAAAAAACCACGGCGTCGCATCCGAATCCATAGCGCCTTTTCTTTCCACCCAGTCCACCGCAAAGACGCTGCCATCGTTCCCGCTCATCAACGCCAGGAACCAGTTCCTGCATCGCGCGCCCGAAATGCCTCATCTCATTTGCGGGAAGCAACAGTGGAACTTCGTCCGCTGCTCGTTCGTCTCATAACTCGGAATCGAGACTTTAACCCTGCTAAGTTTGGAGCTATCTCATGAGCCATCCCCAAGCAATCACCGCAGCCTCCGCGGGCACCCTCACCATTGGTGGCGACCTCACCGTCAACCGCCTCGGTTACGGGGCTATGCGCATCACGGGCCCGGGCATCTGGGGCCCTCCCGCTGACAAGCCCGCTGCCCTCGCCACCCTGCGCCGCGCCGTTGCACTCGGTGTGAATCTCATCGACACCGCTGACTCCTACGGCCCCGGCGCCTCGGAAGAGTTGATTGCGGAGGCGCTCTACCCCTACCCCTCCGGCCTGGTCATTGCCACCAAGGGTGGATGGGAGCGCCCCGGCCCCGGACAGTGGACCCACAACGCAAGCCCCAAGCACCTCACCGCGGCCCTCGAAGGCAGCCTGAAACGCCTGCGGCTCGAGCGCATCGACATTCATCAGCTTCACGCGCCAGATAATGCCACCTCTTTCGAGGCTTCTGTGGAAGCGCTTGCGAGGCTGCAAGAACAAGGCAAAATCCGCCACGTCGCGCTCTCCAACGTCACCCGCGAACACATCC
>CAYWMR010000500.1:0-3743 GCA_964458965.1 uncultured Occallatibacter sp. | reverse complement strand
GATGGCCGCGACGACGATCATGGCGCCTTCAAATCCGGCGGAAAAGAAGGCAATGCGCTCGTACCCGTAGAGGAATTGATGGGAAGCCGGCTTGGCGCTTAGGCGAAGGCTGAAACTGGCGAATCCGACGGCGATGACGTGGATGACCGATTCTGCCGCGTCTGAGAAAATGGCCGAAGAATGGGTGAGGAACCAGGCTGCTGTTTTGCCGGCAAGCATAGCAAAGCCGAAGAGGAGAGAGAGGCGCATGGCGAATTGCGCGGCCTGCATCTCTTTTGCGTCCCTGGGCAGCGCGGAAGATTCAATGTCGTGGCCGGGCATGTTGGTGCTCTCCGGAGTGGGAGGGCCGGCAGTTTCGAGGTGCCGGAGATCGTGTGCGGGTGAAGGGACAGTGTAGCGCAGGGTGCGATGGATGAACAGCTATATCACAGTTATGGGTTCAATAGGCCGGTTGGGGTGTGAGGACGGGGTGATGATGCGAGGAAGTGAAATGAGGATCTTGCGACAATGCGATTTCCGTTGCCTGGGCCGGGTGATGGCTGCGGTTCTGCTGCTGCTGTTTTGGGTGCCGGGTGCTTGCTACTGCCAGGCGGTGGTTACGCTGACTATCTCCGCGGCGGCGAGCTTGAAGGAATCGATTGCGGAGAATGAGGCTGCTTACAACAAGAGCCATCCGAATATTGCCTTCACGAATAACTCGGGCTCATCGGGGACGCTGGCCACGCAGATTGACCAGGGCGCGCCGGTGGATGTGTTTCTATCGGCGGCTACGAAGCAGATGGACGATCTGGAAGCAAAGGGGCTGGTGGTGAAAGGCACGCGGCGCAATCTGCTGCGAAATGCGCTGGTGCTGGTTGCACCGCTGGACTCGAAGCTCGAGAATTTTGAGGGACTGACGGCAGCAGGTGTGCGGGTGATTGCGGTTGGCGATCCGGGGAGCGTTCCGGCCGGGCAATACGGGCGGCAGACTCTGACGGCGCTGAAGCTATGGGATAAGTTGGAGAGCAGGTTGGTGCTGGCCAAGGATGTGCGGCAGGTTCTGACTTATGTTGAAACCGGCAATGCGGATGCGGGCCTGGTTTATGCGACGGATGCTGAGGCTTCGAGCAAGGTTCGCGTGGTGGCAACCGCGCCTGAGGCCACGCACGACGCGATTGTTTATCCCGCGGCGGTGATCAAGGGGAGCCGCAACGAGGCAGCGGCGCGCGAGTTTGTGGATTACCTCGCCAGCCCGGCCGCGCAGGCGGTGTTTGTGCGGTATGGATTTACAATAGCGGCACCGTGACGCCGCACTTCGATGCATCGCCTATTTATATTTCGCTGGCCACAACGTGTGCCGCTACGGTAGCCACGTTCTTTCTCGGGCTGGTTGCGGCGCGGGCAATGTATGGCGTTCGCGGTGGCTTTCGAGCCTGGATCGACGGCATTCTGACGCTTCCGCTGGTGCTTCCGCCCACGGTGGTTGGGTTCTTTCTGCTGCTGCTGCTGGGACGGCGAAGCTTTATCGGCCACCTGTTGGGACAGATTGGAATCACTATCGTATTCTCGTGGCCGGCAACGGTGATTGCGGCAACCGTGGTGGCATTTCCGCTGATGTACCGCACCACATTGGGCGCGTTTGAGCAGGTGAATCCTACGCTGCTGGCGGCGGCGCGGACGCTGGGCGCTTCAGAGTCTCGAGTTTTTCGCAGGGTGCTGTTGCCGGTTGCCGCGCCGGGCGTACTGGCTGGAACGGTGTTGGCGTTTGCCCGCGCGATGGGGGAGTTTGGTGCCACGCTGATGCTGGCGGGCAATATTCCGGGGCGCACGCAGACGATGCCGATGGCCATTTTCTCTGCCGTTGAGGACGGCGATATGCGGGTGGCGCTGCTGTGGGTGAGCCTGATTGTTGTGCTTTCACTTGGCATTATCCGGCTGCTGAACTGGCAGGTGGGAATTGGGGTGAAGAAGAAGACGCATGTCGCGCTGGGTTCGGCGTTGCCGCGTGTTGTTGCGGGTATCGGGCCTGCTGCGCGGTTGAGACCGATGGAAGAGGCGGCGGGGCAGGCAACGCTCGATGTCGAGTTGGAGAAGGCGCTTGAAAATTTCAGCCTGAAGGTTGGTTTCTCGACCGGGAAGGGAGCGGTTGGGTTGCTTGGGGCGTCCGGCGCGGGAAAGTCGATGACATTGCGCATGATTGCCGGGGTAGTTACTCCGGATCGAGGGCGCATTGTTTTGAATGGACGGGTGCTTTTCGACAGCGGGGAGGGGACAAACATTGCCGCGGCGCAAAGAAGAATTGGCGTGGTGTTTCAGGACTATGCCTTGTTTCCGAATATGACGGTGGCCGAGAACGTGGGCTTTGGATTGAGCTCGCTTGCGGCGGGCGAGCGGCAGGCGATGGTCCAGAAGCAACTGGAGCGGATGTCTATTGCGGAGCTGGCGGATCGCTTTCCGGCGGAGATTTCAGGCGGGCAGCGGCAGCGTGTTGCCCTTGCGAGGTGCATGGCCATCAAGCCGGATGCTCTGCTGCTGGACGAGCCGTTTGCGGCGCTCGATCCGCATCTGCGGCGGCAGACCGAAGAGCAGCTTCGCGAGACACTCGCGGGGTACACCGGTGCGGTGGTTTTTATCACGCACGATATGGAAGAGGCATTCCGATTTTGCAGCGATCTGCTGGTGCTGGATAGCGGGCGGGTGATTGCGAGCGGGGGAAAACATCAACTGTTTGAACATCCGCAAACGGTGGCTGCGGCGCGGCTGACGGGGTGCAAGAATATTGTGGCGGCGAGACGGATTGGGGCGAATCGGATTGGTGTGGCGGCTTGGGACTGCGAGTTGGAGACGGTGGAGCCGGTGCCCGAGGCGTTGACGCATGTTGGGGTTCGATCGCACCAGATCGGGTTGGCGGGGGCGGCGAGCGGGGTGAATGCGTTCAAGTGCTGGCTGGTTAACACCAGCGAGGCGCCGCATGAGATGACGCTTTATCTGCGGCTTCATTCTGCTGCTCACGAGGGGGATTTGGCGCACTTGCAGGCGGATGTTCCCAAGGATGTTTGGCGGGCGTTGAGTGTGCTGCCGCAGCCATGGGGGGTGAAGCTGGATGCGGGGCGGTTGCTGTTGTTGGAGGGGTAGGGGCCGGATGCATGGCTCAGTTTGCACAGGCGGTCTTTTCGCGTAGCGGCCCTTGCTGCTATGCTTCACCCCGGCTGGGAAAAGCGATTTATATGAAGGGTGTGAACGTGTATGTGGTTCCTTGGAATGGATGTGGGGACGGGCGGGACGAGGGCTGTGGTGGTGGATGCGGCGGGGAAACTGATTGCCGGAGCGTCGAGCGAACATGCTCCGTTCAGGACGGCTCATCCGGGGTGGGCGGAGCAGGATCCTGAAGACTGGTGGCGTGCGGCGCAGGAAGCGATTCATGGAGCCCTGGCCGCTGCGCCGGAGCCGCGCGAGCCGATTGCGGCCATTGGACTGACGGGCCAGATGCACGGAGCAGTGCTGCTGGATGAAGACGGCGCGGTGCTGCGGCCTGCGATGATTTGGTGCGACACGCGGACGCAGCCGGAGTGCGACTGGCTGACGGAAAAGATTGGCTATGACCGGCTGATCGAGCTGACGTGCAATCCGGCACTGCCCAACTTTACGGTGACCAAGGTGCTGTGGGTGAAGGAGCACGAGCCGGAGATCTTCGCCAAGATTCGGCATATTATGTGCCCCAAGGATCACGTGCGGTACCGGCTGACGGGCGCGTTTGCCATCGA
>CAYWMR010000499.1:0-3743 GCA_964458965.1 uncultured Occallatibacter sp. | reverse complement strand
GCGTGCCCGGAGTCGGGGCGGTCGGCGAGAAGGTGCCGATCGCGATCAGCTGGCTCGATTGCCCTTGGAGGATGGTTTGACTAGGCGGATTAATCGCCAGCGATTGGAGCGGCTCCGAAGCCGTACCCGTAACCGTAAAGGTGGCTGTGGCGGTTTGCACGCTGAAGTCGGGATTGGTCCATATTGCCGTGATTTGCGTGGTCCCGGTGCCTGTCGCGGTGGCAAGCCCGTTCGTCGTGGCCGTGCAGGGAGCTGGGGCACCAGGCGTGCAGATGGTAGCAACGCCCGCATTCGAAGAACTCCATGTGGTCCCGTTGACGCTTGCAACCGGGATGATATTGGTCAAATTCTCCTGCAGGCCGCTGGTCCCGTTGGTGCCGAGCGCGATAAACTGCGCGGTCTGTCCAACCACCGCTACTGAATCCGTACTTGGCGTGATTGAGAGCGCTACGATTGGCTCGGCGCTTCCGCCGCCACCACCGCAATTGACGGCGCAGGCTGCCACTGCCACCGTCGCGCCCCCGCCAACTGTGCCTCCGAATCCAGGCGCACTCGCCCCCACCTGGGTAGTGCCCACGCCCACTGCAAGAAATAGTCCCGAGCAAACTCCCTTTACCGGGACAGCGCAGTTGGGAGCCTGAGCCGTCGTTACCTGTGTCAGGATGCTTGTGCCCCAGCCCCACGTGACCTGGGACGTGATGTCCTGGTTCGGCATCAGCGCCGCATTGGCATTTCCGTAATACCCCCAGGCGGTGAACTGCACATACTGGCCCACGGTCATAGTCACCGAAGCAGGCGCAATCAGGATCTTCGATAGCCCAGTATTGCTGCAACTGGCTATGGGCAGGGCAAGACCGGCAATCAGCAGTGCCTTCAAGCAAGAACGGTCAAACATAGTTGAGCTCCCGGCGTCTTGGTCCACCCCCCGGCTCCGCCACTTCGCGCCGAGGTTATCGTTGCAAATTCTACCCCCAACTCTAAGTCCTCAGACTACCGAGTCGATTGCTCTTGGGAAAGCTGAATTAATCAGGGGAACCTACACAGTCAATGAGGGATATGAACAGTAGGTTCGAATTGTTTCCTGATGCTTCAAAACAATATACCACCAGTTGCCGCTCCAATCTTCGGTTTTTCGCTCCAAAGCAACCGAAAAACGGGAGCGCAAAAGAAGCCTAACTGCCCCTCGCGACCCGCAAAGCATCTCATTCTTTTCAACCGCTAACTCCCCGCGCATCACCTAAGTGCGGGAACAGCGCGGCAAACCGGGATCATCGGTCCTGGTAAACCTGGCAGGCAATGCAGACGCACAGTATTCACCGATGCGCAACCCTGGTTCTACTCAGTCGGCAACAGCATTCGAATTGGAGCCGAATGACCGGGTCAATCCCACTCTTGGGGGATTGATTGTCGGGTAGTTTCCAACGATGGTTGAGGTTATTGCCTGCGAGACGAGTTAGTCAAGCAGATGCTGCCCTCCCGTTGCCGAACGAGATTCCCATTGTTCTCCCAATGGGATCGATACATCGCCTCCGTGAAAACATATAAACTGGGATTCACCCTGAATCGAAACACATGCCGCCGCAAGGGAGGGAGTTCATCCGATCATGAGATCTTCCCAAACGATCTCGCTCTTTTCCGAGCGGCCGGATGTGAGCCAGCGGTCCTCATCTTTCCTGGTCTCCATGCTTGTGCATGGCGCCGTGATTGGCCTTCTCTATGCCGGAATCAGATACGGGCCGAAGATGAACCCTCGGGTTGTGACCGAGCGGCTGGCGATGCGCCATCTGGATCTAAACACGCCTGAAACGCCGGTGCGAAGAGCGAGCGACAGCGGTATCGAGTACCCTGGGCCGCGCGCCGTGCCGCAAAAGACCAAGCCGGGCATGAGTCTGAGCGAACAGCAGCAGCTTTTGGCCCAGGTAAAGAATGCAGTCCCCGCGCACCAGATCATTGTGCAGCCCGATCTCCCTCCCGCGCCACCGCCTCCGCAGGAGATACCGGTCCCAAACGTGGTGATCTGGCAGCCAGCCAAGACCACGCCCACCACCATCGTTGCGCCTCCGCCTGAAAAGCCTGTCGCAGCCGAGATGAAGCCCCTGCTGGTGAGGCCGAATGAAGCCGAGAGGATCGCCGACGTCTCCATCACCCCTACCGAACTGCCTTCGCTAAAACAGCCAATTCTGGCCAGCACCACTTCGCCGGTGGTTGTTCATGGGCCTGACTTGCCGCAGAAACCACCGCAAACAACCACGGTGTCTCCGTCGCCGCCCACTCCTACCGCGATTGTTTCCATCTCCGATCTGCATCTGCAGAAAGGCGCAGTGACGCTGCCGCCAGTGAACGAGGCGCCTGTATCCTCCAACGCGGATGCTGCGGCGGCGGGACAGAAGCAGGCGAAGGAAACACCGCAGCCGGCCCCGGCTAGCCCGGCCAACGTTGCGCTCAAGACTGCGCCGAGCCAGACCCCGGGACAAGGTACAGACAGGTCCCCCACCGAATCGAAGAGCCCGGCGTCCGCACGCGCCACGGCTGCAGCGGCAACCGCGCCCGCAAAACCAGGAACAGGACAGGGCGCGGCCGAGTCTAAAGGACCGCCGAAGCCCGCCGCGATTGCCGGAAACTCCAATGCGCCTCCAACCAGGGCTGAGCCGGGCCCCGGCGCGGACGAAGGTTCAAACTCCGGCGACCAACCCACTACGCACCATATTGCCCTGCCCAAAGACGGCCAGTTCGGATCGGTGGTGGTGGGAGTCTCGCTTTCCGATAAGTATCCGGAGTCCGCCCAAGTATGGGGCGGCCGAATGGCTTACACCGTTTATCTGCATGTTGGCCAGGCGAAGAGCTGGATTCTCCAGTATTCCCTTCCCCGCGCCGCGGAGGCTGCACAGGGAGGAAGCCTGTCTCATCTGGATGCGCCCTGGCCTTATGACCTGATCGTTCCCGCCATAACTCCGGGCACGCTGGACGCCGATGCCCTGATGGTTCACGGGTTTGTGACTTCGGCCGGCCGCTTCGAGACTCTGACCGTCGTCTTCCCGACGGATTTTCCCCAGTCGCAGTTTGTGCTGGAAGCCCTGAAGCAATGGCAATTCAGGCCTGCCACGCAAGGCGGCCAGATTGCAAAGGTGGAAGTGCTGCTGATTATTCCGGATATTGAGTAGGCGTCAAAAAACAATTCCGGCGGATCCAATGGATGGACCCGCCGGATTCCAACGCCTGGTCTTGCGGCCGGAGTCTATGTCATGCCATTGGGGAGCAAACGCGGAGTCGAGAAGCTCGACCCCAACTGCCCGAAGATGCCTGACAGGGTGGTTACATTCGGCCAATCGGTAGAGGTACAGGAGCTTCCCGAGTCGGAGAAGAAATAACTCAACGATGAGGCGATGTCCATCATCGTTATGCATGGGTTCATGGCGCTGGAGGATGGCGCTGAACTCGATGCCGTAAAAGTCCCGCTGTTGTAGGTGCCGCTAAGGACCGTTGTCACATCGTCATAGTCCTGTGCCCCGCCGGCGGAGGAATAATAAGCGCATCCCGTCGTGCCCGCTTGATAGGCGACCGAGTAGACCCTGGTCTCCTGGCCCGTTGCATACGCGGCCGCCGCAATCGACTGCTGGCACTCATCGACGAAGTCCGGGTATGTACCGGTATTTGTCCCCGGCGTCGATGACGACGTGATATCCCCCAGCCACGCGCTGCCGGTGGTCGGCTTATAGGCGTTATAGACATCCCCAGCGTAATTC
>CAYWMR010000498.1:0-3746 GCA_964458965.1 uncultured Occallatibacter sp. | reverse complement strand
TCAGGCTCCCGGTCGAATAAGCGCGGCTGGGAACAGCGTTGATCCCGCTGATCGATTGAATGCCCGAAAGCAAGTGGACGAACAGATCGCCGGCCATGCCCTCGCCGTATTCCTTGAAGCGGCGCCACTCAAAAAACCGCACCGCGTCGAACGGTCGCTCCGGTGCATCGCGCAACCACGTCTTCCAGTCAATCGTCGCCGGGCTCGCGTCCGGCGCAACCGGATAAACCCACGCTCCCGAAGGCCCATTGCGATCGGTGCGCGCCTCAATCAGGTGCACCTCGCCCAGCCGGCCGGCCGCGTAAATCTCCCCGGCCTTCTTGTACACCACATTGCTAACCCTCTGGCTTCCCGCCTGGAAGATGCGCTTGCCCGACTCCACCGCCGCCACCATCGCCAGCCCATCAGCCACGCTATGGCTCATCGGCTTCTCGCAATAAACGTCTTTGCCTGCCGCCACGCAATCCAGCACCACCCGCCGATGCTGAAAATCGGCCACCGCCACAATCACCGCGTCCACGTCTTTCCTATCCAGCAGCGTCCGGTAGTCCTTCGTCGTGGGAATCTCAGCTCCCCATGCCTCAACGCCGGCCCTCTGGTGCATGTCGTACAAATCCGCCGTGCCCACGCACTCGCCCGTCGGAACCTCGCGCGCCGCCCGCAGCAAATCGCACCCTCTGATCCCCGTCCCTATGGAAACAAAGCGAATCTTGCGCCCACTCGTGTCCTGAGCCGCCCCGCCCGCCAACACTTGCACAGGCAGCGACTGCGCCTGAGCCAGCCCCGCCTTAACCGCCGCTGCCGCGCCTAAACCAAGCCGCGCAAAATCCCGCCTTGAAATGGAATGCATCTTTTCAGCCCCTTCGCGTGAAGCGCAATTCTCGCTCCCTGACCCGCCCGGTGTCCACCAGCGCTCTTGCAGAGCTCCCAATCAGCCAAAATGCCCTGTGCCCCATCCATCGCGCACTTGCGATGGGTGGGAGACTGGGGGTGCACCAGGTCCCTCGCCTTCGGGGACCTGGGTGAGATACCGCCACTCTCACCCGCTCTTCGCCCTCACCGCCAGCATCTTCAGCAGCACCGCCTCAGCCCGCTCCAGATCGGCCTCCGTATCCACTCCAATGGTGTCGCGCGGCGCAGCGGCCACGTAGATATCGATCCCATTGTCCAGCAATCGCAACTGCTCCAGCCGCTCCACGTGCTCTATCCACGAGGGCTCCAGCGCCGCAAACTTCTCCAGCGCGTACTTCCGGTACGCATAAATCCCCAGGTGCTTCCGATACCCCCCAAATCCCGTCTTGTCGCGGTCGAACGGAATAGCCGCCCGCGAAAAATACAGCGCCCGCCCGTCCAGAGCCGTCACCACCTTAACCGTATTGGGGTCCGCAATCTCCAGCGCCGGGCACCGAACCGCAAGCGTGCCCACTTCCACCTCCGGCCGCTCAAAAAGCGCCAGCAGCGGCGGAAAAAAATCCGGCGTCAGCGTCGGCTCATCCCCCTGGATATTCACATAAATATCGGCGTCGATTCGTCGCGCCACCTCCCGTACGCGATCACTCCCGCTGGCGCAGTCCACCCGCGTCATCGCCACCGGAATCCCGCGCTCCCGGCATACCGCAGCCACTTCCTCTGAATCCGTTGCCACCACCACCGGGTCCATCAGCCCGCTCCCCGCCGCGGCCCGCCACACCCACTCCACCATGGGCCGCCCGGCAACCTCGCGCAGCACCTTCCGGCTGAGCCGTGTCGAGCTCAGCCGCGCCGGTATCACCGCGGCAATGCGCATTGCAGTCATGCAGCCGAGTTTACAGAAAAACTCACATCAGCGGTAGGCGTGGCTTGCAACCCCAACACAAACCTTCACCCCCAGCAGGGCCCCTATTAATCCTGCGCTACTCCCCAACGCTGGTGGACTTCCGTGAGTGAGACGCAGCTATGCATCTCTTCTTGTTCACTAGTTTCTTCTTCGTTCCTTCCTCGAGCGATCGTCTGAAAGCATTTCATGCAAACCGATTCAAGAGTGGAATCCGGCATCGTTCGATGGAAGAATTTACCCAAATGTTCCATAGGAATCCTCCAAAATACTCACTGCGCTGCGAATTCGAGCCCTCCGCGCTCCACGAATGAATAAACATGCAAGTCTCGTGCCGAAGTAGTTGGTTCGCGCTCTCTCCTTTGAAAAAAATCTGCGCGCTATCTACGCCTGAAACCCCTGCACCAGCTACATGAAGTGAGTAACGAAAGGCAACGAATTCGTCCAGATAAGCATCCCTTCAATGCGAATGAGCGTAGCGGAATCCAATTCGATCGAAGAGATTGAGCGCCTTCTAGAGGAGTATGAATCTCTCGCAATGCGTCAATACGAAGCGTTGCAAAGGTGTCCTTACGCGCAGTTGTCGCGAAGGGAAGCCGCCCTATACGAGGCCAGGTATGTGCGCATTCAGGAAATCTCTATGAAGATCGTAAACCTGCGGTCTAAGGCCGCTTAGTCCCCACCGGCTTCCCCGACCCGCGGAGGCATGAACCCGATTCCCGCCACACCACCCGCCAACTCGCTAACTCGCCAAGCACGCGAAGCGGGCGCCAACTTGTTAAATCGATTCCCAAAATCCCGCCTTTTTCCGCAACCTCTGCAGCCGTAGAATTTCAAGCCGCTGTCGTCCATTCGCTCCCCTTCAACTCAACACCATCCCCCCACAAAATGGAACTTCCCCGACCGCCAAACGTAATCTACAACACCGCACAACGCGGACGGAGAACAAGTGAACCTCAAAATCGAAAATGTCTCGAAGCGTTATCGCGGCTCGGTTCTGGCCCTAAGCAGTTTCAGTCTCGAACTGAAGCCCGGCGTCCTAGGCCTGCTCGGCCCCAACGGCGCGGGCAAATCCACGTTGATGAGCATCCTCGCCACCATTACCAAAGCCACTCAAGGCCGCGTCCTATGGAATGGCGTGGACATTGCCCGCGATCCCGACACGCTTCGCTCCGTGCTTGGTTATCTGCCCCAGGACTTCGGCGTATACCCCAACCTCACCGCGCAGAAGTTCCTCGAATACCTGGCCGCGGTCAAGGGCCTTGACTCCGCCTCGTCTGCCCGCCGCATCCGCGAGCTTCTCGAACTGGTCAACCTCACCGAAGCCCGCAAGCGTCCGCTGGGCGGCTTTTCCGGCGGCATGAAGCAGCGTGTCGGCATCGCGCAGGCCCTGCTCAACGATCCCCAACTGCTCATCGTCGATGAGCCCACCGCCGGCCTCGATCCTGAGGAGCGCGTCCGTTTTCGCAACCTGCTTTCAGACCTTTCCGGCGAGCGCATCGTCATTCTCTCCACTCACATCGTCTCCGACGTTGAGGCCACGGCAACCGACATTGCCCTCATCGCAAACGGCTCGCTGGTGGCGCACGCCACGCCCGAAGCGCTGCTCCTCCACGTCGAAGGCAAAGTGTCGGAGTGGGTCGTTGGAAGCGCGGAACTGAATGCCGCAAAACAGCAATTCCTCATCAGCAGCACCACCCGCCGCAGTGACGGCGTTCACGTCCGCGTGCTGGGTGATCGTCCGCCCCACGGCGCACAACCCGTCGCACCCAACCTTGAAGACGCCTACCTCTACTGCCTCTCCGAACATCGCGCCGCAAACCAATCCACAACCCAATCCGGAGCCGCGGCATGATCCCCTCCCGCGCTCTTTATCACATGGTGCGCGCCGACTTTCTTGAGCGCGTGCGCCGCTATAGCTTCCTGCTCACGC
>CAYWMR010000497.1:0-3747 GCA_964458965.1 uncultured Occallatibacter sp. | reverse complement strand
CGGCCTGCAATGAATTTCGAGAATATGGGCGCGCCTCTGTGCACAATTTCGTGACTATCGGGCCATCACAGACCGTCACCGGACCGCACAGACCGCACAGGCCGTCTTTTGGGAAGTATCTATAAAATCAATCGCGTCTGTAATTTAAGAAACCCGGAGGGGTGACTTAAAATCCGCAGGCCGCGAGGCCGTGTCCTGATTTCAAAGCATGTTTTTGAAGCACGCTCTGGATGAGAGCGGTGGCTGGGCACCCAAACTTTGTCGCGAATTGAGAGGTGGAGCACCCGGCAACGATTGGCCGGGGGCGGGTTGATCCGGTAAACTGGAGTTTCAACGGACCTTTTGCCTGCATCGCAGACTGGCAGGAAAGAACTCCCCCAACCAGGCATTAAGGAATTCTCGCATCCTACTCCCATGTCGACCATCCAACCTATAGCAGGGGAACTCGAGCCGCACCCAGACGTAGCCCTGGTAGAGAGGGTGCGGGGCGGCGATGTCTCGGCGTACGATGCGCTGGTGCGGAAGTACGATCGGCAGATTTTCAGGATTGCGCAGCACATTACGCAAAACCGGGAGGATGCCGAGGACGTGATGCAGGACGCCTTCCTGAAGGCGTATGAGAAGCTGGACCAGTTTCAGGGGAACTCGAAGTTTTACACATGGTTGGTTCGAATTGCAGTGAACGAAAGCCTGATGCGGCTGCGCAAGCGGCGCACGGGGAAGATGGTGTCGATCGACGAGGACGTGGAGACCGAGGAAGGCAGCGTGCCGCGCGATCTGGCCGACTGGGCTCCCGACCCGGAGCAGAACTACGGTCAGGCGGAGCTGGCGGAGATATTGCGCAAGACCATACAGGGGCTGCCGCCGGGATTCCGCATTGTGTTTGTGCTGCGCGATGTGGAAGGGCTTTCGACGGAAGAGACGGCGGAGACGCTGGGGTTGAGCATTCCGGCGGTGAAGTCGCGGCTGCTGCGGGCAAGACTGCAACTGAGGGAGCGGCTGAGCCGTTACTTCCGCAAGAAAAAGGTTGCCAAAGTTCCCAAGGAAGCAGGAGTTGAAAAGTGACCTGCACTGAGTTTCTGGCCTTGCTCGACGACCTGATCGACGACTCGGTAAGTGCCGAGACGCGAGCCGAGCTGCAACAGCACCTGAAAGGCTGCGACCACTGCGAGGTGACGCTGAGCACTACGCGGAAGACTATTGAAATTTATAGGTCGCATGAGATATACGATTTGCCGGCGGTGCTTCGGGAGCGGCTGCACGCGGCGATTATGGCTCGGTGCAAGAAGGGGTGCTGAGTTCCCTTCCCTGCCCCACTTCTGAGGCAATCCCCGGCACGTGGTATTCCCAAACGCAACTTTGAGGAGCATTGTGGGGTCTAATTAGTGGAGTGCCTGCGCAGCTTGACCGCCCCGGCCTGTCTTCAAGAGGAGCGCCACGAATGGAAGCCTTCAGAAGAACACTTGCGGTTGTGGTTTGCGTTGGGCTGGCGAATCCGGCTTGGGCTGGGCAAGCGCAGACGTCTCCATCGGCGACCGCGGAAACTCCGGTGCGGAGTTCAGCCAGGCAGGCCTATCAATCCAGCTTGTCGCAGGGGGACTTGCGCATTTTGCAAGCGCTGAATCGATTTACGTTTGGGGCTCGTCCGGGGGATATAGAGGCGGTGCGGACGGTGGGGCTGGAGAAATGGTTCGACCGGCAGTTGCATCCTGAGACGCTGGACGAAGCCGATCTGGATGGCCGGCTGGCGCAGTTTCCGGCCATGCGGCGCGATCCTCTGGACCTGCTTTACTACCTTCCCAGCAATGCTGTGATTCGCCAGACCATCGACGGAAAATTGCCGATGCCCACGCCTCCGGAATTGCGTGCCGTGTATGCCAACGAAATGGCCCGCGTGCAGGTGAAGCGTCAGGATAAAGAGAAGAAGCAGGCTGTCGTGGCTATGGCTACACCGGCGCAGGCCATGGCGCCGGCTATGGGCAGCGGGACCATGGGTAGCCCAGCCGTGGACACGGGCGGCGTGGCGGCTGGGGCGCGGGAGCAGGCTACGCAGCAGCCTAATCAGATGGCGATGGCTGCCGCGGCGGATGCGCTGGACCCGCCAACCGACCCCGCGCTGATTGCCGAAGTGCTGGCAATGCCGGCGCAGCAGCGGGTGCTGAGGCTGGCGGCGATGCAGCAGGCGGAGTTCGACAGCTTCCGCAAATCGCTGAAGGGACCGCAGCGTGCCGCCCTGGTGGCGGATTTGGACCCGGCGCAGAAAGAGTATGTGGCCGCGCTGGAGAACCCGCAACGCGTGGTGAACGAAGAACTGGCGGCGCAGCGGCTGACGCGCGACATCTATTCGAACGCGCAGTTGCAGGAAACGATGACCGACTTCTGGCTGAATCACTTCAACGTCTACCTGCATAAAGATGAGGCAACTCCCTACTACCTGGTGAGTTATGAGCGCGATGTGATTCGCCCGCGCGCGCTGGGCAGATTTGAAGATCTGCTGGAAGCGACGGCGCATTCGCCGGCTATGCTTCTTTATCTTGATAACTCCAGCAGCATGGGTCCGGATTCGCCGGCTGCGGAGAAAAACAAAGAGCGGGATGCGCGCAATCCTAACGCGAAAAAGAAAGCGCCCGAGGGTTTGAACGAGAACTATGCGCGCGAGCTGATGGAGTTGCACACACTGGGAGTGAACGGCGGCTATACGCAGGCCGATGTGACCCAGGTGGCACGTGTTTTTACCGGATGGACGGTGGATAAGCCGCAGCGTGGAGGCGGGTTCAAGTTCGACGCCAATCGCCACGAGCCGGGGACGAAGAAGGTTCTCGGCAAGAAGATCGATGAGAACGGCGAGCAGGAGGGGCGCAAGCTTCTGCACATGCTGGCCACGCGGCCGGCGACGGCTCGATTCATCTCGCGCAAGCTGGCCATTCGATTTGTTGGCGACGACCCGCCGCAGAAGCTGGTTGATCGGCTTGCGAAGTCCTACCTGTCTCACGATGGCGATATCTCGGAAGTACTCAAGACGCTGTTTCACTCGCCGGAGTTCTGGGACGCGAGCGACTATCGAGCCAAGGTGAAGACGCCGCTTGAATTTGTAGTGTCGGCGGCGCGTGCCAGCAATGCAAGCATTGATAACATGCAACCGCTGGTGAATGCGCTTCAGGGAATGGGCATGCCGCTCTATGGCGCGGTGCCTCCTACGGGATACAAATGGGATTCGGCGACGTGGGTGAGCACCGGAGCGCTGGTGAACCGGATGAATTTTGCATTGACGCTGGCCGCAAACAAGCTGCCGGGAATCGTGGTGGCGTGGGCTCCGGGCCAGCCTGCCGCGGTGGTTACACAGCTGAGCGATAGCACTGCTACGCCGGGCGTGGTGCACGTCGCTGTTGAAGGCACGGTGGCCGCGGGCGCTCCAGATAACGCGGCGGAAGAACAGAGGCTTGAATCGCTGCTGGTTGCGGGGGGCGTGAGCATATCCACGCGGTCGGCCGTCTTACAACAGGTGGAGGCACAAGGTGCGGCGGTTGCTGTCCCGGCCAAGCCGATGAATGCGGCGCAAGCGGCTAAGGCGCTGGAGAGACAGGATCAATTGCTGGCCGGGTTGTTGCTGGGGTCGCCGGAGTTTCAACGGCGGTAAGGCGGAGTGGAACGGGTTCCGGCGGGTTTCATAAATGGCCGGGGGATGAGGGTTAGAATCCCGCAGGGGTTAAAACCCCTCGTTATTCTGGCGCTTTTCGGCACGACTAA
>CAYWMR010000496.1:0-3767 GCA_964458965.1 uncultured Occallatibacter sp. | reverse complement strand
CAATAGCAACAAAGATTACCGTCGGCAAGCGATTGTGGGCCACGATGTCGCCCACCAGATTGCCCAAGGAAACCACAACATCGTCGGCGTCATGATCGAGAGCAACCTGGTGGCCGGCGCGCAGAAACTTGTTCAGGGCCAGCCGCTGGTATATGGCCAGAGCATCACCGACGGCTGCATCGACTGGCCAGAGACACACTCCCTGCTCACCGAACTTGCTGCCGCCGTGCGCACCCGGCGAAGCGCTGAAGCTATCGCGTGGAATGGCTAAGCGACGAGTTCAATCTTTAGGTTGGCGCTTGAGGCTTATGATGTGACCAGCGCAGGCACATTCATGTCCCCTACCATCTTCATCTCGGCAGGCGAAGCCAGCGGCGAGCACTATGGCGCGCTGTTGATTGAGGCGTTGAGCAGGCAGCTTGCCGCAGCCGGCCAGAGAGTGCGGTTCTTCGGCATGGGCGGAGAGCGCATGGCCGAAGCCGGCCTGGAGCGTGTGGTGCGCTCGGAAGATATGGCGGTGATGGGCATTACCGAGGTGCTACGCCACCTGCCGCGCATCTACCGCGAGTTTCGCAAGCTGAAGCAGGCGATTCGCGCGCGGCGGCCGGATGTCGCTGTGCTCATCGATTTTCCCGACATCCACTTCAAGCTGGCCGAGGAGCTTCACAGGCTGGGCGTTCCGGTGATCTTCTTCGTCAGCCCGCAGTTGTGGGCGTGGAAGAAGCATCGCATCAAGTTGGTCCAAAAATATGTGCGCAAGATGCTGGTGATCTTTCCGTTCGAGGAGGCGTTCTACCGGGAGCGTGGTGTGGCGGCGGAGTTCGTCGGCCATCCGCTGGCCGAGTTGCCGCTGCCGGCCATCTCCCGCGCGCAGTTTGCGGAGGAGAATGGGCTGGACCCGGATAAGACGTGGATCGGTTTGCTTCCGGGCAGCCGTCCCAAGGAGATTCGCGACAATTTGCCCGAGATGCTGTTGGCGGCACGCCAAATCAGCGGCCATCCTGAATTCGTTGTTCCGCTGGCCGCGACTCTCAATGCGCCGCAGCGCGCCGCCGTCGCTCAACTGGTGGCAAGCCTCGGAGCCGGCCTGCCCATCCACCTGGTAAACGACGCCCGCGCCGCGCTCTTCCACTCGCGCGCCTCCGTCGTAGCCAGCGGAACAGCTACCGTCGAGGCCGCGCTCATGGGCAATCCCTTTGTGGTTGTTTACCGGGTTTCGCCCCTGACTTATGCCATTGCCAGGCGGGTTGTGACGGTGCCGCACGTGGCCATGGCCAACCTCATCGCCGGCAAAAGGGTAGTGCCGGAACTGATTCAATATGACTTCACCGCGGCAAATATCGTCCAACAGATCGAACGGCTGCTACCGGACGGGCTTCCACGTGAGTCCATGATGGAGGAGCTTGCGAGGATTCGTGGCCTGCTGAATACCTGGCCAGGACATGAGGGCGGAAGCGGCGGCGCAATCGAACGCGTGGCCTCGGTCACCCTTGCTGAACTTGGCGCCGCTTCCCCGGCGCGGATTCCCGTGTCGGTGAACTGAAATCGTGTGACCCTGCTTTTGGTCTGGAACCGGCCAAGGCAGATTCCCTGCTAAAAGAACGGCTGCAATGCGATGATGACTGCTATGAGCAAGATGAAGCGGGATTGGCGGCTCGAGCTCTTCACACTTAGGAGCGCGCTCGGTATGCTGACGGCGGCGCTGATATTGGCTGCGCCAACACTGGCCCAACGAGCGGAACGGCCCACACTCAACATTTCCGGCTACAACATCGACGCCGAGTTGGACCCATCGACACACCATCTGTCGGCCAAGGCGGTGGTAGCCTTTACCGCGCCGGAAACCATGGAGCTGGTAGCCTTTGGCTTTCACCCGGCTCTGAAGGTCACAAGCATTACCGACGATGGCGGCAAGCTGCTGACCGGCGAGCGGTCGGCTGATGGAACCATTCGTGTAAGCCCGGCCGCGCCTTTTACGGCGGGACAGGTGAATCATTGGACCTTTGCTTATGAAGGCATGATTACCGGCAACGACGATGGTCCCGTGGAAGGCTTGAAATTGGCCGCTATCCAGGAGCCGATCACGTATCTGCTTTATCCGGCGCGCTGGTTTCCCATGACCGGCTATTTGATTGACCGGTTCACCGCGGAGATGCACATCCGCGTGCCGAAGGGGATGCGGGTGTTTGCCAGCGGCAGCACTGGCGCACCGAAGCCGGTGACCCTGGCCAATGGCAAAGATGGCGACCAGTACGACTTCAACTGGAACAAGCCGGGATTTCCCGGCACCATTATCGCAGGGCGATATGTGAATGCGGCGACGGCGGGGCCGGGAAATGTAAAGGTCTATCTGACGGTGGCGCATCAGGCATCTGGCAACGAGGTGGCGCAGACGGCGTCCAAAGAGTACGACTTCTTTACCGACAGCTTCGGGTCGCCGGAGTCGAGCCACTTGAATGTGGTGGAGATTCCGGACGACACGCTGCCGGCGGTATGGGCACCCGAGTTAGCGGCAGTTCTGGGGTCGCGCATCGCCGATAAGAGTGGAGTGCGTCTGCTGGCCAACACCATGGCTCACCAGTGGTGGGGTTCCCAGATTAGCCCGCGGACGATGAATGACGCGTGGATTATCAACGGCATGTCCCGTTACGGTGAGTTGATGTACGTGGAGGACCAGAGCGGTCGGAGTGCCCTGCGCGCGGCGCTTCAGGATGTTGCTGCCGGCGCGCTGGCCTACGACACCATCCCGCTTTCGAGCGCAGGCCGTATGAGCCCGTTCACACCTGAGTTTCAGTCGATGACGCTGGAGAAGGGCGCGATGGTCTTCCACATGCTGCGCTGGGAACTGGGCGACAAGGCGTTTCTGGCCACGCTGAAGGGAGCGCTGAGCCAATACACCGATACCAGCATTCGCACCACGGACTTTATCAAGGTAGCCGAGGCGCAGAGCGATCAGCAGTTAACCGCGTTCTTCGCGCAATGGATCGACGGTACCGGTGCGCCGCAATTCACTAATAAATATGCCGTTTACCGGCTGGGAAACAACAAGGGATTCCGCACCATTGGCGAAATTCAGCAGGATCTCGACCTTTTACGCATGCCTGTGGAACTGCGTATCGAGACCGACGGCAAGACGGAATCGCAGAAGGTGGATGTGGTTGGAACCGATACGCCGTTTGTTGTGGAAACATTCGGCCGGCCACGGCGGATCAGCATCGATCCCAGCGACTGGGTGCTGAAATCGACGCCGGATGAGATGGTGCGGGTGGCCATTCTGAAGGGTCAGCAACTGGTGCAGCAGGGCGACATGAACGGAGGCCTGGCCGAGTTTCAAAAGGCCCTGGAGGCCAACCCGTCCAGTTCCCTTGCCAACTATCGTATTGGCGAACTGCTGTTCAAACAGCGCAATTACCAGGCCAGCGTCAACTCTTATCGCGATGCGCTTAGAGGCGACGGGGAGCCGCGCTGGACCGAGTGCTGGAGCCATATTGCGCTGGGCCAGATATTCGACATTACCGGCCAGCGCGACCGGGCGGTTGCCGAGTACCGGCTGGCGGTGCAAACCAACGACAACACCCAGGGCTGCGTCAACGAAGGCCGCCAATGGCTGACGAAGCCGTACAAATTGCCTGACACCGATCAGTAAGCCTGGATGCCAAACGCGCAACGGCCAGCTTGCGGGCCGGCCGTTGTCTATTCAATAACTAATCGGCTGTTTATTTGTTTCCGTGATTCCCGCCCAGCGAAAGGACTTCCAGGTCGACATG
>CAYWMR010000495.1:0-3770 GCA_964458965.1 uncultured Occallatibacter sp. | reverse complement strand
TGGTGTCCTGGTACTCATCCACCAGCAGGTACCGGTAGCGCCGCTGGTAGCGCTCTCTTGCCTCACTTGACACCTTGAGCAATCGGACGGCTTCCAGCAGCAGATCGTCGAAATCCATCGCATTATTCTTGCGCAGCTCTTTGCGGTAGGCCTCAAAGATGTGGGCAATGCGCTCGCTGTTTGGATCCTTTGAGGCCAGGTAGTACTCCTGCGGGTCCACCATGTGGTTCTTGGCCCAGGAAATGCGCCCAAGGACGGTGCGTGGAGTGAGCTGCTTGGTATCGAGACCCATGCGCCGCATCACCTGCTTGACGATCGCCTGCTGATCGTTTTCGTCGAAGATGGCAAAGGAACGGGTAAGCCCCTCGTTGCCGACTTTCAGTGCCTCAATGTCGCGCCGAAGCAGGCGGACACAAAGCGAATGGAACGTGGCGATGAGAGGCTTGGCGAGCGAGGAGTGGTCGAGCAGGCGATCGACTCGGGAACCCATCTCTGTTGCCGCCTTGTTGGTGAATGTGACGGCGAGAATGGAGTCGGGGGCGACGCCCTTTTCGCGGATAAGCCATGCAATGCGGCTGGTGATGACGCGCGTCTTTCCGGAGCCAGCACCGGCCAGAATAAGCAGAGGGCCCTCGGTAGCCTCGACCGCGGCGCGCTGTTCGGGATTGAGGTTGGAGATAAGCGGCGGCAAGATCGAAGTCCGGCGGGAAGGGTCCTGTATCTAGTGTAATGTGCGGGGCGGTGAATGGTTGCGGCGGTGCACAAGTGGACTCCAGTAGATTGACCATAAAATATGGATTTTGCATAAAATACGGAAATTATGGATAATTCAAACATGCAGACGGTTTCAGCCACGAAAGCCAGTAAGAATTTTGCCGCAATCCTCGATACCGCACAGCGCGAGCCGGTGCGGATCAAGCGTCACGAGCGAGATGTCGCCGTGGTTATATCAGCGGAAGAGTATGCCCGAATGGTTGGCGAGAAATGGAAAGAGTTCGATCGCCTCGCGGCCCTGGCCTCTGAGCAAGCCAAAGCCAGCGGCCTCACCGAAGAAATATTGCAAGAGATTCTTGCTGAGAAATGACCAAATCCTGGCGATTGGTTCTCGATACTAATGTCCTCGTAAGTTCGGTACTTCGCTCAGATTCTCCGCCGCATCGTGCGCTTCTTAAAGCTCGCATGGATGGAGTATTGCTCGCTTCTGAAGCAACACTCCAGGAGCTGCGCGAGGTGCTCTTGCGAAGCAAATTCGATCGCAACGTGGATCGAGCGCTGCGCGAAGCGCTGTTCCAGGAGTATGCGCGCCAATGCAGAGTTGTCGAAACGCCCTACCCAATCCGCGTATGCCGCGACCCAAAGGACGACAAGTTTCTGGAGGTTGCGGTACATGGGAGAGCGGATCTGATTGTGACGGGCGACAACGACTTGCTCGCGTTGCATCCTTTTCGCGGGATCGCGATTCTTACGCCAGTCCAGTACCTCGATCGAGCGTAAATCAAACGACGTAATGTCCATTTTATACAATTTGATCAAAATAGACATTTTTGGTAGACTTAAGTCATGCAGACCGTATCCGCAACCCAAGCGAAACAGAATTTTGCCGCAATCGTCGATCAGGCGCAACGCGAGCCGGTGCGCATCCAGCGCCATGAGCGCGACGTGGCCGTGCTGGTGTCCGCCGATGAATGGGAGAAAATTCACCAGATGCGGGTTAAGGAGTTGATTCGATTCACCGAGGAGACGGGGCGCTACGCCGAATCTCAGGGCATGACCGAAGAACTGCTTGAGCAACTGCTGGCCGAAGAGGAATGAGACGGCGGATCGTAATCGATACGAACGTCTATGTGAGCCGCCTGCTCCAGCCAGGCTCAGTGCCTGGAAAATCGGTCGCCAAAGCATGGGCAGAAGCGAGAACCTTGGCTTCGACAGCCACCTGGATGGAGTTGCGGGTGGTATTAGGGCGTTCGAAATTCGCTAAGTATATCCAGCCTGGAAGCGTGGAACCGTTCCCTGTGCAAGTCTGGGAACTTGCATTGCACATCCCCAACTCACACCCCATCCGCGCCTGCCGCGATCCAAAAGACGACAAGTTTCTCGAGTTGGCGGTTCATGGGCAAGCGGATGCGATCGTCACCGGCGACCGCGACCTGTTAGTTCTACATCCGTTTCGCGGCATTGCGATCCTTACACCGAGGGAGTACCTGGAGCGCGGATAGAATTGGCTGCCGACCCGCTATTCTGAAGAGACCATGACTCTCGCAATCCAACCTGCTCGCCGCGTTGCCGTTTACTGCGGATCGGCGGATGGAAACGATCCGGCATTTCTCGCCGAGGCGGTGGCGCTGGGCAACGCGATTGCCGCGGCGGGCCTGGGCCTCGTCTATGGCGGCGCCACCGTGGGCCTGATGGGAGCGGTAGCGGATGCGGCCCTCAATGGGGGCGCGGAGGTGATCGGCGTGCTTCCAGCCGTGCTGGACGATCGGGAGATCGGTCATGCCGGGCTGTCGCGGCTTGAGCGCGTGGCCACCATGCACCAGCGGAAAGCACGAATGGTCGAGTTGGCCGATGCGTTTCTGGTGCTGCCGGGCGGATATGGAACGCTGGAGGAATTGCTTGAGGCGGTAACCTGGGCGCAGTTGCGGCTGCACACCAAGCCTTGCATTCTGGTCAACACCGCCGGCTATTGGGACGGACTTCTCAAGTTTCTGGATACCGCCGTAGCTGCGGGTTTTCTGAAGGCGAGGAACCGGGACCTGCTGCTGGTGGCCCGGAACGCGACTGAGGCGGTCGAGATGGCTTGCAATGCCTGAGGCGGAATGCCATGTTTCAGGTTTGACCCTGGCCTGCCGGCAGTGCCGGATACAAACTGCGTAGCAATCCGGGCAGCTCAGGAGATGGCTCGAAATAGCCAGTAAAGCGCGCCGGAGAGCAGCGCCGCCGCGGGAAGCGTAAAAACCCAGCCCGCGGCAATATTGCGGACCGTAGAGAGGTGCACACCGCTCCCGTTCGCGACCATGGTTCCCGCCACTCCTGAACTCAGCACGTGCGTGGTGCTCACCGGCAGGCCGAACCTGTCCGCGGCAAAAATAGTGGCCATGGCTACGAGCTCCGCACTGGCGCCCTGCGCATAGGCCAGATGCTCCTTGCCGATTCTCTCTCCCACGGTAACCACGATGCGCTTCCAACCCACCATTGTGCCCAGTCCCAGCGCCAGTGCGACAGCAACCTTTACCCAGTCGGGAATGAACTTGATTGCCTTGTCTACCTTGCTTTTGTAGTTTTTCAGCGCGGCGGTCTCCGCGGGTGTGAAAGCCGGATCGCCGCTTTTCAGCATCAGGCGGATGGCTTCACTGGCCACGTACATATCGTTGCGTACGTTGGCCTGATCGCGGGCCGGCACCGCCTTGAAAACCTTGTAGAGAGCGACTTCGTGGTTCAGGTCTTCCACCAGCTCGCGCAACGCGAGGATGGTGTCCGGCTGGAGCTGTTTGGTCCGGATGAAGTCGGTAACTTCGGCCCGGGCATCGGGGCCGAGGATGCCTTTGGGATCGACGCGCCGGTCGAGGATGTGGCCGGCCTGTTCAGAGGCCGCAATGAAGTCCTGAATCTCGTTGAAGGTAACTGCATGGTTGAGCGCGTAGGCTGTCGGGACGGTTCCGATGAGTATGAGCATGATGAGCCCCATGCCCTTTTGGCCGTCGTTGGAGCCATGGAAGAAGCTGACACCGGTGCAGGTGAGAACCAGAAGCGCGCGAATGGGCCATGGCGGA
>CAYWMR010000494.1:0-3771 GCA_964458965.1 uncultured Occallatibacter sp. | reverse complement strand
GCTACGCCGACGACGACCTGACCCTCGGCTCCATCGATCCCTACCAGATCTTCCGTATTTTCCATGAGATCCACTTGGGTGCCAGAGAGGGGCTCGCCGAGGATGTCGCCTTCATGATCGATCAGAGCCACAACCTGAAAGGCAAGATCGAAGCCACCGTGCAAACTGTGGTCACGGCGCAGGAACTGAAGCTGAAGGCCGCGCTCATCGATCACGACGAGCTCGCGCACCACCAGCAAACATGCGACCTGGTGGACGCGGAAGAACTCTTCCGAGGGGCTTTCTGGACCGACGTGCGGCCACTGATTGCCGCCTGGAGGGTGGCCCGCGGCCTGCCTCCAGATCCCCTTGCCGCCCTGCGTTCCAGCGGTTACGTGGAGCGAATCGGGGAGGAACGGGGCAGCCGGCAATCCACTGTCAACAGTTACGCTTGAAACGAGTTATTCTGGTTTGTTACCACCTTTTTCAAGGACCCGTCCGCACGGAGAAATACGCTTGCCCAGTCCCCGGCTTAAACGCCTCTATCTGATTCCGATTCTCTCCAAGGCGCTCGACGTGCTCGAGTTGCTGGAGCAAAATAATTCTCCCGTCACCCTGGAAGACGTGTACCAGAAGACGCGGATCTCCAAGACCAGCGTCTACCGCATCCTGAAGACGCTGGTCCATCGCGGCTACGTCGCGCAGACGCAGAACGGCCTTTACCGGCTGGTATCGCGTCCGCGGCGCCTGCGGTTCGGCTTTGCCGCACAGAGCGCCGAGATGCCGTTCTCCGTCGCCGTGGCGCAAAGCGTCACCGCCGCAGCAGCCGCATCAGGCGTCGAATTGCTCATCCTCGACAACCGCTATGATCCCGATGTCGCAATCCAGAACGCCGAGGAGTTTGTGGCCAGGCACGTGGACCTGGCCATTGAATTTCAGGTGGAGGAGCGCGTGGCCCCGCGTGTGGCTCACATCTTCAAGAAAGCCGATATTCCCATGGTCGCCATCGACGTTCCGCACCCCAACGCCACCTACTTTGGCGTTGACAACTTCGAGGTGGGGTTCGAAGCCGGGTCACTGCTGGCAAGCCACGCCTTGCGCAAGTGGAAAGGCAAAGTCGACTGGGTTCTGGGCATAGGATTCTCCGGGGCCGGCAGCTTCGTCCATAGCCGCATCACCGGCGCATTCGACGGCATCCGCGCCCGCTTCCCCGGAATCTCACCGGAGCACTTTATTCAGCTGGAAGGCCGCGGCATGCGTAAACCCAGCCAACTGGCCGTCGCGGAGTTTCTCCGCAACATTCGCAAGGGCGAACACATCCTGGTCGCCGCCGCCACCGATTCCAGCGCACTCGGCGTACTCGACGCTGCCCGTCAATTCAGCCGCGAGCAGGACTTTGCCATCGTCGGTCAGGACTGCATCCCAGAGGTCATTGAAGAGATGCGCACGGGCAAGAGCGCCATGATCGGGTCGATTTCGCACGAGGTGGAAACCTACGGTCCCCGTCTCATCCAACTCGGAATTGCGCTCCTGCGCGGCTACACCGTACCCCCGTACAACTATGTTCGCCACAAAGCCGTGACCCCTGAATCGTTGGGAGCTCAGGACGCGGTATCCTAGAGGGACCGAAGACCGGAGAATCCATGAATCGATCTCGCAGGAAACTGGTGGCCGCCGCGGCCATCGTCGCTATCTTTTTTGCCGCCCGCTCAGCATCTGGCCAGACTCCCACACCCCCCACAATCATTCAGGCAAAGTTTGCGGTCAGCGTGAATTCCAAGTCGGCCTGGGCCGGCGACGTCATTGTGGCCAAGACGATTGCTCCGTCGGTATTGAAGGACGGCACCGAGCTTCCCACCGGGTCCAGGCTTATCGGCAAGCTCACCACGGCTGAGTCCAAGGGGGAAGGAGGCGGCACCTCCACGCTGGCCATCAAGTTCGATCACGTCGAGGTTAAGGGCGAACTGCATCCATTCCAGGGACAGATCGTCGCCATCAGTGTCGACCCTGCATTCCAGCAGGATACAGGGAATGCTGGGCTCCTTTCCCGGGGTGGGGGGGATTCCCTCAACAGCCATGGCGAGACACCCGGGATTAGCTTAAGCGGCCATGCGGATCAACGCGTTTATTACGGCAGTCAGATTAAGGGCGTGAGTCTGGATCAGGAACTGGACGAGAATGGAGCCAGCGTAATTCGCGGGCTGATGAAGGATTTCAAGCTCGAATCGACGACCTTTATCAAAGTGGTGCTGAGATAGTGAGCCCGCTGGTTGGGGATCCGCCTTTGAAAGAGGGCGACGTGGGCCTCGTGCCGTTGTGTCCAATTCGCGAGCGCCGACGGAACAATTCCGCTGTGAAATAGATTCCCTATTGCTCTTGCCTGTACAATCTTTACCAGGCTCCATTCATTCCTCGTAGAGTGGTGTATATGACTTTGGCATCTGTCGCATCTCCTACCCTCAAGTTTCTGGAAGACCGTTGGGACCCCAGCCTGGCCGCATCGCTCGACGAGCCGGAACTGCTGCGCTATCGCTCCAACCTGCTTGGATCCGACCTTCGCCTTACCAACTTTGCCGGCGGAAACACGAGTTCGAAGATCATTGAAACAGACCCCCTCACTGGCGAACCGGTTGAGGTGCTCTGGGTGAAAGGATCCGGCGGCGATCTGGGCAGCATCAAGCGCGCCGGATTCGCAACCCTGTACCAGCAAAAGCTGCTCTCTCTGGAGCGAAGCTACAAAGGCGTCGACACCGAAGACGACATGGTGCCCATGTATGCCATCGCAGCCTTCCGCAACAACCCCGTCGCCGCCTCCATCGACACTCCGCTGCACGGTTTTCTTCCCTTCCCGCATGTCGATCACCTTCACCCCGACTGGGGTATCGCTCTGGCCGCCTCAGCCAACGGAAAGACAAAAATGGAGGAGTTCAACCGCGAGTTCAACCACTCCCTGGTTTGGGTTCCCTGGCAGCGTCCCGGCTTTGAACTGGGCCTGATGATGCGCAAAGCGGTCCGCGACAATCCCGGCTGCGACGGCATTGTGCTGGGAGGCCACGGCCTGTTTACGTGGGGCCAAACCCAGCGTGAGTGCTACCTGAGCACCCTCACCGTCATCGACCAGATTGGCCAATTTATTGAGCGCCACGGAATTCAAAAGGGCACAAGCCGCTTCGGCGGCGAACTTGTCCCCGCGCGCGAGGACCGCGGCAACCTCGCCGTACAAATTGCGCCTTATCTTCGCGGTCGCGTCAGCACCAGGAACAGGTGGATCCTAAGCTTCTCCGACGCCCCCGACGTCCTCCAATTCGTCAATTCGGTTGATGCAAAGGATCTCGCTTTCCTGGGCACGAGCTGTCCCGACCACTTCATCCGCACCAAAATCCGCCCGCTGTTTGTCCCCTGGCCGGAAGGCGCAGACCTCGCCGCTCTCCGGAAGCAGATCGTCGCCTCGCTAGACGAATACCGCCGGCAGTATGCCGACTACTATCACTCCTTCGCCACTCCCGATTCCCCCGCGCTTCGCGACGCCAGCCCCACCATTGTGCTCATTCAGGGCCTCGGCATGTTCAGCTTTGGCAAGAACAAGACCGAAGCCCGCATCACAGGCGAGTTCTATACCAACGCCATTCATGTGATGGAAGGTGCCAGCCTGCTTGCCGAAGGCGAAGTTACTGGAACGTTGCCCCAGTGTGGCCCCGCCAACGATCCTGCCAGCTTCAAGGTCTTCACCAATTACGTCGCGCTTCCTGCTATTGAGGCCTTCCGCATTGAATACTGGGCCATGGAAGAGGC
>CAYWMR010000493.1:0-3773 GCA_964458965.1 uncultured Occallatibacter sp. | reverse complement strand
TTGGCGGATGGACGATGTGAGCAGTCTTCTCGCTGCCGTTCACTTCCCACCAAATAGTAGTGCCAGCCGCAGGGTCCGAAACGGAAATGCGAAGGTCTGGATGAAATTGGCCATCGAGACCCAAGACGCAGCGCATTGAGGACTCCGTCCTGATACGGCCGGAGGTGTCGCGGTACTCATGCGTGATGAGTATTCCACGGATGGAATTTCCGTCCGCCAACTTCTGCTCGTACGTTGTTTGAATGGTTGCGCTGAAAGGCGGCTTAACATTTGCCTTGTCGTAAAGACTAATGCCGCTTGCAATGACGAAACATGGGGATGGGCTTTGTGCGATCGAAACCCCAGAAAAAATCAGACTGGAAGCTAAGATGGTAGAAGAAAGCACAAGTCGCTGCATGATATTCCTCCTGCAACAGGGATAGCATACCGCGGATTCATGCATTGGTTGCGGGGGTATCGAATACAGGCGCTTTCCGGGCGAGTTGTCGGCAAACCGGAAACTGCGCCGCTGCTGGAGGCCGGGCGATTGGTAAAGGGCTTGCCGCCGCGCGGTTCCCGATCTCGAACATGAGTTGCTTTTTTGAAGGCAGCCTTCGGGGTTGATTCATGGATCGGGGAGGTTTGAGAGGTTGCGGAGTAAGAGCGAACCTCAGGGCCTGAAGGCCGGGCTTCTTTTGGGTCTGTTGCCGGGGATGAATCCCCGGCCTACCGCACGCACCAAAGCTTGTTGCATCAATGAAGAAGTGCAAACGCAGGTCCTTCGACTCCGTTTGTCGCAAAAGCGCGCCAAACTCCGCTCAGGATGACAGCTTTAATTATAAGAAGAGCCTTTAAGTATCGGCAGCGGCAGGGTTAGGCGCCTGCGAGATGGGCTAGATAGTCGGCGGGGGAGATCACGGTTGCTCCATCTCTGATTGTTGCTGGGAAGTGCTTTAGGTTTCCCGTTACCAGCCAGGCGCCGGCTGCTTGCGCGAGGGCGATGAATGGGGTGTCTTTGGGGTCGGGACAGATATAGGGCCAGGGGCCGGGATCTGGAAGCGGCATGCTCTCATCAATCAGATACTCCAACCAAAGAGGCGGAAAGGCGTAACGGTGGAATTTGGCGCGGCGGACAGATTTGCGGTATTCCGCGGCGATTTTGGGACTGGTGACGATTTGAACTTTGCCGCGCAGGACGAATCCGGCGACGATTTTTGCAGGTGGACCGAGGGGGTTGATGGCGGCGGAGACGATTACGTTGGTGTCGAGAACGATCAGGCGCATTCCGGCTCATCTTCTGGGGTGGCGCGGATACGGCTGATCTCTGCTTCGATCTCTTCGTCGGTCGCCAGACTGGCTCCCGATGCTTCGGCTAGACGCCAGCCCTCGCGCAGGCTGGCCAGCGCCATGGCACGGCGAAGTTCGCGATCTTCCTTTGCGACGTCGCCGAAGACCGGGACGAGGAAGAAGGCGGGGCCGTTTTGGCCGACAAGAAGAGTGGTTTCTCCCGCAGGGACTTCATTGAGAGCCTTGACGCCGCGGGTTCTGAACTCACGCAGGGAGACTTGGCGCATGGGAGTCGCCTTTCCTGAGTTGACCGTAGCCGTTTTGGCTACGCAAGTCAAGGGGAGGGGCAAACTTGGTGCTGGGCTGATTTGAATGAGGAATTGTCAGGGGCCAAGCAATGTTTGACGAGTCAGTTTTCGAGAGAATAGGAGCGGTTCCAATAAGGGCCCGGGGCTAAAGCCCTTGAGAATCAGGCACTCATTCAGGGGCATGAATGCCCCTGCTCCCTCCGGATTTCGAAAAGACCTGCGCGGGTCCGGAATGTGCGGAAACAGCCGGGGAAAGGCGAAGGGCGGGTTGTCGAGATTCGTACACTCCCTGGTCCCCAAATGCGAGGGACCAGGGGCACCCACTTCTGTGGAGCCGGAGAAGAATGGTTCAGGATTGAGCATTCCCTGGTCCCCAAAGGCGAGGGACCAGGGGCAACCGCTTCTGTGGGGCCGGAGAAGGATGGTTCAGGATTGAGCATTCCCTGGTCCCCAAAGGCGAGGGACCTGGGGCAACCGCTTCTGTGGAACAGGAAAAGGACGGTTGAGGGTTGAGCATTCCCTGGTCCCCAAAGGCGAGGGACCAGGGGCACCCGGTCATTTGTGACATTTCAGGTGGTTTCACGTCCAACGGGCAGCCAACTCCGTAAGAAGCCTTGCCCAGCCTTACCGGGCCCAGTAGAATAGAGGATCGCAGGAGTTTTGAAGGCAATGACGCTGAAAAGCCGATACATTTTTTTTGCCGCACTTGGTTGCGGATTGATTATCGCCCCGCCGAGCGGTCTGCAGGCCCAACAGGGAGCCACGCAGCCGGCAGCTACGCAGCCTCAGGCCCAGCCGGTTTCGAGCCAGGGTGACGACTACGATCCACGCAAACGGGAGCGCACAGACAAGGAAAAGATCGAAGCCCAGAAAGCATATAAAGGTGAGCTTCATGGCGCTTTCAAGTCCTGGCTGAACCAGGACGTGGTCTGGATTATCACGGAAGACGAGGCGAAGGCGTTCAAGTCGCTGAGCAACGACGACGAGCGGGAAGCGTTTATTGAGAATTTCTGGCTGCGGCGCAATCCCAACCCCGACTCGCCGGACAACGAATTCCGGGAAGAGCACTACCGGCGGATTCAGTACGCCAATGACCACTTTGCGGCGGGGAAGCCCGGGTGGAAGACGGACCGCGGTCACATCTATATCGCTTACGGGCCGGCCGACTCGATTGAATCGCACCCTTCCGGCGGCGCCTATCAACGGCCGATGGACGAGGGCGGCGGGCAGACATCGACGTTTCCGTTCGAGACGTGGCACTACCGCTACCTTGAGGGTGTGGGCGAGAACATCGATCTTGAATTTGTGGATAGCTGCATGTGCGGCGATTATCACTTCACGATCGACCGCAGCGAGAAGGACGCATTGCTGCGAACGCCCGGGGCGGGCCTGACCGAGTATGAGCAGATGGGCTCGGCCAAGAAGGCAGATCGGTTCAAGGGCGGGAACCTGGAGAACCTGGGAACGGGCCCGGGCGGGATGTCGGCACAGAACCAGTCGAAGGAATTCGACCGCATAGAACTGGCCGCGAAGATCTTTGCTCCGCCGCCCATCAAGTACAAGGATCTTGAGAATTTCATCTCCGAGCACAAGCTGATGAGCGGGCCGATCTTCCCGTTCGATGTTCGCACGGACTTCATCCGGGTGACGGAGAACACGGTGCTGGTACCGATAACGCTGCAATTGCGGAACCGGGATATTACGTTTGTGACCAAGGATGGCGTGTCCAAGGGGGTAGTGAACATTCTTGGGAAGGTGTCTACGCTGACCCACAAGACGGTGCAGACGTTTGAAGATACGGTTTCAGTGGAGGAGCCGGCCGAGTTGCTGGAGAAGAGCCTGAACAAGCGATCGGTGTACTGGAAGGCAATTCCGCTGTTTCCTGGACTTTACCGGCTGGATATCGCGATCAAGGACGTGAACAATCCCGACCACGTGGGACTTTACGGGCGCGGGATCGAAGTGCCGACGTTCCACGACGAAAAGCTGGCGACGTCGTCTCTGATTCTGGCGGACGAAATGAACACGGTTTCGTCGCGGGAGATCGGCGCGGGCAACTGCGTGATCGGCAACACGAAAATCTGTCCAAGAGTGATGGCCACCGCGGCTACTCCAGTGAACTTCAAGCGCAGCCAGCAACTGAACTTCTGGATGCAGGTCTACAATCTTGGCATCGACGAGTCCACCAAGAGCAACCAG
>CAYWMR010000492.1:0-3787 GCA_964458965.1 uncultured Occallatibacter sp. | reverse complement strand
GATCGGGGAATGGGGGCCCATTGCTGCTGAACTACTCTATCAGGGAAATGCATCTCTTGGCTCGTAAATCTCACGAGAAACAGGAAAAATCTGTCGCGGCAGATCGAGCGAACGATTCTTGATTTGCCTTTATGGTTTCAATCATCTACAGGCGTTGGCGGCTCTCTCGATCAGGATCTTCGCCAGCCTGCATCTCTCTGCAAACTGCGGCATGCCGCTCATGAGAACCATGGCCGCCCATCGGAGGCCCTGCTGACGATCCGGTTCCTGCGCCTGGTTGCAAAATTTTGGGCCCGGAGCTCCTGTCCCGCTCAGTCGAGACCTGGGCTCCGGGCCCTGCGCGCATTTTGGGGAGGCTGGCGTGCGCGCGCCAGATCAAACCTGATTTAGAAGGTTACGCCGCCATAGGGTGAATTCAGCGTCTTGGGACCTATGCTGCCGCCCTGATTGGCTGTGCCGCTAATGAAATCCGCCTGGCCAAGCACGGTGGTTGCGTCCATACCATTCGTGAAGGGCGGATCGAAGATCAAGACCCGGTGATATTGTTGATCAGTCACGAAGATATCCCCTTCAGTGTCAAAGCTAAGTGAAATGGGAGCGTTCATGCCGCTCTGAGTCAGCCATGCATTTCTCGTAGTGAATTGCGACGATCCAGGAGGATCAGCCAGCTCCAGTGTGGCATTCATGCCGTTGCTGAAGGGCGGAGCGAACATGAGCACGCGGGCATTGCCTGTATCGGTCACCCACAGGTTGCCGGTTGAGTCAAAGACCGCATCATTCGGAGCATAGAGTGAGCTTGCCGATACAGCATTTCCGGGATCCACCAAATTCGTGGTAAATGCGTTAGCCGCTGGCTGGCCGACTTCCAGGCTGGCTGCCATGTCGGTGGCAAAGGGCGGCTTGAACTCCAGCACGCGTTGGTTATCGGCATCCGCGACCCACAGATTGCCGCTGGCATCAAAGGTGATTCCATCGGGATGGCAAAGCGTCTTGGCAGTGGGATTTGCGCCGCCGCCGGCTCCCTGATTGCAGGTATTTGCGGGTAAAGCGCCCGTAGTGGTCTGGCCAATTGCCAGCGTTGCGGCCATCCCATTGCTGAAGGGCGGCGAATACTCCACAACTCTGGAGTTGGCATAGTCGGATACCCAAAGATCTCCCTGGCTATCAATCGCCATGTAGAGGTATGGCGCCGAGAGTCCACTTGCCGTGGCGCTGGTCCCCTGATTACCTCCATAACCGGTGGTCATTCCCGATTCTCCGAAGACCACGCTGGCATCCATGTTGCTGGTAAAGGGCGGCTTGAACTGCAGTACACGGCCGTTCGTGCCATCCCCAACGTAAAAATTGCCCGATCCATCCACGGCTACACCGATAGGCATATTCAGTGTGTTTGCGCCAGGCGTACCATTCCCCTGGTTCGCTGCGCCATGGCTGGAGTCCGCCTGCCCCAGAACCGCGCTGGCGCCCTGGTTTGTGCTGAACTGAGCCGTGAAGATAAGAACGCGGTTATTCATAGTGTCCGCCACGGCGTAGCCCTTAGTGGTCACGGGCGGCGTAATCGGAGGAGTGATAATGCTGCTGGAACCGCCGCCGCCTCCACAGGCCGACAGGCAGGCCGCCAAAACTGACGAGAAAATGAAAATTGCAAACAGACGAGCGGAGACACGGACGCGCATAGATGCTCCTTGAGAATTCCTATTGCCGACATGGCTGAATCGCGCGTATTATCCCAGTACCTTCTCAAGCAGAGCAATACGCCTTTCGACTGATAGGTCTCGGTGGCGGACATGAACGCTTTGTCGCAGCACGACTACCGGTCGATCCTCGATTTCCTTAAAGAAATCAATAATTTAGAAACGTCTGAAGCTTTCTTAAATAAGGTGATCACGGGCCTGCAAACGATTGTTGAAGGGGATATTGTTACTTGTTTCGAGTCCGGCCCTTCTCAAAAGGATGACGTGGTCTGCTTCAGCGACCCTCAGTTTGTGAAGTTTTACCCGGCCTGGCTGCGGGTATGCCACGAACACCCCGGTTGGGATCAACTGATGAGCAGCAACGCCGGAAGCTGGGTTGGCCTATCAGACTATATGAGCGAGACCGTTTACCATCGTACGGCTTTATATAACGAAGTTTGGCGTTATGCGAGGATTGAAGATAACCTCGGCACTCTGTCTATCATCTCCCCGAAGACCGTGGTTGCCGTTTCCATTAACAGGGACCGGCGGACTTTTAAAGACCGCGACCGCCAGGCGCTGAACCTTCTGCAGCCCCACCTGATGCAAGCCTGGCGCAACTCCAAATGCACCGCTGGCCTATGTCAACAGATCGACAGTTATGCGCAGACACTGGAAGACTGCCCGGAGGGGATTGTCATTCTCGATGGAAGGAATCATGTGCGCCATGCGACGGCAAGAGCCTTGCGCCATATCGAGAAGTACTTCGGCATATTGACGGCGGACGACCGTTTGCCCAGGATGCTTCACCACTGGGTGTGCCGCGAGGGCATCAAGCGCGAAGAAAGCTTTGAAACCGCTCCGCGTCGCCCCTGGGTTATCGATCACGCCGATGGTTCGACCCTCACCATCACTTGCATCCCCTGCCGCGAAGGATTCACGCTGATCCTGCAGGAACGATCCGTAGCCGGTGACTTATCCAGCCTGGGACTTAGCCGGCGCGAATCGGAAGTGATGCTCTGGGTAACTCGCGGTAAGTCGAATGAGGAAATCGCCTTATTGCTCGGCATGCGTCTGGGCACGGTGAAAAAGCACCTTGAGCATATCTTCGACAAGCTCGGCGTAGAAAGCCGCACCGCCGCGGCGGCAACAGCGCTGGCCGAACCGATGGTCTAAGGTGGCCGCTGCGAGAGCGCAGATTCGCACTCAACGAACCGCGAGCTAGAAGCTGGCAGCCAGAAGCTGCCTCTCCGCCCTCGCCAGATCCTCTTCCGTATCCACGCCGATCGTGTCGCGCGGCGCGGCGGCCACATAAATCGCAACCCCGTTTTCCAGCAGCCGCAACTGCTCCAGCCGCTCCAGCTTTTCGAGCGGCGAGGGCGCAAGCGCCGCAAACCTCTCCAGAGCAGCCTTGCGGTAGGCATAAATTCCCAGATGCTTCCGGTAGCCGCTGAACCCCGTCGCATCGCGGTCGAACGGAATCGTCGCCCGCGAAAAATAGAGCGCCCGCCCATTTAGCGCCGTCACCACCTTCACGGCGTTTGGATTGGCAAACTCCTCCGCCGGGCAGCGCACAGCCAGCGTGGCTACTTCCACCTCCGGCCGGGCAAAAAGTCCCAGCAGCGGCGGAAAAAAATCCGCCGTCAGCGTCGGCTCGTCGCCCTGAATGTTGACGTAGATGTCGGCCTCGATCTGCCGCGCCGTCTCGTAGACCCTGTCTGACCCGCTCGCGCACTCCGGCGAGGTCATCGCCACCGGAATCCCGCGCTCCCGGCAAACCGCGGCCACTTCCTCGGCATCGGTAGCCACCACCACCGGGTCCATCAGCCCGCTGGCCCGCGCCGCGCGCCAAACCCACTCCACCATCGGCCGCCCGGCAAGCGGCCGCAGCACCTTGCGCGTCAGGCGCGTGGAATGCAGCCGCGCCGGAATCACCCCGGCGATACGCATCGTGCTCATGCAGCCGAGTTTACAGGAACAGCACCCGGGGTTTGACCTTCGATCCGACCGCCCTTATCATCAAAGGTGGAAATCCTCTTCGGATTTCCCTTTCCAGCCTCCATCCGGCGGGGTAGCTCAGATGGTTAGAGCGACGGATTCATAACCCGTAGGTC
>CAYWMR010000491.1:0-3795 GCA_964458965.1 uncultured Occallatibacter sp. | reverse complement strand
TGCTCTTGGGATACTTGATCGGGGAAATGATGTCGGGACGATTCCCAGGGTTGCCTTCTCCGGTTGAAAGGTCGGTTGGTGTTCCAGACTGAACCAGTGCGATCAAGCTGGTCTGCCATCCGCCCACAATCCACTCCACGGGACGTGAAATATTGTTTGCAAACTGCTGGCCCTTGCCGAATGGCAGTTTGTAAAGAATGGAGGAGCTAAACACCTGCCGTTGGTCCTGGCTGGAGTTACCGTAACCGCCCATCGGGTTGGAATAGACCGCTGCCGTCTGGCCCTGGAATGCTCCCGGAGAGTCGTCCAGCGAGTGAGACCAGGCATACGATACTGTACCCGTTAGTCCATTTGTTGCATGGTGTTCGGCATGGATCTGCAGGCCGTCGTAGTTTGAAATGCCGTCGTAATTGTTGTAGTTCAGGCTGCCCAACTTGGGGAAGGGCACAGTGCCCGTCTGAAACTGAGTTGCGTTATACGGGTAGTAGGAAGAGAGGTTCGTGCCCCTGGTCCCGACGTAAGCCACATTCACAACGTTCTTTGAGCCAACCTGACGCTCCACTTGAAGGTTCCACTCTGAAACCTGGCTGTCTTCGCTCTTCGGGTTCACTGCAATCATGCTCAATCCGGCCGGCGGGTTGCTGGGATCGAAGCCTGTAATGCCGCGCGCGGGAAGTGGCGTAACTACCGTGGACGGGCTGGTGTAACCGTTGCAATTGTAGCCGTTATCCTTGGCGTTTGGTGTTGCTGTCGGCAGTTGGCCGGTGAAGGTGATGCAATACCCGTTGGAGCCGTAGTAATCGCTATGGCCGGCGTAGGGCAATTGCTCTCCAAGCTGGTTGTTGATGCCGCCGTAGTCAAGGAAATAGAACATGCCGAATCCGCCGCGGAGTACAGTCTTTCCGTCTCCAAGCAGATCGTAGGCAAAGCCAATACGGGGACCAAATGCATGATCGTCCGTAGCGATGATGCTGCGCGAAATGCCGTTCTGTCCGGCAAGCATCACCGTTCCCGTTGACACGTTGAACGCGGATTGCAGGTTGTGCGCTTCATAGGGACGAGTCAGCAGGTCCCAGCGAACGCCCAGGTTTACGGTCAATCTGCGGCTCAAGCGCCAGTCGTCCTGCGCAAAGAGTCCGTCTTCCTGGCCGATATTCGCATCGTAGCCTGACTGCGAGCCGATCTCGTAGTCATACAAGCCGCCCGCCATCAGTTCAGAGACCTCGTAGCCGGTGTACTCGACCGTGTTCTGGTCGATCCAGAAGTAGCCCTTGCCCTCTTGCGGATTGAAGTACTCAACCTGCCTGCGCATTAAGGTGCCGCCGTATTTGATGGAATGGTTGCCCTTTGCCCAGCTCAGCGAATCGGTGACTTCATACGTGTTTTGAGGAACCGCATACAGGCCATAATCGCCCGTGTACTCCAGGTCGCCCTTCCATCCGCCAATCAATGCGCCGCCGGTGGTTTCCTGGTTGATGTTCGCATTCACAATGCCCAGGTCCTTCGACACATAGGCGCCATACATGGGAGGCGTGTAGCCGTAGTTGTCGCGGTTATACGCAATATGCGCTTCATTCACAATGGTCGGAGAGAAGATGTGCGTGTAGCCAATGTCATAGCCGCGCGCATGCAGGGGATTGGTTCCCGTGCCGCCGCCCGCGGGCAGGTTGGCGAACTCCGAGGTCTTGCTGTTAACCGAATTGTCGTAGCTGTAACGGAAGAACGCGTTGTCGGAAGGAGAAGCAACCCAGTCCATCCTGCCGTCAAACGTGTTGTACTTGTTGTTTTCCGATTGCGTGTCCAGATAATTGTTCAGGTAACGATCCGAGCGGCTCGGCGTCGGATACGCATTCAGGTAGTTCACCGCGGCCGGGTTTAGACGGCCGGTTGGAATGACGTTCCCGCTGAACTGCTGTGGCGGGTTTATGCCCATCGGGTCGCATGTGGTCGGATCGAAAATCCATCCGCCTTGCGCCCCACTGGTCGTCGAGCCTGCAAATGGGGTGGTGCCGCCCGGCTGGTTACCGGGATAGCATTGCGGATACTGTGTCTGGAAGCCGGCGCCGCCAGAGTTAGAAGCCACCAGCAACTCTGAGAAATCTCCGGTGCGCATCTTCACGGTTGGAACCGTCAGGTAATGCGGTGCAACGGGAAGGTCCTCGCGCAACGCCTGGTAGTCGCCGAAGATGAAAAGCTTGTTCTTCTTGATTGGCCCGCCCGCTGAGAAGCCGGGCTGATTGCGCTTGAACGACGCAGCCGGAGTCGCAGGAGCGTCGTTGAACCGGTAGTTCGGGTTGGAGTCGAAGTTGCCGCTGCGGTAAAACTCGAAGGCCGAACCGTGAAATTGATTCGAGCCGGACTTGATCGAGGCGATCACGATCGCCCCGCCCGCGCGCCCATACTCGGCGGGAGCCACACTGGTGTTCACCTTGAATTCCTGAATGGCATCGACCGCGGGGAAGAATAGCACCGTATTCACAAGCCCGTCGTTGTTGTCTACGCCATCGAGAATGAAGTTGTTTGCCTGCGGGCGAAGGCCGTTAATCGACAGCGCGCCATCCCCGCTCTCGTTATAGCGCATCGTCTCGGTGTTGTTGGCCGATCCGCCGCCGCTGGCGTTGTCACCATAGGCTCCGCGCGTCACTCCAGGGGTAAGCAGTGCGAGATTGGTGTAGTTGCGGCCATTCAGCGGAAGTTCCTCAACCTGTTCGCCCTGAATGGTGGCCCCAATGGTCCCATCGGAGGAGTCGACCAGCGGGGCCGCCGCGGTCACCTCAACCGAAGTGGATGCGCCGGCGGGATTCAGTTTGAATTCCAGAGTCTGTGTAGTTGCGACGGTAATAGTCACAGCGGACGATTCCGATTGGAATCCCTTGGCCGTGATCACCACCGAGTAGTTGCCGCGGGGAACGGCCAGAATATTGAAACCACCAGTGCCATTCGATACGGCGGTCAGCTTCAGGCCGTCATCGGTATTGGTTGCAGTAACGGCGGCGCCCTGTATCACGGCACCAGTCGAGTCGGTTACGGTTCCGGTGATGCTGCCGGTGTCGGCCTGTGCCAACAGACGATGCGCCGTCAGACATGTCAGCATGACCGCGAACGCCATAAACAACATGCGAAAGCGGCGCCTGCCGTTGGATAGTAAGTTGATTCTCCTGAACATTTTTGAAAGTCCTCCAGAGTGCTGTTGACAGCTTCGGTCCGGGGTTCGGCAACTCCAGCGCCTGTTCTCCCAACCGAATTTGACAACACTCCATTTCCGCAACGATGGTCAATTCACAACACGCCAATTTGCCATCATTTGATGATCTCCAAATAAAACGTTTAGCTACTTATAGTTATGAGCGCACATCTTCTATCATTTCTTTCGTCATTCCCACCGCCAAACCAAAAATAAGTTCAATTCTCCTCCTTTCCGGTATACTTCGGGGCGGGGATGCACCAGCCAGTCATGGCGCAGGAATCGCAGATCAACGAGATCAAGCGGGTACAGTTCGGAATCTTTGAAGCCGATCTGCAGACCGGAGAGTTGCGCCGGTCCGGTGTCCGCGTCAGGCTTCAGGGGCAGCCCTTCAAACTGCTTGCAGCACTGCTTCAACAGCCCGGCGAAGTCCTGTCACGCGAAGCGCTCCAGCAGCGGCTTTGGGATCCCGATACCACCGTCGATTTCGATCACAGCCTTGGCATCGCGGTCAACAAGTTGCGCGAAGCCCTGGGTGACCACGCCGAGAATCCGCGCTTTGTTGAAACACTCGCCAAGCGCGGTTACCGCTTTATTGCGCCTGTCACGGT
>CAYWMR010000490.1:0-3821 GCA_964458965.1 uncultured Occallatibacter sp. | reverse complement strand
GACGGGATCGAGCGAGAAGATCTGCGCCAGATCCACCAGAGCGTGCCGTGACATGGCAAAGGTCAACTGCGCCTGGCGCGCCTCGCCGCCCTGCACGCCGGCAATCAGCAGAGCCGAGGCGTCCAACACAGCGGTCAGCGCGCTGATCCAGCTCTGGTTGTTGTGCTGGGAGCGGAAGTAGCAAAGCAGCGGATAGGAGATGTGGCTCTCCAGCAGCTCCGCCGACCAGCGTTCCCACTCCACCAGCAACAGGCCAAGCGCGCCTTCGCCACCTTCATAGGAATGGCGGCGCATCAGTTCCGCGGCAGTGGGTGGAGAGCCGGCCCGCGCGTCGAGCAGGGAGATACTGACCTCGCGCCGCGAAAATGCGCTGTAGAGCACCGGAAAGTATCCCATCACAACAGCGAGAAGCCCAAACCCTGTGCCTGCTTCGAGAATGACAACCCCGCGCACCCAGCCAATGTGAGGCGTTACGTCTCCCAATCCCAAAGTGAAAAGCGTGGTCCCGCTCACGTAGAGATCGGACACAAATCCGGGGCCTTGAGCGGGGTCGTTGAAGGGGCTGCCCAGGGCATAAAAGATCAGCGCGAATCCAATCACCATTACGCCTGCCCACATGGCAAGCAGAAAGATCAGCGACATGGGTCCGTAATAGCTGAAGGATGTCTCGCGCTTGCGCGGATCGTGAAGATGTTTGGTGAGGAATGTCCAGGGCTTCCATGTTGCGATGTAAAAGAGGCGCGTGAGGCGAAAGCGGCCTGAAGCGCGGCGCGGCAGAATGATGGTCTGGAAGGCGTCGATCAGCACGACAAACAGGCAGGCAATGCCGGCCATCATAGTGAATATCCGCATCCATCCTCCTTCGCTGATTCTAGCCTGCGCTGATTCTAGAGCACTGGCGGCACGGCTGGGATAGGCGGGTTGGATTCAAACGAGAAGAGGGTCCAACATTTGCCGTTCTTTTCCACGCGAGACGCGTGCATCTTGCGCCCCGTAAATTCCTCGATAGCATGTTCCCAAAACCGACGCGCCGAATCATTCGCCTGCATCGCTCGAATCTCCCACCGACCTGGAAATCTCCGCCAGACTTCGCCGGCAATTCGAGTCCCGATTCCCAGCCTGCGGTGGCGCCGAACAACGAAAAACTCCACCATGTCCCAGGCCCCGGCGTTGCCTGAAAAGTCCGACCCTTTTCTCACCAGAGCGAATCCTCCCCATCTCCCGTCGATCCTTACAAGAAAGGGATGCCGGTCAATCTCGCGCCAGTAACGCGGAAGATCCGTATAGCCAAATCTTCCATCTTCGCCTAACTCAATATCGAGGAATTCGCTGAAATCGTGTACGTATAGCTCAAGCAGGTTGGCTACGATGAGCTCTTGATCCGGCGCGGCTGGAATCACTTCTATCGTTGTCAATGGGCTGTTGGAGCGGTTCGCCCCTTTTCCAATGGACACGGTTTCAGTCCGCTTCCTTGACCGGCTCGACAGCCTCTTTCGCGGGGTCTATGGTGTGGAAGCCCTCGGCCTTGGCCGCTTCAAGCAGTTGCGGCGAGGCGGATACGAAGAGGATCTCGGTGCCTTGAAACATGTCGCGCGCCACCAGGGCGGCGGCCAGTTGCAGCGTGTCTGGCCAGCGGAGCGTTGTGCGGTCAAGCAACTGGCGGGCGGCTTCAAGCACGGCGGGGTTCAACGGCTCCTGCACCATGCGCGCGGCCTCGATGCGCAGGATTTCGAGCGCGGTAGTTGCGTCTTCCTCGGAGATATCCCCAGCGCGCTCGCGCCGTCGAATCGCCGCGTAAACCTCAAGCGGAGTGGAAGCGGAGATGAGCTTGCGATTGTCCTCGACGGCCTCCATCAGGCGGATCAAGGCACTGGTGCCCTGCTCCTGCACAAACAGCTTGGCAAATGCCGTGGCTTCAAGGAAGTAGCAGCTCACAGATTCCCCCGTTCCTCTTCAATTGCTTCGGCGATGGAGTCGCCGTGGACCGCGACAGGATGGAAGCGCTGCGCCTCCTCGGGGATGCCGGCCTCGGCGCGATTGAGCCGGATAGTGGTGGTGGGATAGGCCGGAGTCTTGGGATTGGCGATTTTGCTGGTGAGCACGACCCCGCGCTGGATGGCCTCAGCCAGAACGGCCTGGCGCGACTCGGGGTGCTGATTCCAGCGGAATGCTTTGCGCGGCAGAAAGGAGTCGCGGAACCACTTGAGAGCGATAAACGCGTGGCCGCCGCGCTCCGCCTCAGCCAAAGCGGCGCAAAGCTCTTTTACGCGCGCATCCAGATCGGCCGGAATCAAGGCTTCCTGCCCGTCGTCGTCATCGTCGAAGGCAGGCTCCAGGGTGGCACGGGGTACGCGCGCAGGGCGCGGAGCAACCTCGCCATCGCCGACGCGCTCAAAGTAGATCCGCACCTCGTCTTCTTCCGGCGACCAAGCGTCCGCCGACGCATTACGGCGCTTGCTGCGCCCATTCTCACCGCACAGCTCCACGATTGCCTGGTAACCGGGAGGCGCGAGGAAACGCAAAGCTCGCGCCAGACCGGGGTCGTGGGAATCTGCCAGATCGTTCAGTGCCTCTTCAATAATTTCTTCCGCATCGGGAATGCTCAGGTGGCTCAATTCCAGGCCGTCCTGTGAAGCTTTTGATGATTTCATCGCCCTATTCTCCATATACTGCGCCTCTGGCCCGAGGGTCGCCCAAAAACTCTCCGTCCAGCATCGTTGGTGGCTCCGGAGTTGAGTTACGCAACGCTTCGGGAACAAAAGGCAGCAGTCCTGGTTCTAAATCCTCGCCGTCCCCATAAGTGAGTCATGAGTAATTCATGAAGAAATTTTGACCCATTCGGGGTAAGGCATTAACGTCTAACGACTGGTTCCGCGGGCTCTTGCTCTAATTCTGCAAGGTAATGCGGCCGGCTGCATCTCTCGAATCGATGTAATGCGGTCCACGCTATTGATACGGCTCAATCGTTGCCAGAGCCATCTTTCGACTCTCTTCTACCTGCATGGATTCGAGGAATACTTAAGCTAAATCCCCCGGTCGAAGCTATACAGAGATCAGTGTACCCGATAATTCCGCCGAGTGGCTGAGTAAGTGGAAACATAAATGCCTGCAGCGGACTGCGACTCAGCCGCGTCCAAGGCGTAAACGAGAACATTCGCGTCATTAAGCCCCGGCTCAACGGGCATCGTGGTAGATTTCCCGGCGTCGGAGCGTTCCTGAGCCCCCGAGATGCCAAACGGGCAATTCGTTGGCCTGCGCGCCTGTAGCCTCGGCGATGATCTTGTCGATGGCCCCACGAACCAACTCGTCGGCCGTCACACCTTTTTCCTGCGCCAATGCGACGAGTTTGGCCTCGGTTTGCGGCTCTAAAGGCAGTGTGATTGTCATGAGTTGCGCTCCCTCATTTGATTATGCACTGAGACTCTGTTCTTAGGCGACCCGAAGGACGCGGCTTCGGCAATGCCGCCACAGGTACCGGAAGGTGCAACCCTTTCGAGCGGCCCGACTTCGTACAATTAGAGATATGCGCCGCTGCCTGCAACTCGTGTTGCTCCTCTCGCTTGCTTCAGCGGGGGTGTGCGCGGACGGCCCGGCATTCGACCTCTCCGGACCCAAGGTGGATCTGCATGTGAAGCGTGGAAACGTTACGCTGCCCATTGGCGAGGTTCCAAATCTGCTGCCCGGAGACCGGCTCTGGATTCATCCCGACTTTCCCGAGAGCCAGGCCACGCGCTATGTGTTGATTGTTGCCTTTCTGCGTGGATCGACCAATCAACCGCCGCCGGAGTGGTTTACCCGCGTGGAGACCTGGACGCGCCAGG
>CAYWMR010000489.1:0-3827 GCA_964458965.1 uncultured Occallatibacter sp. | reverse complement strand
CATGTAATCAGCCTCCTGGCCGGCTGTCGCGTGGACCTCCCGGTCCACGCCGCACACTCGACACAAATAAAAAGCTCTGGACGCATCTGCGTTGGCGTATAACTCGAAACGAAGCTACGACTCGCGCGTCAAAACGGCAAGCCTATACTTATTCCGATGGAAAGGAGCCAACCATGAAGCTCACAATCCAAGTCCCGCTCTTCCTGCTTCTGTCCTGCGCCGCATTGGCAGCCCAATCGGCAAATCACGCCGGCTTGGAATCGGCGAATCAGAACCAGAACATCATCATCCAATTGCCGCCGCAACCTGGCCCCTGCCCGGTATTCATGCGCGCTCAGCACTCAGCCGACGGAGACCTGCTGGCAGTCAATTCAGGCCATTCCAAAGGGATCGGTCAAAGCCTCCATCTTACCGTCACCAGCCCCGATTCGAGGCAGATTGCATCGGCAACCATGATCGTGCGCGGCCTCACCCCCAAAGGCCGTGTGACTCAGACAATGGCCGCTCAGGACAATACTTCCGATGCGGAGAAGACCATGGATATAAGGTTCTCAGCCGGGCCCGGCAAAGCCGCTTCTGCGGACATCTGGGTGCCAGGTTTGTCGGCGGTCAAGGTAATTGAAATGCAATCCGTAACCTTCACCGATGGCTCGACCTGGAACCTCCCGGCGGAAAAAACCTGCCGCACATTTCCCGATCCTCTAATGCTGATCTCAGGGCACTAAGTAACGTCTGGCGAATCGCTCGCGTGGTTTCCGGAGGGAGTAGCCATGGCCCATTGGGCCACCTGCAATCATGAAAATCATGGCTTTTCGCCTTGATTTTCAACGGAGCAGCAGCCTTCAGGCTGCTGAAATGCCGCAAAAATAGCGCGGCGGCTTTAGCCACGGGCCTTTCAGCAACCCTCATTGGTTGCCGCGACGAGTTATCACGCAGACACTTTAGCCCCGGGCCGTTCCTGCCGCTGCTATTTCTTGGACGAATGATTCGTCAGACACTACCTGACCTGCTGCAACAATTTGCCAATCCACATAGAATGCCCATTGGAGGTAATTCCAGTTATGAATCTTTCCGGTAATACCATCCTCATAACCGGCGGAGGCAGCGGGATTGGACGCGGCCTGGCCGAAGCTCTCCACGCGCTCGGCAATCAGGTTGTTATCGCAGGCCGTCGTAAACAAGCGCTCGAAGAAACCACCGCCGCCAACCCCGGAATGAAGTCCCTCACTCTCAATATCGAGAGCCCTGCCGCGATCCGCGAATTTGCCGCCCAGATCGCTGCCGACTACCCTGCCCTGAACGTGCTCATCAACAACGCAGGCATCATGCGCCCCGAACACCTGCTCGCGCAGCAAGCCGATCTGGCCGACGCGGAGGCTACTGTCACCACCAACCTCCTCGGCCCCATCCGCCTCACCGCGGCCCTGCTCCCTCATCTTCAAAGGCAGCCGCACTCCACCATTGTGAACGTCTCGTCCGGCCTGGCCTTTGTTCCGCTCTCCCTGACCCCAACCTACTGCGCCACCAAGGCCGCCATCCACTCCTACACCCAGTCGCTGCGCTATCAGCTCAGGTCGACCACAATTGAAGTGCTCGAACTTATCCCGCCCTATGTTCAAACCCATCTCATGGATGGCGCCGAAGACCCGCGTGCAATGCCGCTGGATAAGTATCTTGCCGAGGTGATGGAGATACTGAAGACCACGCCCACGCCCGCTGAGATCTGCGTCGAGAATGTGAAGCCCTTGCGCTTTTCAGCCGAAAGCGGCAGATTCGATGCAATCTTTCAAGGCTTGAACGCAGCCAGAACAGATGGTCACTAAGTTGACCCCCTGAATAAGTCGGAGCGGATAACTCCAATCTGCGTGAGTTACCTGCTGCCGCTCCTCACACTTGTGGGAGGAGTTACCGCCTCGACCTTGAAGTTATCGAATTCAGCATCGACATAGCCCGCCGTACCCAGCCCAACCATGCCCTTGGCAAAGCTGGGGTCCTTAAATATCTGGATTGTAACTCGATCGATTTCCGCCGCGATGCTATCGCCTTGAAACGTCAGCGCGAGGTTGTGCCAGCTATTCACGCCGAGCGCGCTCACCCTGCCCTGCGCCAGCACGGCTTCTTCGTCTTTGACATCTTCTTTGCGCTGGTTCTTGTCCGTGCTCTTCAGCAAACGCCATTCTCCGGTGTCGGCTACGCGCAACACATAGGAATTAACCACGTCCATCCCGCTCATCCCCGTGAGCCGGCCGATTAGATCTACCGATCCGGCCTGCTCAAGCAGCACATCGATGGAGACGCGATAATCCGCCCAATCCAGATTGCCCACCATGGTGAATGGACGCGCGGCGGTGTGTTTCCACGAGATAGGCTCATCGGGAACCACTTGGCGCAGGCAAATCCCAGCCCGTCCGCCTGCGCAGTCAGCTGTTTCGAAGCCTCCCACCATGTCGGAAAAATACTTCGCCATCCTGCCGGGGGCGTAACTCTTGAAGTTATCTTCAAATGGAAGCGGAAGAGCCGCGGAAGCAGGCGAAGCGGCATCGCCCCTTGTTTGTCCGACCGTTGTGGTGACGGTGTACATGCGGCCAGGCTCAAGATTGAGCGTGAACTCGCCATGAGCTGGATGAATGTCAGCTTCCTTCACAAACCAGTCCGATGAACTGCCTGAAGTGAGATTTGTGGCCCAAAGATGCAAAGTCTTCTGCGCGAATCCCGCCAACTTGAACCGCTCTATCTGCGCTTTGCTGGCTTCAACGGTCTCCACGACAAGGCTGAATTCAGAGTTATCCGGCGACTCCAGGGCCACATAACTTCCGTGTGCCCCGGTGGCATCTTTATGGAAGAAACCAGAGGCGCTGTCAATGTAATGCCAGCCCGACTGGGTGAATTGAGAAGTGTGAGCCATTACCCAAAGCGAAGGGGTAACCATGTAATGCCCGGACCACGGCTGATTGCATTTGATCAATCCGATGTCGTCATACGGCAAGTTATCGTACATGGCGCTGACCACGGGCCAATAAATTGAAGCTGTAACTCGCCCCGCAACATAATTGCGATTGATGTTGCGAGCTATCTCGTTGTAGGGAGGCTTTTCATCGAAGTGAGCTTCGCTGTCCCATAGAGGCTTTCCAAGAGATAGGGCATCGGGCGTGGAATAGCCTCCCCAGCCAGGTCCATGCACGCCTACCACATCGATGGAGTCATTGCTGGCCGGATCCTTCTTCATCTCAGATGCTATGTTCCATAGCTTCTGCTTGTCCCAGTCGTCCGAGGCTATCACCTTGATCGAATCCAGCCCATTGGAGCGAAGCGCCGCCTTGAATTCCTTGTACCACTGAACGTCGTATCCGTGTTCGTTCCGGCCTCCCACATAATCGATATTCAAGTGATGGTCCTGCTCTGCGTGCTTGAGCCACTTGATGATGTAATCGATCATGTCGCGGGACCAGTAACTCCCGTTTCCCACCCAATGCGGAGCGCCCCAGGCAAGCGCGACAAACTTGATTTTGGGATTACGCGCTCTGGCCTGCTCCATCAGCCACCATTCATAGCCGCGCTGGTAGTTCTCGTCCGTCCGGGTATGCATGTGGCTTGCTTCCACGCCGTCGGTCGAGTCCATATCCGCGCCGATCTCGACCTTGAAAACCTGCATGCTTGCGCCGTAGTTTGGCTTGAACAGGTAGTCCAGAATCTGGCTGCGATAGGGTTCGGGATAGTCAATCAGCAGCCGGGAGTTGCCTCCGCCGCCGCTGATTGCGCCAACTCCGTCGAAGACCCTGCCGCTCCCGGCCTGGTCTATCACGATTGCCTGCCCCGCAGCGGGCACT
>CAYWMR010000488.1:0-3830 GCA_964458965.1 uncultured Occallatibacter sp. | reverse complement strand
TCCAGCTCTTCATCATCCCCTTTTTCTCCTGCATCATCACCGAGTGCAGAAAGGCCGTGCCGGTAAGCCACGGCATAAAGCTTGCGTTCTCCACCGGGTCCCAACCCCAGTATCCGCCCCAGCCCAGCACAGCGTATGCCCAGTGCATGCCCAGAAAGATGCCAGCCGTCAGAAATAGCCAGGTCACCATTGTCCAGAGACGCGTAACCTTGATCCATTTTTCCCCCGGATAGCGCATCATCAACGCGCCGAGGGCAAAGCAGAAGGGAATCGAGAAGCCAACATATCCGAGGTAAAGCATGGGAGGATGAATCACCATCTCCGGATACTGCAGCAGCGGATTCAGTCCGTTTCCGTCGTCCGGAATGGCCCCTCTGTAAAGCGCGAATGGCGGCGCGGCAAAGTTGAGAATGGCCAGGAAGAACACCTGTATTGCCGCAAGGATTGTGCCCGCATAGGCATAAAGCTTCACGTCGGTTCGGTGCGTCAACCGCAGCACAAACCCATACGTTCCCAGCAGCCAAGCCCACAGCAGCAGCGAACCCTCCTGCCCGCTCCACAGCGCCGAGAATTTGTAAGCACCGGGCAGGGCTCGGTTCGAGTGCTCCATGATGTAGGTGATGGAAAAGTCGTTGGTAAACACCGACCAGATCAGCGCGAAGGCCGCCGCGGTCACTGCCACAAAAACGGCAATCCCGGCCCGGCGCGCCGTGTCGGCCAGCCGCTCGGGCGATATGGCTGCCGGCTGCCCAGTCGCAATCAGCCGCAGCGCCAGCGCCCCAGCCAGCAGATTGTATGCGGCCAGCCCCAGGGCGACAATCAAAGCAAAACTACCGAACGTTGCCATTAAGACTCCATGATGATTCTCGCACGCTGTCAGGGAGCCAATCGGCCCCCCAACGTGCTTATTCTCAAACCATCATAGGCTTCCTGCATGTGATTTGGCTCACACCAAAGGTGGAGACGGCGCGCCAGTTCCAAGGCGCGGTCCTCCGTATATGGAACAAACGGCTCGAATCTGGGTCTGCCGGGAAGCTCTCAGGGTTGCGCAAAATACTCGGTCGACGTGCGAACGGTGACACCGGGCCGGTCGACCTTCACCTCAATCGAATGGGACTCATCTGGCGCAGCCCCGGCAAGCGAGTCGAACGACAAACGGTAAAAACGATCGAGATCCCCCAGAAATGAGGCAAACGATTCCGCAAAGCTCTTCTCTTTGGCAAAGGCCTGGCCACCGCTAACGCGCGCAAGAACCGGCAGCGCAATCTCTTCTTCGGCCATTTCATCCGGCGTAGACGGGACCTTGGCGTCTACGCTGATGACCGGCTTGCGAATTTCTCTGGGATGTTCAAAATCTCCCCAGGAAATCGCATCCAGCGTTACCTGGCTTTCGTGCAGATTTCCCATCAGTTCAGCAAGCATGTCGCGATAATTCCCTCGATGCGCTTCAGGGCCCGGACCAGCGCCGTAGGTCGTGACAAGTGGCCAGCCTGGGCCGGCCCAGACAACAATCGCACGGCCGCGCACGTCTTGCTGTTCCACAATCAAAGTCCTGAGCGCCGCGACAGACCGAGCGAATTGCTCATCCAGGCAGCTTCCGCGCTCTTGCATCCGGCTCCCTTGCGACGAGATGGGTTGACCGGAACTACTCTGAATCCGGCTACCCTCTATCGACTGGGCTGGCTCGCAATCCGAACTGTGAGAGCGGCGCGCAAACTCAGCAAGCTGACCGGCGATAACGGCCCGATCGGTGGATGGTTTCGACTCGGACTCGCCGCCATTGGACACAAAAGCCAACGAGAGTGGGTATGCCAGCGGTTCGTGGCTTTGAGAGAGAAATTTAGCCAGGTCCTTTTTCACATGGCCGATCGCTGATCCGCCATCGTTGATTCCGTCCATCACAAGCACCACACGTGCGTCGGCGCTCGATGCCTGCCCGTCGATCTCGCGAATTGCCCCGATCGTCTGTGGCTTACCGTTGTCAAGTAATGTGAAATCTTCCGGCCTCAGCCCTGTTACAGGCTTGTTCGACGAGTCGGTTACCTGCACATTGAGCACTATACGACGGGAAGCCTGCTCCACTCGCGCGCGATCTTCCATCGTGCGGGGAATCAGTTGGGCTGCAGTGGTGGAAGCGGTGCCTTGAGCTTCCAAATCAACCATGGCCAAATTGAGCGCGAGCAGAAATAGGGCGGCCCAAAGAACTCCAGCGATGCCCCTGGTTGAACCTGACTTTCTGAGTATCATTTGCATTGAGAGATATTGCTCCAGCGGAAAAATGCCGCGTGACCAACCGATTTCTCGACAATACTCTTCCTTCACCACAGCATCAATCGCCGCTCCAACGCCCGGAGCTGAAAGCAGTGGAGCCTTGACCGCAAAGAAAAACGGCCGAAGCATGGGACTGCTCCGGCCATTACTGGGTTCACGATCGATCCCAAACCCGAGCGGCTTACCGCCTGATTTTGCGGCGCACCAAACCAACCAGCCCCAGAAATCCGGTGCCCATCAATGCCAGAGTTCCCGGCTCGGGAGTTTTCGGCAGCAATTCCGTTGTGCCCGGTATCGACGTGAGCGAGATTTCTACGAAGCGCTGTGAATTCGAGTTGGTGGGAGTGAAAAACACGCTGTCTGGCTGGTAGCCGCCTGATACCGCTGCTGTGGCTTGGTTAATCCAAGTCTGCGCTGCCGGATCTATGGGCATTGACCCGCCTTCGGAATCCGTTGAAGAGGGAAACTCGAGCTGCCAGATGGCCATTGAAATGGCCCCGGTGTAACTCAACGGGTTATCGGGCGTGGTGCCGGCCAGTTGGTCGGCCAGCCACGATACCTCATCGTCAACGGTGTTTACGGCGAAACCAAAGTTGCCGGTGTAGAATGTTCCGACATTCGTCGGGTTATTGATGTCCAGGCACGCGAACTCTGACGGTGTGGTGACTCCGTTAATCGTCGAGGTTGCCGTGTAGGGCGACACCGGCTCAGTGTAGACGCCGCCGTTCGTCGCCGTGAATGTGTACCAGATATAACCATTCGGGTAGTCGCCGCTAAGGGTAATTCCATCGGCAAATGCAGTGGAAGCGAAGGCCAGACCCAACAGCGCCGGACCCAGAATGCGTGCTACGAACTTTACCATTAGGACTCCTTGATAATCACGGCTCAGATGTGTACTGGAGCGCGCGCAGGCAACACTATCTCTATAAGCGTGCGGGTGAACCGCATCGATGCAGAAGCAGATAAGGTTTGAATGCTGTAACCATAGTTGCGTATTGGCTGGAACAACACAATGCGTGTTATGTGTGAGATAGGGGCAACTACGGTAACGCACTTCTGGTTACCGATGCCGCATTTGGGTCCCAGATCACACAATGACTCCCGGTTCGGGAGAAGCCTCCGAGCACTCGCCTGATGGCAGTTCAGGCGGTTTGGATTCGCGGCCTCAATTCAGCGTCGGGGGAGATGCTCAATAGACCGCAGCACAGCGTCGGCTGAGGACAATTATCAAGTGGGGTACTACGAAAGAGTTGCGGGCTCAGGCTGCCGCGAGCTTATGCGCCGCCAGCATTTGTCCAGCCGCCGACACCATCTCATCGCTGGCCACTGCCCGGGAAAGAAACCGCACGAACTCCCCGGCATAGTCGCCTGCCGCCTCGCTGGTGCTGCCCAGCACCAGAACCGGCACCTTGGGCAGCCGCGCATGGAACTCTGCTACAAACGCCGGCCCGCCAATCCCATGCATGTGCAGCCCGGAGATGACCAATCCAAGATTCTCGGCAAACTGCGGCTGTTCCACAAGGCAAAGAGCCTCGGAAGCGTCGCCAACCCGCTGCACA
>CAYWMR010000487.1:0-3833 GCA_964458965.1 uncultured Occallatibacter sp. | reverse complement strand
ATTCAGGCGGCCGATAAAAACTTCTACGGCACCACTGCCAGCGGCGGCGCGCATGGTTCCGGTACGGTCTTCATGATCACCCCAACCGGGACTGAATCTGTTCTTTACCCGTTTGGGGCCAACAGTCAGGACGGGGCATCTCCACTGAAGTTGATACAAGGGTCCGACGGAAATTTCTATGGCACCACAACCGACGGGGGCACATTTGGTGACGGCACTGTATTCAAATTAACGCCTGCCGGGGCAGAGTCTATTCTCTACTCCTTCGGCGCATCGACAACAGATGGTACTTCGCCGAATAGCCTACTGGAAGGATTCATCGACGATAATTTTTACGGGACGACAAGTGGTGGGGGCGCGCATGGACATGGCACGGTTTTCAAGATAACTCCGGCCGGCGCTGAAACGGTTCTATATTCCTTCGGCGCCTCACCTACCGACGGAGAGAACCCTTCCGGCCTTCTTCAGGCATCGGATGGCAATCTCTATGGCACAACCTACTCGGGCGGAAACTTCGAAGGCGGTACGCTTTTTAAATTGACGCCTACCGGGACGCTGACCATGCTGTATGCCTCATTTGGGTCCTTCAGCAATGGTAGTTCGTGTTCCGGCGGGGCTTACAATCCGCCGAATGGGGGAAATCCGCTCGGGATGACTTTGGGGCCAGGCAGCGTTTTTTACGGCTTTACTACGGGTGGCGAATGCTCCGGGACGATTCCTTTTGACGGCGCCATCTTTAAACTTGCGCCTTGAGACGCGGCGCTGGATCGACTGGCGGCCGGCGAGCGTTTGGCGCTTTTAGCCTACCGATAAGACGGCGCTCGAAGGGAATGCTCTCCGCCATGGACCGATGAATCCAGCGGCCGTGCGGCGGGGCCACACCGTCCCTACAGGACGGAAGATCTCTCCTTTGAACGCTTACCCAGGGTTTCACCCTGGGCTATTTTCATTCTCTCCCTCCGGGAGGACCGGTTACGGCGGTTGAGCGAAACTTACGTCGCATGCGTCACGAGTATACTTTCGCACAATACTGAACGAAATCGCCGAGCACGGCGTTCCGCTCCCTCCGCCTGAACCATGACCAAGGTCATTGAGCAGTCGAACCGGCCGGCGCTGACTCTGGCGCACGGCAAGGCTGCACGGACGATGGTTTCTAAGGTGGGCGCAGTTTTTTCAGACGTGGGCACAACTGGTTTTGAGAAGGAAGCAGTAAATGCTCGGTGAGGGCTTATTGTGCCCATATCGTGCCCGGAATTGGCTGTCACTCTTGTTGCCAAACACTCCTAAGTGCTTTGGAATGAATGGCGGGGACGACGGGGCTCGAACCCGCGACCTCTGCCGTGACAGGGCAGCGCTCTAACCAACTGAGCTACGTCCCCAACTACGTAAATCAACAACCTCCGGTAGGCGCCGGACAATGTTAATGTTATCACGGCATTTGGGCCGGCCTGGTCTTAAAAAACAGGCGCCTATGCTCAACACGCTGCTCGAACAAAGCCTATGCCGACCAGGCAGTGCGAGGAGCGCGGGTTGCTGAGGTATAGCCCATATCCGCGGAGATACCGCGTACACATTGGAGCAACTGGTTGGCTATGGCAGGAAGCTTCTGGGCAGTTACACGGAACGACGGGCCGGAGATGCTTACAGCGGCTACCGGGAGGCGCTGCGCATCGAGCAATGGTACGGCAATGCAGCGCAGGCCCTCTTCCAACTCTTCGTCGTCTACCGCGTAGCCGCGGCGGCGGGTCTTCTCGATCTCGACGCGCAAGGCTTCGGGAGTGGCGATGGTTCGATGGGTGAATCGCTCAAATCGGGTGCGGCGAACGATGTCCGCGGCGCGCTCCTCGGGCAGGAAAGCCAGAATCGCTTTGCCTACCGAGGTGCAATGGACGGGGTTGCTGGAGCCGATGCGTGTGATCATGCGGACCGACCGTGCGGGTTCGATTTTGTCGATGTAGATAACGCGGGCCTGCTCCAGAATGCACAGGTGCGCGGTCTCCTCGGTCTCTGCTACAAGGCGGCGGAGGTGGGGTTGGGCGCGGTCGCGCAGATCGTATTGTTCGATGGCGCGATTGCCGAAGTCGAACAGGCGCAGTCCCAGGCGAAACTTACCGGTGGTGGTGCGCTCAACCATGCGGTGACGCTCAAGCACCATGAGAAAGCGATGGGCTGTGCTTTTGTGCAGTTGGAGTGAGGACGCAACCTGGGCGAGGCCGAGTGGGGTATCGCTTTCGCCGAGCAGGTCGAGAACGGCAAAAGCCCTGTCCAGGGCCTGAACTTTGTAGGTGCCCTGCGGGGCAGTGTCTCGCATATTGATCCTCCATTCCGCTTTATGACGCCTTTTCCAGTTTGCCTCCGATGAGAATTCATGTCAAGTATTGAGACGCTATTTCTTTTTATGGGACGCCGGCGATGGGCTTTGACGAACACCGCCAGCAGCACAAAGAATGAGAATACGAAGTCGTGAAGAATAAAATGAATTGGAGAATAGAAGAATGAAATCGAGATTCGCATTGGCACTTTTTTCGTTAACCGCTGCAACTGCCTCGGCACAGGACGCTGCGTCGCACCCGCGCGTGTATCATCAGACGCCGGACCAGGATGGCGTGTACTACGTGGGTCCTGAAGTGTCGGCACCGCGGATCGTTCGGGCCATATTGGCCCAGTACCCTTACGACCTTTCTCCGAAGGAGCTTCAGGGGTTTACCGTGATGGCCATGGTGATTGATGCCAACGGCAAGCCGCAGCACATTCAGATTCTGCACAAGCACGGGGACGAGTGCGATCGTTCCGCGTACGCGGCGGTCAGGCAATCGATATTTGCGCCTGGGATGCTGGCTGGGAAGCCGGTGCCTGTCTGGATCGATGTGCGGGTCGTGTTTCGATTGAATCATGCCGATGCGGCGCCGCAGGTGCTGATCACAGAGCGGGATCTGCCCTTACCGGACGAATCGCAGTTCGAAGATAAGCACCATAATCCTTTGTCTTACACGGAGCCGATACCGATACACACGGTGGATGCGGATTTCGCCGATCCGTATTCGGCGCATCCGTACGTTCAGGTGGCGCTGGTTGAGGTGCTGGTAGGGGTGGATGGATTGCCCAAGGCAGTTCGGATACGGCGGGGTTTGGGATTTGGCATGGACGAGAAGGCAACGGCGGCCGTGATGCACTACAAGTTCCTGCCGGCAATGAAAAAGGGAACACCGATTGAGGCTAGCCGGACGGTGATGGTGAACTTCGCCAAGTTTTGAGTTGCGCAAGGCCCGGGCCTAAAGGCCTTTTCGATCTGCCCCTTTTCAGGGGGTTAAAACCCCCTGCTCCCTCCGGAATCCTAGATTCACAACCGTACTAGGCGGGCACCACGTCTCCCTCACCCGGCGCGAGAAACAGATTTGCTTCGAGGCCGTGCTGGCGGGTGTAGAGGTCGTAGTAGCGGCCGCCCATAGCGAATAGCTCCGCGTGGTTGCCACGCTCCACGATGCGCCCGCCCTCGACCACCAGAATCTGGTCAGCGCGCCGAATGGTGGACAGGCGGTGAGCGATGACGAAGGTGGTACGGCCCTCCATCAGCTTGTTCAGCCCTTCCTGGATCATTGCCTCGGACTCGGAATCGAGCGAACTGGTTGCTTCGTCGAGAATGAGGATGCGCGGCTCTGCCAGCAAGGCACGCGCAATCGACAACCGCTGGCGCTGGCCGCCGGAAAGCTTGACGCCACGCTCGCCGACGATGGTGTCGTACTTGTCGTCGAAACGCTCTGCGAACTCATCAACGCGTGCTGTGCGGCAGGCGAATAGAAACTGCTCTTCAGTGGCGTTTGGTTTTGAAAACA
>CAYWMR010000486.1:0-3848 GCA_964458965.1 uncultured Occallatibacter sp. | reverse complement strand
CGAGTTGGCCGCCAGCCTGCGCACCCTCGTCACCCAGCTTGATCCCTCAGTCCCCGTCACCCGCGTGCGCACGCTTCAAAGCGTCATCACATCGTCCACCGCCGCGCCCCGCTCCCTCACCATGCTCCTCACCGCATTCGGAGCATTGGCCATCCTGGTCGGCGCCATCGGCGTCTACAGCCTCATCTCCTACACCGTCAGTTGGAGAACCCGCGAAATCGGCCTCCGCCTCGCCCTCGGCGCAAACCGCCTTCAGATAGCCCGCCTGGTCCTCGGCCAGAGCCTCGCGTTAGCCATCGCAGGCTCAGCGCTGGGCATCGCCGGAGCCGTAGCTGCCACCCGCCTCATGAGGCGATTCCTCTTTGAGACCAGCCCACTCGATCCACTCACCTACACCCTGGTCCCAATTCTCTTCTGTGTCCTCGCGCTCGTAGCAGCATGGGCCCCCGCGCAGCGCGCCGCCAGCGTAGATCCCATGATCACCCTCCGCAACGAATAATCCCCGCCGCGGACGTCACACAATTGAGTCAAACCTGTTGTCGATAAGCGTTGCCAGTGGCTGCAAGAGCTTGTAGCGCTGGCCTCATGGCCGGCTGTAACGTGGGCCTCCCGGCCCACGTTCACTCTACACCGATAGGTAAGATGGTCTACAACGCCCCGATCGTAACACTCCCATCGCTGGTATGAATCGCCAACTCCGCCCCACCGGCATTCAACCGCCCCCGCAAATCATGTCCGGAAGACCCATTGGAGTTATACCCCTCCATCGTCAGCGGCAGCGAGCAATTGATCCGCCCGTCGCTGGTATGCACGTCCAAATCCGCCGCCAATGCCCGCGGCACGCGCACGCTCACCCTGCCATCGGAGCTCTCAATCCGCGACGACCCAGTCAACTTCGTCCCCTCATTCAGCGTCAGGTCCAGGTTGCCGTCGCTGGTGTGTACCTGGACAGCCGTGAACCGCCCATCCACCGTCACATGCCCGTCCGATGACCGCGACTCCAGCGTTCCCGTCACATTATGAATGCGAATCGACCCGTCGCTCGCCGTCAGCCGCAGCGACCCGCCAACATCCTCCACGTCCACCTTGCCATCGCTGGTATGCAGTTGCAGACTTCCCTGAATGCCGGAAACCCTCAACCCGCCATCCGAGGTCCGCGCTTCCAAATCCAGCAACGACGGCGTCTCCACGGTCACTTGAGGCTCATGCCAATCCCCCACCACCATGTGAAGGCCCAAATGCGGCTTCTCCTTCAGTTCGAAGCTCACGTGGTCGCCCGTCTGCGACTCAGTCAGGATGAAGTCCGACGGCTTTCGATCCCTCCAATCCACGCGAACCCGCACCTCGCGGCATTCACCGCACGCGCGCAACTCCACCCCCGCATCTCCAGTAGAGATCGTGAGGGATGCTTTGCCGGAAATCGGATACGACTTCTGCCAGTCTTCCCCGCTCGCCTGCGCCGAATAAATCCCGCAGGCCGCCACAGTCAACACTGAAACGCACAATACAAAACGCATATTCCGCATGGGCACAACCTCTCGCATCAGTGTACGCATCCAGCATGCGGACGGTTCCAGAATCATCGCTCCAACCGCAGTCAACCCAGGCTCATCCCCAGCTCCGCAAATAGCCCATCCGCTCCGCTCGATTCTTGCCGTTTTTCACCCATCCACTTTGAACGTTTCGAATGGATAGGGCCGGCTGGTGCCGGGTTTCCCCGAAAGATAAACCACGAAAATGGTCGATCCAACCTCCTGCCTTTTCTCCTCGTAGCAGGCGCCTTTCACCATCTCTCCACCTTCGGTCCGGAACTCGTATTTAAGGGTGATGCTGCCCTTGCTTCCCTTCACGCGCTCGGTAACGTACGCCACAGCGGGAAGTCCCTCCGCCACCAGGCGTCGCTGCGTGAGCAGCAGCCTCACCAGAGCCAAACCAACGCATGAAAGCATCACGGGACCAATGAGCGGGATCCAGATTTGAAAGGTCGAATCCTCCCAGCCGGCCGGATGATTGATGCGGGGATCGGCGGTAGAGTACTTAATCTTCACTCCGGCCGCGTGCTTCAGGCTCTTCCAAATACTGCCTGGCACAATCGACTCACCGGAATAAATCGTCCCTGCGACTTCAAATTCATAGCGGATGTGTTGCGTCGAACTCCCTCGTCCCGAGGTCCACTCCCGCGTGATCTGTCCCGTAGCTTCAGCCGCGCCGGCCCGCAGTGTGTCTCTCTTCGCTGAAGCGTGCAAGGCTGCGTTGCCCATGTACGCCGCCCATGTTGCTGCGGCCCCTAAGATCACCATCAAGAGCACGACATTGGCCCAACCCGTTCCCGTCATTCGCACATTGCGCGGAACTGGCCGCGTCAATTCCGGGTACATCGATGTCGACTCGGCAAGACCTGAATCCAGCTCCATGGCGCACGATCCTCAGTTCGGTGACTTGCGCCCATTCTAGTGAGGTGTCCCAGACGTTCGCAACAATATTGGGAGGTCATTCTCAGCGAACGGGGCCCCAAACGTCTTTCAGTTCCGAGGTCCCCAAAGAGCGGTCTCTGCTCTTTGGGGTGGAGATTGGGGGTGGTGAGTCGAAGAATCTGCGTCTTTCCCATCAACACTATTGATAAGAACTTCTGGGACGGGAATCCGGCAGGGCGCTGAAAAGTCACCTCACTTCCACCACTTCATGGGTAAGAAAGAGATCACGCGAGGATTTGAATCGGCGAGCGGATTTGTTCAGCACCAATCGCCTGGGCAAAAAACACAGGCCGCTAAATCCACCCCACGAACCTTCGCTTCAACTCACCGGTCAGCTCCGCGTCATCCCAGGCATGGAAAACTTCTTCTCGCGAAAAAGACCAACGCATATCCGCACCGCCTCCGCATCCAGCAACGTTCCCGCCTCCCTCTCGATCTGATCCAATACCACATCCAGATCGATTGGAGGACGATAGGTCCGGGTCGTTGTCATCGCTTCCACAATGTCCGCCACTGCCAGAACCTTCGATTCCGGAAGAATCTCATCGCCTTTTAGCCCCAGCGGATACCCCGAGCCATCCAGCTTTTCATGATGCTGGCGCACCATGTCCGCAATCGGCCACGAAAAGGGAATCTCCCGCAGAATCGCGTAACCGCTCTCCGGATGCTTCTTCACCAGCGTATATTCTTCCGCCGTCAGTCGCCCCGGCTTGCTCAAAATCTCCGTCGGTATCGATAGCTTCCCGATATCGTGAACCATCGCCGCCATCCGCAACCCCTCAAGCCGGCTCTCATCCCAGCCCATCTCCGCGCCTATGGCATAAGCAATATCCGCAACCCTGGTCTCGTGACCCGCCGTGTAGGGGTCTCGCACCTCCATCGCCGTGACCATCGCCGCCACCGACGCTTGCAGCGCGTCTGTCAAACTCTTCTGGGCTATTTCAAGGTGCTTCCGCTCGGCTTCCAATTGCTGCCTGTGTTCAATCGCCTGGATACCGTGGACAATCTGCTCGCCAAGGCGCTCAAACACTTCCAGCGGCGCCGATTCAAATGCGTGCGGATGCGCGGAGTACACCAGCAAAGCGCCCTGCCAGCCATTCTCAATCTTCAGCGGAACCGATACGCACGAACGTATTCCGAATCGCCGCGCCCGCTCCCGCCATTCAGCAAACGCCGGCGATGTCTCCGAGTCGTCAATAATCTGCAGCTCATGGGTGCGGATGCTCATGCCCGCCGGCCCTTGCCCGCCAATCCCGTCCTCCGACCAGCTCAATCGGATTCCATCCAGATAGCCCAGCGCACTGCCCGCCGCCGCCGCAAGTGAGATTACCCCCGGCAGAGCCGGGGGCTTCATTTGGTGAGCCGCTCAAAGCG